>CAXUMU010000017.1:17485-24571 GCA_964252145.1 uncultured Sphingomonadaceae bacterium
CTCGTGGATCAACGCGACCGACATCACCGACGATACCGATGCGGTGGCGGAAGCGGCGGGCTTGGCGGCAGGGGCAGGCGCGGGGAAGGCGAATACGGCGGCGAGCGCAAGCGCGGATACGGCGGATTTCATGGGCGCGGGAGACCTTCGGCTGACGGATCGATTGCCGCCAGATGAACGCGCCCGCCGGCCCGGGTCAAGCCGCCAGGAAATCGGCGATGGCGGTGCCCAGTTCGGGGCGGGTGACGGCGCTCATATGGTTGCCCGGCACCTCGACGAACGCGCCGTGCCGCAGCGTTTCGGCCAATGCTTCGGCGGAGCCGTTATCCTGGTCTTCGGCGCCGGTCACCACCAGCAGCGGCGTGTCGATCGCCGCCAATTCGGCGAAGGTCGTCGCGACGAAGCTGCCCAGCAGCGCGAGCATCGCCTGCGGATCGGCGCCGGTCGTCTTCAGGAACGCCTCCGCCATCCATTCGGGCGATCCGCGCCTGTGGCTGCCGATCCCGGTCAGCACGGCGCGGAAGTGATCGGCGCGCGCGTTGGGATGCAACACCCCCTGCAGCCCCATGCCGGCCAGCACCGCGCGGCGCGGCCGCCCGCCCGCGACCAGCATGCGCAGAACCGTCCGCCCGCCGAGCGAGTAGCCCGCCAGATCATAGTCGGTCAGACCGAGGTGCCGCAGCAGCGCGAAGCCGTCATGGGCCAGAATGTCGGGCGGGTAGCTGGCGGCCTCGTGCGGATGGCCGCTGTCGCCGTGGCCGCGCAGATCCGGCATGATCACGCGAAAGCCGCGCGCGGCGATCGCCGCGGCGTGGCCGAAGCGGATCCAGTTGGTCTCGGCGTTCGAGAAGAGGCCGTGGAGCAGCAGCACCGGCCGCCCCACCCCGATCTCGCGCCAGGCGAGATCGATCCCGTCGGGCGCGGCGAACCGCTTCAGGTCGGGCGATGCGCTCATTCGGGCAGCTTGCCCGTTGCCGCCATCCACCGGTCCACGGTCGCCGGATTCTCGTCGAGCCGCTTGCCCGGCAGGTACCCGGTGTCCAGCCAAGCGGTCAGCGCCGTCTCGATCGCGAAATGGTGGGCGGGCACGAACCGCGACGGATCGTCGAACGATCCGATCGTCAGATCCATGTTGGGGCTGTCGGGATATTCGAACGTCAGCGGCGTGCCGCAGGCCGCGCAGAACCCCCGCCGCGCGATCGGCGAGGAGGCGTAATAGTCCGGCTCGCCTTCCCACGCGACATCGGCCCGCTTCACGTTGCAAAACGCGATCGAGACGCCGCCCGTCGCACGCCGGCACATCCCGCAATGGCAAAGATACGCCTCGTCGCCCTCGATCCGTGCGGTGTAGCGGATGCGGCCGCACTGGCAGCCGCCGGTCATCTCTACCATGTCAGCAACTCTACCCGCGCTTCGAGCCCGCTGCGTCTGGCCGCTCCGACGAAATCGTGATCCGCCGTGATCACGCTGGCATCGTCCCTCATCGCCAGCGCCAGATACATGCAGTCATATACCGGGTGTCCCAGGCTCAGCGAAAGATCGAACGCCTCATCCAGCATCTGCGTCGCGCATGCGAACTCGTCGATGAATCCGTCCACGGCAGCGAGGCGTTCGCGCGCATCCCAATCTTCCAGGCTTCCTCGACGAACCTTGTTCCACAGTGCACTCGCAACCTCCAGTCGCATCCAATCCGGCGCTAGCCGGGTAGCGGGTCGATGCAGCACATGGACGGCCTGCGGCGTGCCGGGCTCGTCTACGACGAGCTTGACGGCGACGCTCGCGTCAAGAACGAGCCGCATGGTCGCCGGCGGCGAACCATCCGGCACCGCGCATATCACGATCGCGACGAATGACCGAAGTGCTGTCGGACTGCGCCACGTCTGCCGGCGTTCTGGCTCGAAGCCGCGCCGAAAGCGCGATAAGTTCGTCGACACTTGGCCTCGACGTCGGTCGGGCGTTCGTCAACGCCTCGCGTAGTTCGGCTTCCAACGATCGGCCCGCCCGCTTCGCCGCGATCTTATAATCGGCGATCACCGCATCGTCGATATTACGGATCAATACCTGTCCCATGCCGACTTGCTATCACATTGATAGCAGTGACTCAACCAGCAGCAGCTCCCAGTACCAGACCCGCCCATCCTCGGGGTCGTCAAACGCGTCAACCTGCCTGAAGCCGTTGCGCAGCAGCGCCCGACCGGAGGCTTCCATTAGCGGCAGCGTATGCGCGATCACCACCGCCGCGCCGCCTTGCCGCGCGATGCCGACCAGCGCGGCGACGATCGCGGTCGCATGACCCCGCCCCTCCAACGCCGGGAAGGTCTGGTAGGCGATCTCCACCGTGCCCTCGGCGTCCGGCGCGGCCTTGAACGCGCCGATGCCGACCGCGTCCTCTCCCACCAACGCCAGATAGCAGCCCCAGCGCGCCGGCCGGGGATATTCCGTCAGGATCGCGATCGTCTGTGCGGCGGCCTCGGCATCGGCAGGGGCGATGCGGCAAGCATCGCCCGTCCATGGCTCCAGCCGCAGCGTCACGCCGCTTTCTTGAGGTGCCTGCGGCCGAGCAGCTCGGCGATCTGCACCGCGTTCAGCGCGGCGCCTTTCCGCAGATTGTCGGACACGCACCACAGCACCAGCCCGTTCTCCACGGTCGGATCCTCGCGCACGCGGCTGACGAAGGTGGCGAATTCGCCGACGCATTCGACCGGGGTGACGTATCCGCCGTCCTCGCGCTTGTCGACGAGCATGATGCCCGGCGCCTCGCGGAGCAGCGCCTGGGCCTGCTTGGCCGAGATCTCGTTCTCGAACTCGATGTTGATCGCTTCCGAATGGCCCACGAACACCGGCACGCGCACGCAGGTGGCGACGACCTTGATCTTGGGATCGAGGATCTTCTTGGTCTCGACCACCATCTTCCACTCTTCCTTGGTGAAGCCGTCGTCGAGGAACACGTCGATATGCGGGATCACGTTGAACGCGATCTGCTTAGTGAACTTCTTGGCCTCCGCCGGATCGCCGACGAAGATGTTGCGGCTCTGCTCGAACAGCTCGTCCATCCCCGCCTTGCCCGCGCCGGACACCGACTGGTAGGTCGAGACGACGACGCGCTTGATCTTCGCGGCATCGTGCAGCGGCTTCAGCGCCACCACCATCTGCGCGGTCGAGCAGTTCGGGTTCGCGATGATGTTCTTGCGGCGGTACAGGTCGATCGCCTGCGGGTTCACCTCGGGCACGATCAGCGGCACGTCCGGATCCATCCGGTAGAGCGAGCTGTTGTCGATCACGGTGCAACCGGCGGCGAAGCGCGGCGCGTGGATCTTGGTCGCTTCCGATCCGATCGCGAACAGCGCCATGTCCCATCCCGCCGGATCGAAATGGTCGATGTTCTGGACCTTCAGCATCTGGCCGGTCTCGCCGAACTCGATCTGGTCGCCCTGGCTGCGCGACGACGCAACGACCGCGATCTCGTCGATCGGGAATTCCCGCTCGGCCAGGATGTTCAGCATTTCGCGGCCGACATTGCCCGTCGCGCCCGCGACGACTAACCGATAACCCATCTTTTCGATCCTTGATCTCATTTCGTCACCCCAGCGAAGGCTGGGGTCTCGGCCGGCGGGGCGATCCGGCTGGCCGAGATGCCAGCCTGCGCTGGCATGACGAGGATTGGCTCAGACATGCGAACGGCCGGCCTCCGTGGGGAGCCCGGCCGCTGCGAGGTTCGGCGGAGGTGCCCGGCTTCAGGCGCCCTTGCCCTCGGTGGACCGGGGATCGCGGCGCTCCGCGATCCGCGCCGTTTTGCCGGTGCGGCCGCGCAGATAATAGAGCTTGGCGCGACGCACGACGCCCTTGCGCACCACCTCGATCGAATCGATGTTGGGCGAATAGAGCGGGAAGACGCGCTCGACGCCCTCGCCGAAGCTGATCTTGCGGACGGTGAACGACGAACCCATGCCCTTGTTGGCGCGCGCGATGCACACGCCCTCATAATTCTGGACGCGCGACCGCTCGCCCTCGACCACCTTGACGCCCACGCGCAGCGTATCGCCCGGGCGGAATTCCGGGATCGTCTTGCCTTCCTTGAACTTCTCGATGGCCTCGGCCTCGAGCGTCTGGATGAGGTTCATCTCATCTTGTCCTTCTTCTCGTGCCGCGCGCCAGAGGGCGGATGGACCCGAGCGCCCTCATGGCGCTCCCACAGGTCCGGCCGCCTTAGCCGTGTATCGGCCTCCGCCTGTGACTTGCGCCACGCGTCGACCGCCGCATGATCCCCCGATCGCAGCACTTCGGGGATCGTGCGCCCCTCCCATATGACCGGTCGGGTATAATGCGGATATTCGAGCAGCCCCGTCTCGAAGCTCTCGTCATCCCCGCTGGAAGCCGCGCCCATTACGCCGGGCAGCAGCCGGATGCAAGCATCCAGCAGCACCAGCGCCGCCATCTCGCCGCCCGACAGCACATAGTCGCCGATCGAGACGCATTCGATCGGCCGGCCCTCGAACAGCCGCTCGTCGATCCCCTCGAACCGGCCGCACAGGAGGGTGACGCCGGGGCCAGTAGCGAGGTCTCGGATGCGGGATTGGGTGAGCGGCGCGCCGCGCGGCGTCATCGCCAGAATGGGCCGGTCGTCGGCGACGCTGTCGATCGCGCGGGCCAGCACATCGGCGCGCATAACCATCCCGGCGCCCCCGCCGGCGGGGGTGTCATCCACGGAACGATGCTTGTCGGTCGCGAAGTCGCGGATCTGGATGGCGTTGAGCGACCAGCGGTTTTCGGCAAGTGCGCGCCCGGCCAGGCTGATGCCGAGCGGGCCGGGAAACATCTCGGGGTAGAGGGTGAGGACGGTGGCGGCGAAGGTCATCTATCGACCTGATCCGGCTCGATCCAATAGCCGGCGTCTATGACCTGTGCGATACGGTGAACCGTCAACGCCTCGCCACCGCCATTTGGCGGCGGGATAAACTCTCGGTTTAGCGGGTACATTAAGGCCCGCCAGATCAACCAGAATGGAACCGCAGCAACAGAGCAGCCACGAAACGACGCACGCTGGTCCGAAAAGCGGAGCCAGGGTATCTCACGAACGACAGCACCGAACTCTGCTTCGAGTTCCGTGACAAAATCATCGACTCCAATTCCGTCGATACGAGCGTCCGCAGCCATAATCGTCGCAGGTGTGATCTCCGCGAACGACAGCGCGCGCTCCGGCGTTGACATGACACGGGCAATTTTTTCCTCGGTCGGCGTCACAGAGGAGAAGTCCAATCCTCGACCTTCAACCCCGGCACATCGCCGAAATGGCGAGCGTTGCGTGTGACCAGCGTCAGGCCCAGCCGAAGCGCCTGAACACCGATCAGGCGATCGAAGCTCTTCCGCTTCACCCCGATGCTTCGAACGATTTCGCCATATGCGCGCGCGTCCGCCAGGGCGAAGTCGGCGACGTCGACACTGGCAACGAATTTATCGGCCTTACGCGCATCACCAACCGATCCTGGGAAGATCGGTTACCGACGAACAGCTCGGCGGCGGTGATCGTGGAGATCGTCAGCCGGCCAAAATTATCTTCCATGCGCCGCGCGAGGGGCTCGCTCCGCCCGTCCAGGAAATCGATGCATATATTGGTGTCGAGCAGATACATTCAGGCCGCAGCCGACGAGGTGTCGCCCCAATCGTAATCGTCCTGTTCAACATCCCCGCGGCCCGCGGCCATCCATCCGGGAGACATGGACCCGTAAAGGCTCATGAATATCGCCTTGGCGTCGCTCTCCTTCCAGAAGGAGATGCTGCCGTCCGCATGGGGGACGAGCACGACATCATCACCTTCCTTGAAACCGATCGCCTTGGGCAGACGGACCGCGACACTGTTACCGGACTTGAAGGTCTTGGTGCGCCATTCCCGCGTCATAGCCGCCTCCGTATAGTGTGAATGTATATACGGCAGAGGGACTCCGTCGTCCACCGTCGGATCGTCTCTGCCGCTCAGAATCAGCTACCGCGCCCGCCCGGTTCGCAGCGCGAACGCCCAATCGTCGCGCCCCTCCGCCTTTGCCTTGGCGGCAGCGGCGGTGAAGTCGTAGTCGACCTCGATCAGGTCGACCTCGCCGTCCTCGACGAGCGCGTAGCGGGCGCGTGGGCTGCCGGCTTCCATCACGTGCCAGTGGGGATGCTCGTCGGAATAGGCCGGCAGGCCGACGCTGCCGGGATTGGCGATCACCTGCCCGTCCAGCCACAGCAGCCGGGCCAAATGCGAGTGGCCGCACAGGATCAGCCGCTCGGTCCGACCCACGATCCGCGCCCGCACCGCGCCCGGCGAGGCGGGATAGGCGCCGTCTTCGCCGACATCCTCCAGCAGGTAGGTCGTGTCGCTGGCCGGGGTGCCGTGGCAGAGGAAGATGTCGGGCGCATAGTCGAGCGTGCTCGGCAGCGCCGCCAGCCAGGCGAGCTGGGCCTCGTCCAGCCGCTCGCGGGCGAAGCGGTCGGAGGCACCCATCGTCGCCGCATCGCCGGTGAGCAATTGGCGTTCCTGGTTGCCGGCGATCGTCGGCCAATCCAGCCGCATCAGGAGATCGGCGGTCTCGCGCGGCCAGAGCGGGCCGGAGACGATGTCGCCCAGGTTGACGAACGCGGTCGCGCCGCGCGCGGCGGCGTCCGCGATCACCGCTTCCAGCGCGGGCAGGTTGCCGTGGATGTCCGACAGGACAGCCAGGCTCATTCCACGAAGGCCGGATCGATCAGCAGCCCGTCCGCCTCGACGGTGACCGCCGGCACCATCGGCACCATGAAGCGGCGGCCGGCTGCGTCCTCCACCTCGACGATGTCGCCCGCGCCGAAATTCTCGATCGCGACGGCGAAGCCGACCTCCGCGCCGTCGGCGAAGCACGGCAGGCCGATCAGGTCGGCGTGATAATATTCGTCCTCCGCCAGCGCCGGCAGCGCCGAGCGCGGCACCGTCAGCGATGCGCCGCGCAGCGCCTCGGCGGCGTTGCGGTCGCCGATCTCGGCGAAGCGCGCGATCGCGCCGTTATTGCCGGGGCGGAGCGACTTGAGCGTCATCGCACCGGCATTGAAGCTTTTGTGGACGCCGAGATCCTCGGC
>CAXUMU010000018.1:0-23973 GCA_964252145.1 uncultured Sphingomonadaceae bacterium
ATCCGCGCGTCGGCGATCAAGATGATCCGGTCGGTGATGGTCAAGGGCATCGAGGCGCTGACCGCCGAGTGCGTGCTGGCCGCCGATGCCGCGGGCGTTCTGGACGAGGTGATCGCCTCGCTCGATGCGGCGCCGCCGGCGGCGGGGTGGGGGCCACGCGCCGACTATAATCTCGACCGCATGATGGTGCACGGCCTGCGCCGCGCCGCCGAGATGGAAGAGGTCGTCAAGACGCTGGATGCGCTCGGCACCGGCGCGGCGATGACGCGCGCGACGGTGGAGCGCCAGCGCGCCCTGGGGTTGCGTGCCGTCGCCCCTCCAGCCGGCCTCGCCGCGAAGCTCGCCGCGCTCAGGAACGCCGCATGATCATCGACTGCCACGGCCATTTCACTGTCCTGCCGAAGGCGCACGATGCGTGGCGCGAGGCGCAGGTAGCCGCGTTCAAGGCCGGCGTCGACGCGCCGCCCTATCCGGGCATCCCCGACGCCGAGATCCGCGCGGTCATCGAGGCGAACCAGCTCCGCCTGCTCCGGGAGCGCGGCGCCGATATGACGATCTTCTCGCCCCGCGCCTCGGCGATGGCGCCGCACGTCGGCGATGCGGCGGTGGCGACGCAATGGGCGATGCGCTGCAACGATCTCATCGCCCGCGTCGTCGCGCTCTACCCCGAGACCTTCGCGGGCGTCTGCATGCTGCCGCAATCGCCCGACACCGGCCTCGACAGCTCGATCGCCGAGCTGGAGCGCTGCGTGAACGAGCTCGGCTTCATCGGCTGCAACCTCAATCCCGACCCGGGCGGCGGCCATTTCAAGGCGCCGCCGCTGACCGATCGCTTCTGGTATCCGTTCTACGAGGCGATGACGGCGCTGGACGTTCCGGCGATGATCCATGTCTCCGGATCGTGCAACCCGGCGATGCACGCGACCGGCGCCTATTACATCGCGGCGGACACGATCGCCTTCATGCAGCTGCTGGAGGGCAACCTGTTCGCCGATTTCCCGACGTTGCGCCTGATCATCCCGCACGGCGGCGGCGCCGTGCCCTATCATTGGGGGCGCTATCGCGGGCTGGCCGACATGCTCGGCAAGCCGGCGCTGGACGGCCATCTGATGAACAATGTGTTCTTCGACACCTGCGTCTACCATCAGCCCGGCATCGACCTGCTGGCGGGCGTGATCGCCACCCGCAACATCCTGTTCGGCAGCGAGATGGTCGGCGCGGTGCGCGGCATCGACGTCGAAACCGGCCATTATTTCGACGATACCAGGCGCTACGTCGATGCGCTCGACATCCCCGACGACGACCGGGAAGCGATCTTCGCGGGGAATGCGCGCCGCGTCTTCCCGCGTCTCGACGTCCGCCTGAAGGCGCGGGGCCTGTGATGGCGTTCGGGTCCGTCCCGCTTATCCTGCGCCCGGCGATTTCACCCGCCGGACGGTGAAGTCCTGAAGGCGGCCGTGCGACCGCAGGCAATGGCCGGACGTCGCGAGGGAAGCTCGAGCCCGTCGGCGGCGGCCCGGCTCCCGGAGATCGATCGAATATGATCGGTCCTGGCCCGCAACGTCGGGCCGGCGTCGAAGATGTCGACATAGCCGTCGTAGATGAAGCCTTCGGCTTCCAGCATCGTCCTGGCGGGAACCGCCTCCCTGTGCGGTCTGCCGATGACGGCTTGAGCGGCTTCGGGAAGCAGCGCCGTGTAGATCGGGAGACGCGGCATCAGGTCCGCGATGAATTGATTGCCGTGAGTTGCGCTATGTAGGTCCGCAGCCAAGAACTCGGTGTCGAAGAACTTGCGGCCGACAGCATCCCAGAAGGGAGACGACACGCCGTCGAGCCAACCTCTCAGCTCCACCACGACATCGTCGGCGAACCGTTCGCGATGCTGGCCGATGAACAGATAACGGCTCTCGACAACAGGCTTCCGAGGCCCCCCGAGCGCGCTTCGGGATGCAGGAACAGGCCGCCGACCTCCGACGCCCCGTCGAAGTCGTTTACCAGCGTGAGCATTTGCGTCGAAAAGCTGCGACCCGCGCCACGAGAGACATGGCTGAGCCGGCTCAGCTTGTAGCTGTAAAACGGCAGCCTCACGCCCACGCGGGAAAAGATGTTGGCCGTGCCGACGATCTGGCGCGACGCCTCGTTCTCGAGAACGAACAGGTAAACTCGTCGGTCGGCCCGTCGGGGGAACTGGCACAGGAGCGTTCGCTCCACCGGAGCTTCTCCACCAGCGCGTCGCGGTCATGCGGAAAGTTCAGCATCGAGCCGCCGGACGACGAGGCCAGCTCCATCATATGCTCGATGTCGGCCGACCGCGCCATCCTCACCCGGTGCGGCACGTCATATCTCCGTCGGTGAAAAGTCGAGAGCATCGAGGAGCGCGCGCCGGGCGGCACGGCACGCATGCCATAACGATGCGTCTCCAAGCTCGTCGACCGCGATCGCCTCGGGCCAGTGGCGCTCGATCACCCGCTCCAGCGTGTCGCAAACGGCGTCGCTCGCGAGGAAGCGGGGATCGATGCCGGACAGCGCTCGATCGTTCACCGGCACGCGCAGCCGCAGGCATGCCGGTCCGCCGCCGTTGCGCATCGAATCGCGAACCTCGACCACCTCGATGCGGTCGATCGCCGTGCGACCGACGACGGCATCGCCGAGCCATGCCCAGACCGTTGCGTTCTCCCGGCATTCCGCAGGAACGATCAGCGCCATCCCGCCGTCCGGCACCGTCACAAGCTGCGAATTGAACAGGTAGGAGGTTATGGCGTCGGCGAGCGGGACATGCCGCGCGGGCGCCTCTATGATTTCCACCCCGGGAAGCCGGGCACGAATGGCGGCGTGCACCGCCTCGCGATCCTCGAAGGCCAATTCGTGCGCGAACAGCACATGCTCGTTGGCGACCGCGACGACGTCGTTATGGAATGCCCCGGCTTCGATCGCCGCCCGGCTCTGCTGGACATGCAGCTGCCCCATCTCCGAAAGTCCATGGCGACGCGCGATCGCCTCGCCGGCGAGCCGGCTCTGGCGCGCGGGATATGGCCCGCTCCGGTCGAGGCCGTAGACGAAAATCTCGATGCCGGGATCGCCATGGCGCCCGGCGAGTCGCATGACGTTCGCCGCGCCTTCGTCGCCGAGCTTCGCCGGCAGCGCATCGTGCACCGCGAAGTGCCCGGCATCGCGAAAAGCCAGTCTGAGCTGGCGGGCCGTCTGCTCGGCTTCCAGGCTGCGATGAAGCATGGTCGAGAGGTTGGCGACGGTGAGATGGCAACGGCCATCCCGCGTATCCGGCGAAGGAGACACGGTGGCCGCGTTCGCCGTCCACATCGGCGAGGCCGAGAGGACGTTCGTGAGCAGAGCCGGCTCGCTCGACCAGGCCGCGGCGCACACCGCGTCGTCGGTCCCGGCGAAACCGAGCTGCCGCAGCCACGAAACGCATGGACGATCGTGTGGAAGCAGGAACCCCTGCGGGAGCCCCAGTTCAAGCATGCGGCGCATCTTGCCGACGCCCTGAAGCGCCGCGCGTCGCGGGTTCGACACCGCGCCGGCATTGCGGGCGGACGCGATATTGCCCAGGGACAATCCGGCATAGTTGTGGCTTGGCCCGACGATGCCGTCGAAGTTGATCTCACGCATGGCGGTCATGATGCCTTGGAGCTCAGTCCGCGTATCTCCGCGGACTGGTCCACCAGCGTTTCGGCTTCGAAGCTCGCGACCGGGAAGGCGCAATAGTCCGCGGCGTAATAAGCGCTCGGCCGGTGATTGCCCGATGCGCCGAGGCCGCCGAACGGCATCGTCCCCGCCGCGCCGGTGGTGGGCCGATTCCAGTTGCACACGCCGGCGCGCGCGCGGCGCGCGTAGCGTTCCCACAGCGCACGGTCCGCCGAGATCAAGCCGCCCGCCAGGCCGAACGCCGTGGCGTTGGCGGCCTCGATCGCGGCGTCGAAATCCGGCACGCGGATGACTTGCAGGACGGGACCGAAAATCTCCTCGTCCGGAACCTCGAGCGCGGTGACGTCGACGACGGCCGGAGTCAGAAACGCACGAGACCGGCCGGGCGGTGTCCGGAGGGGCAGCATGACCCCGGCGCCGCGCTCGACCAGAGTGCCGTAGGCGCTCCTCACCGGTCCGCCGCCGCCTCGGAGACAAGGGGACCGAGGCTCGGTTCAGGCCGCTCATCCCAGTTGCCGAGCGTCAACCTCCCGGCCAACGCGACGACGGCCGCGACGATGGTCTCTCCCGCGTGGTTTTGCGGAACGATGAGGCGGCGGGCGCAGGAACAGCGTTGTCCCGCCGACAAGAAGGCGGAGCTCACGGCGATCGAGGCGATGGCCTCGCGCGGCCCGTCCCAGGCGATCAACGGATTGTTGCCGCCGAGCTCGAGCGCGAGAATGACCTCGGGGCGGTCGACGAACTGTCGCCGCAGCTGCGCGCCCGTCGCTGCCGAGCCCGTGAAGAGCAACGCGTCGATCGGCGCTCCGGCGAGCGCGATCCCGGTCGACCGGCCGCCTTGGACCAGGTTGAACACGCCGGCCGGGAGACCCGCCTCGTCCATCAGCTCCGACATGATCTCGCCGACCATCGGAGCTTCGTCCGACGGCTTGAACACGATCGTGTTGCCGGCGAGCAGGGCGGGAACGATATGGCCGTTGGGAAGGTGGCCCGGGAAATTGTAGGGGCCGTAGACCGCCATCACCCCGTGCGGCCTGTGCCGCAGGACGGATCGTCCGAATGCCGTTTCCTTCTCGACCTCGCCGGCGCGCTCGGCGAGCGCCTGGATCGAGGTCGCCACCTTGGCGACCATCGAGGCGACTTCCTGTATCGCTTCCCAGAGCGGCTTGCCGGTTTCGCGACCGATAGCTGTTGCGAGGCGCCCCTTTTGATCGGTCAACGCTTGCTGATACAGGAGGAGATGCTGCGTCCGATCCGCGAGGGGTGTCTCCGACCAAAGGTGGGACGAGGCGCGCGCACGAGCAACGGCCGCGAGGACGATATCGTCATCGCAAGCCTCGCCTTCCCAAACGACATCGCCGGTGGCGGGGCAGCAGGATCGAAACGTGCTCACGCCGCCAGTCCGTTGGCAGAGAAAAGCCGGCGCGTCGCCTGATCGCAGCTCAGGGCGAAACGCTCGACGATCGTTCGAACATCTTCTTCGGTGATCGTGAGCGCGGGGAGCAGGCGAACGATAGACGGCGACGCCGCCGACACAGTCCAGCCACGCCGTGCCGTCTTCCTCATACAGCCAACTCCCGGCACCCTTCACGGCGCTATCGGTGCGGGAGCATAGACGGGCATCAACGGTCCGGTTATCGCCCCCTCCAAATGGTGGAAACCAGATGACAATGGCGGGTCGCGCGGAAAAGCGATAAAGCGGAATGCCTATATTACATTGGGTAATGAATCATTGGATAGGCCGGGATCGAAGCGGAGTACGAAAATCGAGGCTTCTCCGATCGAACCACCACGTCATGTCATGAGTTGACAACGATGCCGTCGCGCAACCATGTGCCGCCGCTTGCCATGCTCATCGGCTTCACCGCCGCGGCGAAGCACGCCAGCATCTCTCGAGCGGCGGACGAAATCGGCCTGACGCAGGGCGCGGTCAGTCGCCAGGTCGCAGCCCTCGAATCCTGGCTCGGCGTGCCGCTGTTCGATCGGATCGGCCGCAACGTCGTCGTCAACGCGGCCGGCAAAGCCTATCTCGCGGAGATCGAGCCGTCGCTGGGACGGATCGCGCGCGCCACGGGCCGGCTGATGAGCGCGCCCGAAGGGCGCGTCGTCGAGATCGCCACTCTCCCCAGCTTCGGCATGCGCTGGATCGCGCCGCGCCTGAGCGGCCTGTCGCGCCGCCACCCCGACCTGGTCGTGAACATATCCGCTCGAACCGACGTATTCGACTTCTCGGTCGATCCGTTCGACCTCGCCATCCACATCGGTCAGGCCGACTGGCCCGATGCCTGCCACGACCTGCTGTTCGACGAACATGTCGTCCCGGTGATCGCCCCGTCGCTCGCCGGGGAACGCCCGATTCGAGCGCCGGCGGACTTCCTGCGCGTGCCGCTGCTCGTCCAATCGCGCCGGCGCGACGCGTGGCAGCGCTGGTTCGACCTGGCGGCCGTCGCCCACGACGGACCGCCGAGCACGTCCAGCGTGGCTCACTTTCTCATGCTGGCACAAGCGGTCGTGGCCGGCGCCGGCGCCGCCCTGCTCCCCTCCTTCCTTATCGAGGCCGAGCTGAAGTCCGGCACCCTGATCGTGCCGATCGACCTGCCGCTCTACGAGCGGCGCAGCTATTTCCTCGTTTACCCGGAAGGGAACCTCGAGAAGGCCGCGGTCAGGCGGGTTCGGGACTTCATATGCGGCGAAGCGCGAGCGGCCGGAATGGTCATCGGAGATCGACGCGGCGTCGATCCTGATGCTTGAGCCAGTCGCTGAAGCGCCCAAGGCCGGTTTTCAAAATCGCGCTGCTGTTGGCGTAGCCGAGCCGAAGATAGCCCTCCATGTCGAGAGCGCTTCCCGGCATCAGCATCACGCCCGTGCGACCGAGCAGTCCACGCAGAGCTCTTCGGATGAGATCGGAAGATCATATCTGAGCAGCGCCGTCGTGCGGAGAGCGGCTTGCGAGGCGATGACCAATGACCGGGCGCGGCTTCCGCCCGTCGGATGCCTGGCCTTCCCCGAACGGTTCTCGAGAGAGCGCGGCGGAGCCCTCGAACGGGGGCGCTGGTGCCCCACATGGGACAAAGATGGGCACTTGGATTGTTGGAACATTTCTGTCCAGCGTAGCCGATGATTAGCCATTGCCGACAGGCAGGATCTAAGCAGCGTGGTTTGACGACGGACACTCGTTCAGAAAGCCGACTAGTCCGCTAAGACCCATAGCCAGACATTGGCGGCTACCGCTCGGCTTCCCGCAAGCGGACATCCGTTCATATTATTCCTGCGACCGTTTTCCTCGAACGCTGTTGCCGACCTGAACGGCGCCGAGAGGTGGTGGAAAGCAGTGGTTGACGCAACACCGGCGGTCCATAAGCTACAACGATGCGAGTACGTAGATCGGCACTGCCGGCATTGCTCTGCTTGAGCGCCTGCTCGGGGCCGCTGTGCAGCAATCAGACCGTTAATTCATTACGGTCGCCGAAAGGCGATCATCGGGCCACCCTGTTTATGCGAGAGTGCGGAGCGACAACCGACTTCACGACGCAAGTCTCGGTTGATCCATGGTTCTTCCAGTTCATCGGGAACGCCTTTGTGGCGGACGGGTATAACGGCGGCACGCGCGGCTCATGGGGTGGCCCGTGGGCCCAAATGACGTGGATTGGACCTTACGACCTGCGCATTGACTACGACGAGCACGCGCGCATTTTCGACCGCAACACATTTGTGCACGGCGTGCGCATCACCTATCGAGCTGTGTCTCGCTAGTCCGCTATTGGGTGGCTCCTGCCCGGTAGGTTCGCGGCAGCCAAGACCCAGGA
Source organism: uncultured Sphingomonadaceae bacterium (assembly GCA_964252145.1). Taxonomy (GTDB): domain Bacteria; phylum Pseudomonadota; class Alphaproteobacteria; order Sphingomonadales; family Sphingomonadaceae; genus JAQGLK01. The sequence goes on from CAXUMU010000018.1 coordinate 7,470, forward strand.
AGCGGACGTTCACGCTGCTCCTTGCGATTGCCCGCAACCGGGCATTTGTTCATGGGCACGGTGGGGCAGCTAAGCGCCATCATTGCCGTTTTTGCTGTCCGCGGCTGAACCTCCGCTTCGCGCCCCAATCCGGTCGTTCAGGGATCCTACTAGCGTCCCGAAGGCGCAGGTCCGATAGTCCTTGAGGAAGTCTAGGAGTTACGCCTGCGGCGGAGGCGCCGATTGTTGCACGCCGGATGCGGACGATCCGGCTCCTGGTGCCGCTCGCCGACTGAGGGGCGCCTCGATCAAGAGCTAGTATAGGCATTGTCATTTCCGCCGAATTTGATGCGGTCGATCGCGTCCCAGGAATCAGCCTGTTGCTTGAAGCGAGGCATGGCCTGCATCGCCTGAAACAGCATGATCCACATGTTGCGGAAGAAGGTCGCGAGGACCTCCTCATCGTCGTCGACGCCGCCGAGGCGATGAACCTGCTTGGAGCGGCGATCCTATGGGCCGCACATGGCGACACCGACCACTTCCATCTGCATATGATGTTCGTGACCGTCGACCCGGCGACAGGAGGTGCGCTGCCGTTCGGGCAGGAGCCGGACGGGCGCGCAGGCTATAAGGAAGCGATGCAGCGCGCCATCGCCCGGATCGAGCACGCCCAGCAGCTACAGGCGGAGACTGGCGCACGATATGAGGTGGTCGGCGACGAGGTGAAGCGCAAGCCGGCTCCCGCGCTGGCGGCTGAGCCGGCGACCCGCAAGCGCGCGCCGCTGCGCCAGGAGGTCCTCGACTGGGAGGAGCGGTCCGGGTTCGCGTCGTTCACCCGCGTCGCGCAGGAGGTCGCCGGCCCTATCCTGGATGACGCAATCTCGTGGCCGCAGTTGCATGCGGCACTGGCGCCTCACGGCATCGGCGTCCGCCGGGAGGTCAATGGCGGCGAGCTCCATGCGGGCGACGAGCATGTGAAGCTCAGCAATGTCGACCGGCGGCATAGCTGGTCGCAGCTCATCAAGCCCGACCGGCTCGGGCCGTACGAAGAACCGGTCGGCGTGACGCCCGCGGTGCATGAGCCGCGTGTGATCGATCCGGACAAGGCGCGGCGCTGGCTCGCACGCTCCGACCAGTTGCGCGCGGTCGGCGAGCGCGTCGACCAGCGGGTCGCGACGTTACTCGCGGCGCGAGATGCAGCACTTCAGGACGTGAACGACCAGCTGTCGGCATACCAGGCGGACGCGGCGGGGTTCGATGGCGACCCGCGCCTCACACGCGACCTGTCCACCGCATGGCCGCGGTTGCGCGCGTCGGCGCGGGCAGCGATCAACTCGGCGTTTTCCGGACGCATCGAAGCCGTGCGGGCGCTGCGCCACGCCGCTGCCGGATCGGATGAGCTGGACCGGATCGATCTCGATGTGCTTGGCGCGCCCGATGTGGGGATTGCTTCCTGGTTCTCTGATCCAGGTTCTCCCTCCCTCATCGCGCTGGACGGATTCGAGGCCGAGCGTCACGGCGAGGTAGTGCGCTATTGGTCGGAGGCCGACCGACACCGCCCCGATCAGCCGGCGCTGGTCGACGACGGCGCGATCATCTGGGTCAACGATCGATCGGACCGTGCGGTCGAGGCGGCGCTGACGCTTGCGCAGACGCGGTTCGGCGGGGTCGCGGTATTTGGCGACGCAGCCTATTTGCGGCAATGCAAGCAGGTTGCCACCCGGCTCGGCATCGAACTCGAGACCATCACGGTCGCTGAAGCGCGCAGGCGTGCGCGAAGGGTTAATGGCGATCGCGCCGCCGCGCGGCGACGTGCCGTCGAAGACGTGACCGGCCGCGTTGAATCGGCCGTCAAGCGCCGCCGCGCTTGGGCGCGGGCGTACCGTCGTGCCGGGTCTGTCGATGATCCGACGATCATCGACGGTCCGCCTTCAACAGCACACGTTCCGCACCACCGCGACATCCCGACCGAGTGTCGCGGTGCGACTGCCGAAAGTCGGACGACCAAGCCATTGGGATCGCCCATGATCTCGGTCGAGCCGGTTCGTCCTCGCGCCCTGCCTGATCAGGGCGTCGGGCGATAACGCGCTGACGGACGCATCAGTCCGGCTTGCGAGCTGTGCAGGCACAGCTCCGGCCACACGAGCGGAGACACAGAAGGGGGAAGACATGCGTCGAGCAGCGCCGAGCTTCCCCCGGACGGACACCCCTGTGCCCGTCGCCAAAAAACTGACGCGCTCGGCGCACGGTCAGATTGCAAGAGAGAGGAAGGAGCAAGTGATCGGGAAAGGGAGAGGAGAAAAGAGGACGCCTGCGGGCGCCTCGGCTCCGAACTCCTTTCCGATCCGCGCCCGCGACGCTCGCGGGCGTGTCCTCTTCCAGGAACCACGCTCATGCGTTCATTGCATCCACAGCGACCGACCGACGATCACGCCACCGAGCACGTCGTCACGTTTGACATCGAGACGATCGTCGACGACGAGCCCGCCGACGGGAGCTTCCCGCCCTGGCCGCGTCACAAGCCGGTCGCGGCCGCTTTTCTGCGTGCCGACTGGGATGACGGCCGCTACCGGTTCGGCCTCAAGACGCTGATCTGCCGTCCCGGCGAGGAGGCGGCGTTCTACGACGCGGTCAACCGCCAGCGGCCGGCGGGCATCACCTCTGTCAGCTTCAACGGTCGCGGGTTCGACGGGGATGTCAGGCTCGCGGCCACGGCGGCGTGGACGATGCGGCCCTCGCGAACGTTCAGTCCGTCGGCCAGACCGGGATCGTCATCGAGCGCCGCCAGGCCGCGACCGGCGAGCGCCAGGACGTAGGGCAGCGTGGCGTTGTTCAGGGCGCGGCTCGACGTCAGCGGGACGGCGCCGGGCATGTTGGCGACGCAGTAATGGATGACGTCGTCTACCTCGAAGGTCGGCCGATCGTGCGTGGTCGCATGGGACGTCTCGAAGCAGCCGCCCTGATCGATCGCCACGTCCACCAGCACCGCGCGCGGACGCATCAGCTTCAGCATCGGTCGGGTCACGAGCTTCGGAGCGGTGGCTCCGGGCACCAGCACCGCCCCCACGACCACGTCCGCCTCGGCCACCTCCTCCTCGATGGCGGCGATGGCCGAGAAGCGCGTCCGCAAACGTCCGCCGAACGCAAGGTCGAGCGCACGCAGGCGCGGCAGCGATCGGTCGATCACGGTGACTTCGGCACCCAGACCGAGCGCCATCCGCGCGGCCTCGGTGCCGACCACGCCCCCGCCTAGCACGACGACACGTGCCGGCTTCACGCCGGGCACTCCGCCGAGCAGCAGGCCGCGTCCGCCGCCATGCGCCCTGAGCGCCGATGCCGCGGCCTCGATCGAAAGCCTCCCCGCAACCTCGCTCATCGGCATCAGCAACGGGAGCGCACCGGTACCATCGGTAACGGTTTCGTAGGCGATGGCAGCGCAGCCTGATGCCCTCAGCCCTTGGGCCTGAGAGGGATCGGGCGCGAGGTGGAGGTACGTGAAGAGGATATGGTCCTCGCGCAGCATCGCCCACTCGGCGGCCTGCGGTTCCTTCACCTTGACGATAAGCCTGGCCCTTTCGAACACCTGCACCGCGCTCTTAGCAATCTCCGCGCCGACGCTCTCATAGACGGCATCGGATTCCCCGATGCCGTCTCCCGCGCCCGTTTCCACGATCACCCGGTGACCTTGCGCATGCAGCTCGCGCACGGAGGCAGGCGTCAAACCGACGCGGAACTCCTGCGACTTGATTTCCCGGGGGACGCCGACGATCATGAGACAGGCTTTCGAGAAAGGACGCCCCGGGGTCCGAGCGGGCACCGCAGAGAGTTAGCGGGCATAGGTGACGACGAGCGTGGCGCACGCGAGCGGGCGCGCCACGCTCGTCGCCATCGCGGCGGTCGTTCGCGGCGGCACTGGTAGCCGCGCGACGGGGAAGGCGTAGAGCGTGAAGACGTAGCGGTGTGGTCCCCCGCCGCGGTCCCGTACAGGGGCCGTGGTAACCGAGCTCGCTGACATCGGAGAAACCGTGACGCGCTCTCGCCGGCAGGGCGCCGCGCGCCGCTCCGGCCCCGCGCGCGAGGCTCCGCGCCGTGCCGGGCACGTCGTAGACGATCCAGTGCCAACAGCCCGACCCGGTTGCGACAGGCACCTCCTCGTGCTCGGCAAAATCGTTCTGCGTCGCGCCGCGGATGGCATAAAAGTCATCTAAGCCCGCATTCGGTGAGACGAGTTGCAGAACAGGGACGAACTGCGGGATCTGCACTGTCGAGGTGACTCCGAGCGTCCTGATCTGCTCGGCGCCGATCGCGGCCGCCAGACCGAGACCTTCTGCAGGTTCTGCGACCGGCGATTGGCGGTGACGACGATGTCGCCGAGCGGAGCGGCGGAGGGCGTCGAGGCCGCCTCCTCCCCGGGCGTCGGCGCTGCCGGTCGAGCCGGGGCTTCCTGATCGTCGGTCGCAGCATCGGCCGGTGGCGATCCGTGCGTCGGCACCGTCGTCTGGGTGCCGGCAGGACCGCAGATCGACAGCGCGACGGCCCCCACGACCATCAACGATCTGCACACCGCCATTTCCTTCCAGTTCGGCTCGGGCAACATGCTTGATGATATTTTTCCTAAATTGCAATAATATTTCTATTTAAGAAAATATGGGTTTCGATACTGCTCGCGATCAATCCACCCGAGGCGCCAATGGCAATCGACCTGGTTTCACAAGGTCTGGCCGGTTCCGGGTGATTGCTGTTCATGTCAGGGCCGGGATATCGTGAACAGCGGTTTCCGCTTCGGCGACTTCGCGGCCGAGGTGCACCTGACGCTCAATAACCTGATCCGCGTTCTGGAGAGTGCCGGTGCCGATTAGGCATCGTGGACAAAGGGTAACCACATCTTGACTGAGGCGAGTGTGATGAAGCCGAGGTAGGATTCTGCGGTTTGTCGTAGCGGGTGGCGACGCGCCGGCAGTTCTTGAGCTTGTTGAACAGACGCTCGATCAGATTGCGCCAGCGGTACTTCTGGCGGTCGTGCGGGATCGGGGTCCGGCGGTTACTCTTGGCGGGGATCACCGCCTCGACGCCGGCTGTGGCGAGTGTGTCGCGGATGGCGTCGGCGTCGTAGCCCTTGTCGGCGAGCAGCGCCTCGACCCGCTCGGCGAGCATCCGGAACAGCGGCCTGAAGCCCTGCACGTCGTGCGCCTGTCCCGGCGTCAGGACGAAGCAGAGCGGCCGGCCCTGGCGATCGCAGCGGGCGTGGAGCTTGGTGGTGAAGCCGCCGCGTGACCGGCCGAGTCCCTCGTGCTCCTGATCCCCTTTTTTAGCCCGACGGCGCAATGATGCGCCCGGACCACCGTGCTGTCGATCATGTCGGCGCCGGTGTCGCGCTCCACCGCCTCGGCGAACGTCTCCAGCATAGCGTCGAACACCCCGGTCACGACCCAGCGACGGTAGCGTCGGAACACGCTGTTCCATTTGCCATAGTCGTCGGGCAGGTGACTCCATTGCGCGCCCGTCCGCGCCATCCACACCATGCCTTCAAAATAGCGTCGGTTGTCACCGGCGGGGCGACACCCACGACCGTGCTCGGCCGGCAGCAGCGGACCGATCAGCGCCCACTCATCATCCGACACCCCGATCCGCTCGCCCAAAGCCGCCTCCAAAAGACAGCCTTGCATCAACCGCAGAGTCGCTCGTCAACCTTTGTCCACGATGCCTAGAACGCTAGGGGAGGACGGCAAGATAGGAGTGTATCCAACGATCCGTGGCGTTCGAACTATGCTCTGTCTCGCAGCGGCACGATACCTGCGCGTTGCCGTTCCAGGTAGGTGGGAGCGAACGCACATGATGATCGACGTCAGACCGAAGGAATGGTTAGCATGAATGTCATAGGACCAACTGATAATGCCGATCGGTCAGATCCTCCGGTTGAAAGACGAACCGTGCTCGGCGGTCTTGGCTGTACAGCCTTGACGGCAGCGATGCCGGTCATTCCGGCAACGGTATCCGCCGTGCCCCACGCTCTTACACCGTTTCAGGTCGACATCGACAAGGACCGGCTTGACGATATTCTTCAACGCGTCCGCAACTTCCGATGGGATGTTTTTGCCGGGCCATCGGATGGTGGCGATTGGCGCTACGGACCGCCGCCTACCTATCTGCGCGCCTTGTGCAGCTATTGGGTCAACGGGTTCGACTGGCGCAGCCAGGAGCGGTTGATGAACAGCGTGCCGCAGTTCATCACCAGCGTCGACGGGTTCAGGATCCATTTCGCGCACGAGCGCGGCTCCGGTCCTGATCCGCAGCCTCTGCTCATCATGCACGGCTGGCCTTACTCGTTCCACAGCTATACGCAGATGGTCGGGCGGCTGGCGCACCCCGAACGCTACGGTGGGCGGGTCGAGGACGCGTTCAGCGTCGTGATCCCGTCACTCCCGGGCTATGCCTTCTCCGGCCGTCCGTCGTCTCCGATGGGCCCGCGCGACGCTGCCAACCTGCTCGACAAGCTCATGGCCGAGACGCTTGGTTACTCGCGCTATATCGCGCACGGTGGCGACTGAGGCGGCTATATGACCAGCCTGCTCGGCCTCGATCACCCATCGCGGGTGGCGGGCGTGCATACGACCTCCGTCATCGTTCGCGGTGCGGACGCCGTCCTTCCCGACGGCAAGCCCGCACCGACAAGCCGGGTGGAAACCGAGTTTAACGTTCGTGAGGCGCAATCTGGGAACGGGAAGGTGCCTATGCGAAGCTCGAGGAGACGCGGCCGCTCAGCCTGACCTACGCGATGGCCGACAGTCCGGTCGGATTGGCGGCGTACATCCTCGAGAAATATCATGCTTGGTCCGACCGGCGCGAGCGATCCTTCGAGAAGCTCTTCACGCGCGACCAGCTGCTGAGCGAGATCATGCTCTATCTCGTGACCGATGCGTTCGACACGTCGGTCTGGATGGCGGCCGGCGATGCGCGCAATCCTGCGGCGGTGCTACCGGCGGGCAAGCGCGTGGAGGTGCCGGTGGCGGTAGCGGCGTTCCCGGATCCGGTCTTTCCCACCCCACCGCGCGAGGTGGCAGCCAAGGCGCACAACGTCGTACGCTATACCGCTATGCCGCGCGGCGGCCATTTCCCGTTCTACGAAGAGCCCGAACTGCTCTTGGACGATCTACGGGCATTCTCAAGACAGTTGCGCAGGTAGTCTTCGACAGGGGAATTCCACGAAATGCGAGGAGTCTGTCATCGCACCATCTCAGACAGCGGGAACATGCGTGACGCTCGCCAGTACGACATGGCCGGTCACTCGCCGTCTATCGGCAGCTAAGTATCAGATGGACGCGGTCGCGATAGACCAGGTCGCCGGGCTGATCGTCGAAGCTGAAGGCGATCGTTACGTCGATCTTGCCTGGAGACGGCAGGACCATGAACAAGGTCCTGTCCTCTTCCCTGCGTCCGGTGAGAGCCTCGCCACCGCCAGAGAGATGCGCACCACGGACCTGACCGACCAGTCGCGGGCGAAGCGACGCCGTCACTCCAGCCTCGTTGATGATATGGACTTGCAGCGTCATCGGCGTGCCGCACCGGGCGGGCGGTGGCGCGACACCGGTGGCGGCGACGCTGATCCGCGCTTCGGGGTTGATCGTCACGATCGCCAGGGCGGCACCGGGATCGGCGGCGGGACCGCGGGGATGCTCGTGCGCGCCCGCAGCAGACGAGGCGGTGAGCAGCAGCAGCGATCGGACGAGGCCGCCGACCGTCACGGACGCATACTGTCCGCCGCGATCCGGTCGTAGGCGCGGCGCGCCACGTCATAGGCTTGCGCGGCCGCGGCCCGCTCGCTTGCCCGGATCAGCGGTGATTTGACCTTCCAGAGCTTGTCGACGCAGCTGCGGCACCATCGCGCGCTGCGCTGCGACGCCCGGATCGGGCGACCCGCGACCTCCACGAAGACCGGGTGAGTATGCGCCGAGGGAAGGATGCGCAGTGCGACCCAGGAACTCTGCGCGATCTGCGTCGAGAACGTCAGGGCGCGCGGTACGCCATCGGCATGCAGCACCTGTCGCTCGACCGCCTCTCCGTTGACGATCAGCTCGACCGCGACGTCGCGGCTCTTGCCAATGCGGGCCTTCTCGATGTCCCAGCCCCACACCCAGCGGTGATCCCAGTCCGCGGGCGGGGTGACCTGTTCGGAATAGGGCACCTCCTCAAGTCGTGCCGCGACCAACGCCGTGATCGCAACGGTCTTCGCGTGCGGGAGCCGCAGGTCGCCGGCTCCGCAGCCGAGGCCGTCGACGTCCCAACGCAGGAAATGGCTCTTGCCGTTGCCGAAATAGAAACGGCCGGCCCGCAGCCCGCTAATCCAGGCTTCGTAGCCCGCGTCGCCGGTCGGGCGTTCGTCGAGGTGGACATAGCTGCGGCCCTTGCCCGGCCGCTCGCCGCTGACGCAGGGATAGTCGGTCTCGCCGACCATCGCGAGCCGGAAGCCGCAGTTCAGCATGTGATACCAGGCGTTGAGTTCGGCCGAGGGGATGGTGTTCGTTCCGGACAGGAAGTCTACGCACCCGTGCGTCACGTCGATGATCGCTTCCTGCGTGCCGATGCCGTCCATCGGCGGGATCTCGTAATTGGGCAGGTCGGTGGAGGCGACCTGCATGCCGAGGCCGCAATGCGCATAGCCGACGAATGCGCCCTGCGCCTTCGCCCATTGCAGGACCGGCAGATTCCACGACGGCCAGTCCTCGATCCGAGCGGTACCTGGATAATCCTGCGCCTTGAGGTCGAGCAGGACCAGATGGCCGCTGTGGCTCGATGGAAAGCCGGACACTTCCACATCGTAACGCAGCGCCGTCTCCGCATCGGTCTTGGTCGGCTTGGCGACGAGATGCGCGTTGTTCGCCTGCTGGAGCGCGGGGTGCTCGAGCGCGGCCGGTGGGCTGATCGCGTGACCCGAGAAGAACTGCTTCTGGTAATACCAGCCCGGCCCCCAGCTCAGCACGTCGGCGATGGCAAGCCCTTCACCCCGCACGTGCCGGACGATCGTCTCGGGCGTCACGCCTTCGGTCGGGCTTTCGTAGTGCGCGCAGCCGGAGCCATGGATGTGCGTGTCGCCGGAATACCAGCCCCAGCGTGTCGGATCGATCCAGCGCTTCAGGTCGACCCGGAGTGCGCCTCCGCCCGCCACCCGCAGCGACTGCCGCTCGACCAGATATTCCGGGCCACGCCTGGCTTCGACGACGTAATCGCCGTCCGGCAGGGTGACCGTCTCGCCATCGGCACGATAGACCTGAGGGTGGAAGAACATGTCGGGAGCAAGGCGCATCGCCTGGAACGGGTAGATGCGGCCAAGTCCGTCCTTGATGACCAGCGAGGCTGTGCAACCCCGTCCGTCGGTATCGCGAATCGCCAGCGCGATGTCGTGTGCGGGGAGGCACTGAAATATGAAATGCGCACTGCGCTCGTACGGCGGCGACCGGTGCTGGACCGAATATTCGAAATCCTCGATCTCGGTCGTCGTGAAATCAAGCTGCATCTCCCGCCGCCCGCGGTCGCGCGAGTAGATCTTGAGCACCTGGTATTCGACCGCGTTGCCGCTCAGGAACGAGCCGATCGGGGGAGCCTGATGCAGTTCGTTGCGATACCATCGGTCTTGGACGGACGGTGCCGGATTGAGCGTATCGTCCAGGACCGCGCGCGAAGCGCCGGTCGCGGGCGACACGACCGATCTGGTTGCGCCCGTGACCTTGAGCGTGCTCGCGGCACCGGTCGGATTGACGACCCGCACGAGGAATGCGCGCCATCCCTGCTCGACCAGCAGCCGGGGCGCCGATCCCATCGTCGTCAGCGCGTAGCCGTCCGGCTGAACCGTCACGTTCGCGATCACGTACCGGCCGAGCACCTGCTCGGCGACCGCGACGTCGGCGGCATCCTGACGCCTCATGAGAAACGCCAGCCGCTCGCGATCGGCGGCTGTGATCGGCTCGCCGATCATCGCCAACGCCGTGACCGCACGCTCGACGGATGCGAAGAACGGCTGCGGTGCCGATGACGCGTCCGTCGTCGCGGCGCGGACTGCTACCGGCGATCCGACTGCAGTGAACGCCATCGCGCCGATCAGGACGTCGCGCCTGCCGCACTCGCCGTGTTTCATCATCCTGACCCTTACTCACCTGCGCGAACTTCGCGACCTGCCGTATCACGTGGACGCGCTGCTCCGACTCCTGCGGACGTCGAGTGAAGCTTTGCCCGTTCGAAAAATAGTTTGCAACTATGGCAAAGTCCTGAGAAACCCCGTCCAACGGCACAGCGCCATCCTGATCGTAACGGGAGTCGTGGGGAATGTTCAAAGGGACTTGGATGGCCGGCTCCGCCGCGCTCGCACTGTCGTCAGCGGCTATCCATGCGCAAACAGCGCCCGCTGCTGAAGTCCCTGCTCCTACCGCCGCCGATAACGACGATGGACTGGCGGAAATCGTGGTCACGGCGAATCGACGGACGCAGAACCTGCAGAAGGTGAGCATCGCCGCATCGGCGCTCACCGGCGACCAGATCAAGGCGTTGGCGGTCACCAACACCCTGGACGTCGTTCAGCATGTGCCGGGTGTCCAGCTGGTTAGTTCCGGTGCTGGTGCCGCGAACTTCTTCTCGATCCGGGGCGCCACGCAAAACGACTTCGCCGAGCATGAGGAAGCCCCGGTGGCGACCTATCTCGACGGCGTGTATGTCAGCCATGCATCGGCGACGGCGGCGCTGCTCTTCGACGCGGCGAGCGTGGAGATCCTGCGCGGGCCTCAGGGCACGTTGTTCGGCCGGAACGCGACGGCCGGCCTAGTCCAGTTCACGTCCGCCAAGCCGACCTTCTCACCGGACGGATATGCGGAAGCGAGTTACGAAAGCTACGATCGCTACCGCTTGGAAGGCGCCTACGGCCAGGGCATCACCAAGGACGTCGCGTTCCGGCTTTCGGCAGCCTATGACGGCGGCGGCTCTTACCTAAGGAACAGGCTGACGCCCGGAATTGATCCCAACAACCGGAACACCTGGGCGGTACGCGGACAGCTGCTCATTAAGCCCACCGACCGGCTTGACGTGACGCTGAGCGGTCGCGGCTCGCGCACCGACGTGCGGTCCGGCTTCTACACCGATCTCGTCAGCTACGCCGATCCCGACAACCATCTGCTCTCGCGGGTCTTGCCGTCCAATCTCGACGTCTTCGGGACCTGTGCCGGCTGCGACCGGTTCGGATACCGCGTGCCCGACGACTACAGCTTCTATACCGGCGCGTCGAACGTGACCGGGCGGAACAGGGCCTCGACGGCTGGCGGCACCGCCACCGTGCGCTATCGCGCGCCGGGCGTGATCGTCACGTCGATCAGCGACTACTCGCATTACTTCAAGCGCTACAACGAGGATACCGACGCCTCTCCGAACGAGAACTACGCGTTCTACACCGGCGTCGATGCCGACCAGTTTTCCGAGGAGATCCACCTCGAGAACGACGTCAAGGGACGGTTCCGCTGGCTGATCGGCGGGTTCTACCTCAACATCGACGGCAAGTATCTGGCGGGTACGGGCAGTCACTTCGCGGAGACGACGCCCGCCGGGATCGAGGACTCGGGCTCGCTCGCCAATTACGCGTTGAAGACGCGCTCATGGGCCGTTTTCGGCCAGGCCGAGTACGATCTGGTGCCGAAGCTGACGCTGGTGCTCGGTGCTCGCTACGCGGACGAACGCAAGCGCTTCGACTATGTCTTGAACTACACCGACGGGTTCGAGCCCGGTGCGACGGTGCTGCAGCCGCTGGCGCTGGTCATCAACGACCGCGCGACGCCCGGAGCCGGGCGACTGTCGAAAGGCGAGTGGTCGGGGCGCGCCGCACTCAACTACCAGGTGACGCCCGACATCCTCACCTACGTCACCGTCAACCGCGGCTTTAAGCCGGGGTCGTTCAACGCGCCCGGTTACGCCATTCCGGTCGAGACCTTCAAATTCGGCGAGGAGCGCGTGCTGACCGTCGAGGGCGGAGCAAAGACCGAGTTTCTCAATCACAAACTGCGCATCAACGGTGACGTCTTCTACAACGACTACAAGGATTACCAGGCGTTCAACGTCATCGGGATCAACTACTTCGTCACCAACAACAAGGCGCGGCAATGGGGCGCCGAGTTCGACGCGGCGCTGACTCCCGTGTCCGGGCTGACCATCACGTCGGGCCTGGCGCTGCTCCGGTCGAGGATCTACGGCATCGTACTGCCCGATGGCGACGTCGCGACCCGCGATACCGCGCAGTCGCCCACGCTGAGCTACAACGGCGACGTCAGCTATAGGTGGAAGCCGTCTTTCGGCGGCAGGCTGACGATCGGCACCGACTTTAGCTACAAAACCAAGTTCTATTTCGACATTCTGAATTCGCCATCGGCCGCTCAGGACGGCTTCTGGCTTCAGAACGCCCGCCTATCCTACGAGTCGCCCGACGAACGTTGGGGCCTACAGCTCTACGCGCGCAACCTCTTCGCCGAGAAATACGTCGTTTATGCTTTTCCCATCGGGTCGCAGGGCTTCACGCAGCGTTCGCCCGGGGAAGCGCGCACGGTCGGCATCCGTCTCAGCTATCACGTCAGATGACGCATGATCTGGCAGGCGACGTGTTTCGCTCTTTGACCGACCAGCCACCCGACGCGCTCCTTGCAACGATCGGGCTGCACGCTCGTGATCCTCGCGACGACAAGCTCGATCTCGGCGTCGGCGTCTATCGCGACGATGGCGGCGCCACTCCGATCATGCGCGCGGTCAAGGCGGCCGAGCTCCTACTGGCCCGGGAGCAGACGACGAAGGCCTATCTCGGTGCCGAAGGCGATGTCCGCTTCACCGAACTCCTCGCCCCGATCGTTTTCGGCGATGCGATGCCGGAGCGCGACCGTTCGTTCGGCCTCCAGACGCCGGGCGGCACCGGCGCGCTCCGCCTCGGCGCCGAGCTACTGGCGCGCGCGCGCGCCGGAACGACCGTCTGGATCGGCATCCCGACCTGGCCGAACCACGCGCCGATCTTCCGCGAAGCCGGCTTGTCGACGGCAACGCATCGGTACCGCGACGCTCGTCACGACACGATCGACATCGACGGCATGCTCGCCGATCTGGAGCGGGCGCAAGCGGGCGATGTCCTCCTGCTCCATGGCTGCTGTCACAACCCGACGGGAGCCGACCCCACGCACCGGCAATGGCACGCGATCGCCGAGCTCGTCGTCAGGAAGCGGCTCATCCCGTTCGTGGACCTGGCGTATCAGGGGCTGGGTCGCGGTCTGGACGAGGATGCCGCCGGCGCGCACGAACTGTGGGCGCGAGCGCCAGTCGCGCTGCTTGCCTACAGCTGCGACAAGAATTTCGCGCTGTATCGTGAACGCGTGGGCGCCTTGTGGGTGAAAGCCGGCGACGCCGGGTCGCTCGGCGCTGTCCGAAGCAATCTGCTAGTCCTCGCACGCAGCCTGTGGTCGATGCCGCCGGACCACGGAGCGGCAAGCGTTCGTGTCGTTCTTGCATCACCAGACCTGAAGGCGGAGTGGGCCGCCGAACTCTCCGACATGCGGGTCCGGCTCAACACCTTGCGCTCGGCTTTGGCGGCGGCGCATCCTCGTCTCGCAACCGTTGCGGATCAGTATGGGCTGTTCGCGATGTTGCCCATCGACGAGGCGATGGTCGTAAGGCTGCGGGAAGAGCACGCCATCTACATGCCGGCGTCGGGACGGATCAACATCGCGGGACTAGACCTGCGCTCGATCCCGAGGTTCGTCGCCGCGGTCGCGCCCCTTCTGGATATTTAGTATTCGCGATAACGGCTGAAGCGGTTCAGCCGGATCGCATCACCGCTCCGCCGTACGAACGGGCGCTTGCCCTGCGATGACGGTCGCGTCCACCGGCCTCGCTCTAAGGCAGGCACGGCGTGCCGACGCACTTGCGCCCGCTAGGACGCGAGCGCGCGGGTTCGGCAAGATAGGCATGGATGTCGTCGATATCGCCATCGCTCAGCACGTCGGCGAACGATGCCATCCCCGCATAAGAATAGGCACCGTCGTGGACGATCGCCTTAAATGCGTCGTGCGTTTCCGGATCGAGCTTCCACAAATTGGGATAGCCGCCGACCGTCTCGCGTCCGCCATGGCAGATCGCGCAGTTGCGGCCGAACAGCGCTGTGCCGTGGGCGACCTGCGCCGCCGACCCGCGATAGCGTGCGGGCGCAACCCTATAGGGCTTGACGACGGCGGGGGCGGGCAGCGTTGGCGCGGCCGTCGAGCCGAGCCTGAAGACGACCAGTCGTTCCCCGTTCTGGTACCTCAGCGCCGCGCCGCCGGGTTCGTAGGCGGGCAGGTCGGCGCCGCCGAAGCCGGCGCTGACCGCCACATAGGTCTGGCCATCGATTGCATAGACGGTCGGCGAGGTCATCACCCCCGTGCCAATGAAGATGCGGCGGACGACCCGCCCGCTGCGGGCGTCGTAGAAGGTGACGTTGCCGTCGCTCGACCCCTGCACGACCAGGTTGCCGTTGGTGGCGGCCGCGCCGCCGCTCCAATACGGTAGCGGCGCCGACTTCCATGCGACCTTCTGTCGGACGGGGTCCCACGCGGTCAGCACCGTCTGGTAACGCGGGCGCGGCTGTCCCGCGAGCCGCGGGTCAGTGGTCGAGGCGTTCGGGGCGGGCACCTCGGGATAGGTGCCGGATGCACCCGCATTGTCCGAATAGGGCTGCGCCTTCTCCACCACCGTTTCGTAGATCATCGGTGATTCGATTACTGGAATGTAGGCGAGACCGGTCTGGAAGCTGTAGGCCATCGGCATCCAATTGTGCCCGCCGGCTTGCGATGGCCAGACCAGTTTGGGCGCCTTCGAATAATCGCCCTGCGCTGACAGTACCGGACGCCCGGTCTTGGGGTCGACGCGATCCGCCCAGGTCGCAATCGTGTATTTCTCAGCCGAGATAAATTGACCGGTGACCCGGTCGAGCACGTAGAAGAACCCGTTCTTCGGCGCCTGCATGATGACCTTTCGATCCTGGCCACCGATCACGACGTCGGCGAGGACGAGGTTCTGCGTCGCAGTATAGTCCCAGCTGTCGCCCGGTGTCGTCTGGTAATGCCATTTCCGACGACCGGTCGCTGCGTCGAGTGCGACGATCGAGGAGACGTACAGGTTGTCGCCGCCCGCCGGACTGCGGATCCAGCGCGGGTGCGGCCCGCCGTTGCCGGTACCGATATACACCAGCTTCGTCTCGGGATCGTAGACGATTGAATCCCATGCGGTGCCGCCCCCGCCCAGATCCCAGCGCGATTTCGGGTCCCACGTCCGGCGGGCGAACGTCACATCCGGGCTCTCATCCGGCTTGGCGGAATCGCCCGGTACGACGTAGAAACGCCACGCCAGCTTTCCGGTACGGCGGTTATATGCGCTCACATAGCCGCGCACGCCCATCTCCGCGCCGCTGTTGCCGATCACGACATTGTCGCCCGCCACCCTCGGTGCGCCGGTAATGACGTAGCTCATTCGCCGGTCGACGATCGTATCGGTCTTCCAGCGCGGCTTGCCCGATGCCGCGTCGAGCGCGATCAGATGTCCGTCCAGCGCGGCGACGAACACCGTATCGTCGGCCACCGCGACCCCCCGGTTCACCGCGTCGCAGCACGCCTTGCGCGCGGTGCCGCCGTCCACCTCCGGGTCGTAGGTCCATCGCTGTTTCCCGGTAACGGCGTCGAACGCGTAGACCACGCTCCACGGTCCCGTCTGGTAGAGCGTGCGCCCGACGACGAGCGGCGAGGCTTCGACGCCGCGATGGGTCCGACCCCTAAAGACGAAGTCCTGAAACTCCCACGCCACGCCGAGCCGATCGACGGTGTCGGCCGAGAGGTCGGGTACCGCGAAATAGTGGGCCGACAATGTCTGCCAATCGGGCAGAAGCGCGTCACGCTGCGTCTGACCGCACGCCACCAGAACGAGCGCCCAAGCCGTGATCTACCCCAGCGAGCGAAGTCGCCCGCCAATCCCCAACTCCATCCTACGCCTCCGACCCGAATAAGTGGCATATTGCTCGTGCAGTCGCTTCAGCGTGCCTTTCCGATGCGGTTGTTGCGATAACGGTAATTTCAAAATCGGCAACACTTTTCAAAAGCGGCTTGTCCACTTGGGGTGGCGCTGTTACCTTGAAACGGCACACGATCGCGGAGTGATGCCGCAGACCACGAGGTTAAATCGATGTCCGAGCGCTTTCCGACCCGCAATCCCGGCGACTCGCTCACCGCCGCCGTCAGTCGCCGTCGACTGCTCGCGCTGGGCGCGCTGGCGGCCGGATGCGCGCCGCTGATCGCCGCGGCTCCGGCAGCACCCGCTCGGCGCTTCGCGATCGTGGAGGCGCCATCGCCGCTGGGACTTTTTCCAAGAGGCGTGGAGCTGCTGCCCGAGGCCCTGCTCAGGGCCGGCCTCGCCCGCCGGCGCCGCGCGCGGCGAGCCGGTCGCGTGACGCCGCCGGCGTTCGACGGCCGCGTCGATCCGGCGACCGGAATGG
>CAXUMU010000019.1:0-23625 GCA_964252145.1 uncultured Sphingomonadaceae bacterium
GGACGGGGCGATCGGTGTGCCTCTGTTGCGGGGCGCGGCGCTCAGCGAGACGTCGCGCGCGCGCCTCGCGCTGATGCGCGAGACCAACGACGGCTTCCGCCTCGCCGAGGAGGACCTGAAGCTGCGCGGCGCGGGCGAACTGCTGGGGACGCGCCAGTCGGGCGAGGCGGAGTTCCGGCTGGCCTCGCCCGAGCAGGTGAGCGCGCTGGTCAGGATGGCGAACGACGATGCGCGCCTGCTGGTCGACCGCGACGGCGGGCTGGAGGGACCGCGGGGTCAGGCGGCGCGGACGGCGCTGTACCTGTTCGAGCGCGATGCCGCGGTGGGGCTGCTGCGCAGCGGCTGAGCCAGGCGATCGAGATGGAACGATGCGCGGCGCCCCGGATTGAGCCCCGGACAATCGGGAGCAAGATCATGGACGACGACCGGGTGTGGAGCTTCGAGGAAAGCCTGTGGACCGGCGATGCCGACCATTACCGCGCCTCGATCGACGAGGCGTGCCTGATGGTGCTGCCGCAGCCGCCCTACGTGCTGAGCGGGGAGGAGGCGATCGAGGCGGTTGCCGATACGCCGCGCTGGACCAGCGTGACCCTCAGCGAGCGCTAGGTGGCCCGGCCGGAGGAGGGCCTGATCGTCGTCGCCTACAAGGCGGTGGCCGAGCGCGACGGCACCGAGGGCTACGCCGCCCGCTGCACCTCGACCTACCGCCGGCTGGCGCATGAGGAATGGCGGGTGGTGCAGCACCAGCAGACGCCGGCCTGAACCAAGCTGCAACGTGCGATCTCGCCACCCGTCCGTCATCGCGAGGAGCGAAGCGACGCGGCGATCCACCTCGCCGGACTGTCTCGAACCGCAGAAGTTGGATTGCTTCGCTATGCTCGCAACGACGAATTCGGGGCGAGCGCTACCCGACCGTCACCGTCTCGAACACGGCGAGTTCGGGCTTCGGCAGCGACTTCTTATACTGCTTCACCAGTTCCGCCTTCCTCTTGGCGAGCTGCTCGCCCAGCGCGGTCATGTCGACGTCGGTCCGGCGGGATTGCGAGAACATGCCGCGCAGCAGCTTCTCCTCTTCGTGCACGTGGTGCTTGATCTGTTCGCTCAGCACGTGGACCTTCGACTGGTAGAACTTGCCCTTCGGATCGCTCGATTCGATCTCGGCGATCAGCAGCTTGGCGCCGTCATGCTCGACATAGGCTTCGGTGACCGTGTCGTCGGAGATCTTGCCGTCCACCGCGGGGTAGAAGATCTCCTCCTCGATCCTGGCGTGGACGGTCAGCTCCAGGCAGATCTGCTGCGCGAGCTTCCGGCGCTCGGCGGGCGTCTTCGCGTCCTCGAACTGCGAGAACAGGTCCTCGACCTTGCGGTGGTCCGCCTTCAACAGTTCGATCGCGTCCAGCTTCTTCGCCATGATCGTCTCCCGTAAGCCGTTGAGCACGAACCCGGTTGCGGCGCAGATGTTCCTGTCAGCGCACCAACACGCCGTGCAGCTTGCGCCCCGCCGACACGCGCACCGGCGCATCGCCCACCGCCACCAGCGCCGCCTCGTCGCCCACCTTCTCGCCGTCGATGCGCGCGCCGCCGCCCCTGATCAGCCGGCGCGCCTCGCCCCTCGATGTCGCCAGCCCCAGCGCGACGAGCGCATCGACGATGCCGATCGAGCCGCCGGTCACCGTGACGGTCGGCAGGTCGCCGCCCGCAGCACCCTCGTCGAACGTACGCCGCGCGGTCTCCGCCGCCGCCTCCGCCGCCGCGCGTCCGCGCACCATCGCGGTCGCCTCGTCGGCGAGCAGCTTCTTGGCGACGTTGATCTCCGCGCCGCCCAGCGCTTCCAGCCGCACGATCTCGTCGAGCGGCACATCGGTGAACAGGCGCAGGAAGCGGCCCACGTCGCGATCGTCGGTGTTGCGCCAGAACTGCCAGTAATCGTAGTTCGGCAGCTGATCCTCGTGCAGCCACACCGCGCCGGAGACGGACTTGCCCATCTTCGATCCGTCGGCCTTGGTGATCAGCGGGGTGGTCAGGCCGAACACCTCGGTGCCGTCCACGCGCCGGGCGAGCTCCACGCCATTGACGATATTGCCCCACTGATCCGATCCGCCCATCTGCAGCCGGCAGCCGGCGCGGCGCGACAGCTCAAGGAAGTCGTACGCCTGCAGGATCATGTAGTTGAATTCGAGGAACGTCAGCGGCTGCTCGCGGTCCAGCCGCAGCTTGACGGAGTCGAATGTCAGCATCCGGTTGATCGTGAAATGCCGGCCGACGTCGCGCAGGAACGGGATATACTCCAGCGCGTCCAGCCAGTCGGCATTGTTGGCCATGATCGCGTCGCTCGGGCCGTCGCCGAACGTCAGCAGCCGCTCGAAGATGCGGCGGATCGCGGCGATGTTGGCGGCGATGCCGGCATCGTCCAGCAGCTTGCGCACCTCGTCCTTGCCGGAGGGGTCGCCCACCTTGGTGGTGCCGCCGCCCATCAGCACGATCGGCTGGTGCCCCGCCTGCTGCAGCCGCCGCAGCATCATCACCGAGGCGAGATTGCCGACGTGGAGCGACGGCGCGGTCGCGTCATAGCCGATATAGGCCGGCACGATCTGCCGCAGCGCCAGCGCGTCCAGCCCCGCCGCGTCGGTGATCTGGTGGATATGGCCGCGCTCTTCCAGTAGGCGCAGCAGCTCGGAGGTGTGCTCGGTCATGGGGCCGGGCGCTTAGCATGGGGGTGCGTGCGTTGGGTAGGGTGCTCGCCGTTGGGCTGATGTCGGGCACCTCGCTGGACGGGGTGGACGCGGCTTTGATCGAGACCGACGGCGAGGGCTTCGTCCGGCCGATCGCGTTCCGCAGCGACGCCTATTCGGATGCGGCGCGCGCCACGCTGCGCGCGGCGTCCGCGCTGGCGCTCAGCTACCCGGCGCCGCGCCCCAGCCCTGACATCGTCGAGGCCGAGGGGCTGGTGACGCGGCGTCACATCCTGGCGGTGCGGCAGCTGCTCAGCGAGGCGCGGGTCGCGGCGGCGGATGTGGCGGTGATCGGCTTCCACGGCCAGACGATCGCGCACCGGCCCGATCGCGGCTGGACATGGCAGATCGGCGACGGCCAAGCGATGGCGCAGGCGCTGCGCGTGCCGGTGGTGAACGATCTGCGCCAGGCCGACGTGAAGGCTGGCGGGCAGGGCGCGCCGCTGCTGCCGGTGTACCACCGCGCGCTGGTGGCCGACCTGCCCAAGCCGGTCGTGATCCTGAACCTGGGCGGCGTCGGCAACGTCACCTGGATCGGCGCGGACGAGGCGATCGTCGCGTTCGACACCGGCCCAGCCAACGCGCTGGTGGACGATTGGGTGCTGGCCGAGACCGGCCGCGCCTACGATGCGGACGGCGCGCTCGCGGCGACTGGCCGGGTGGACGAGACGGTGCTGGGCGGCATGCTGGACCATCCCTATTTCGACATGCCCCCGCCCAAGTCGCTGGACCGCGCCGACTTCACCATCCAGCCGGCGCGCGGCCTCTCGGCGGCGGACGGGGCGGCGACGCTGACCGCCTTCACCGCGCATTCGGTTGCGCTGGCGCTAGGCGCGCTGCCCGAGCGCCCGAAGCGCCTGATCGTCGCGGGCGGCGGGCGGCGCAACCCGACGCTGATGGCGATGATCGCCGCGCGGTGCGGCCTCGCCCCCGAGCCGATCGAGGCGCTCGGCTGGAACGGCGACGCGACCGAGGCGGAGGGCTTCGCCTACATGGCGGTGCGCAGCCTCGCCGGCCTGCCGATCAGCTTCCCGGGCACGACCGGGGTGGCGCAGGCGATGACCGGCGGGGTGCTGCACCGGCCGTGACCCGAACGAGCCCTCTCCGCTGGGAGAGGGTTGGGTGAGGTTCTTCTTGCATGCCAGAACCTCACCCTTCCATCTCCTGCGGGGACGGGCCCCTCCCTCTCCCGAGCGGGAGAGGAAGCTGGGGCGCGGCGGGCAGCCCAGCGGCCCGCGCCGCCCGAACTTGACGAAGCTCGTCCACACGCGGGATATGTTTGCACAGGCGAGGGCGGGGAGGGGTGGTTCACTCCGTCAGCGGAACGTGGCGGACACGCTGTAGGACAGCGTGTTGGAATGGCCGATGCTTGGCCTGTTACAATCTCGTCACCCCGGCCTTGAGCCGGGGTCCCGCTTGTGGCGTTAGACAAGTAGGAAAAGAAGCGGGATCCCGGATCAAGTCCGAGATGACGGTGGTCGGGCGAGCACCACCGCCACAGAAGGCACAGACCCGTCAGTCTTCCAGCGCTTTGTGCTGCTTGCCGACCCAGATCTTGCCCGCGTCGCCACCCCACAGCAGCCAAGCGATATAGCCGGCGGACGGGTCGCTTTCGTCGCCCCAGTCGTGCGCCTTGGCCTGCTTGTCGACCGTGTGGCGGGCGAAATAGCTGTACATCGACTTGATGTCCGCTTCGCTCAACGCTCGGCGCTCGGCCAGCTGGTGCGCGCGCCGGACGCCCACCTGCGTCCCGCCGCGATCGAACTTCTCGCGCAGTTCCAGCCCGCGCTTCGCATTCGCCGCCATCTTCGCCGTCGGTTTCGGGCCATCCGCCATGTCCTGCTCCCTTGCCAGCCTCGGGATCAGAACGCAGCCGCGCGGCGGCGGCTCCGTCAGCGCGTGCGCGTCAGGCAGCGCATGCCCTCGTCCAGCCCGTCCAGCGTCAGCGGGAACATGCGGTCCGCCATCAGGCCGCGGATCATCGCGGTCGACTGCGCATAGCCCCACTGCGCCTCGGCCATGGGGTTCAGCCACGCGGCGGCGGGGTAGGCGCGCGTCAGCCGCTCCAGCCAGACCGCGCCCGCTTCCGGATTGTGATGCTCCACCGATCCGCCGGGGTGGCTGATCTCGTAGGGGCTCATCGCCGCATCGCTCACGATCACCAGCTTCCAGTCGCGATTATAGTGGTGGAGCAGCTCCAGCGTGGGCGTGCGCTCGGCATGGCGGCGGCGATTGTCGCGCCAGACGCCTTCGTAGATGCAGTTGTGGAAGTAGAAATATTCGAGATGCGCGAACTCGGCCGAGGCGGCGGAGAACAGCTCCTCGCACAGCTTCACATGCGCATCCATCGATCCGCCGATGTCAAGGAAGAGCAGCAGCTTCACCGCGTTGCGCCGCTCGGGCCGCAGCCGCACGTCCAGCCAGCCCTGCCGCGCGGTGCCGTCGATCGTGGCGTCCAGGTCGAGCTCGTCGGCGGCGCCTGTGCGCGCGAAGCGGCGCAGACGGCGGAGCGCCAGCTTGATCGTGCGCGTGCCGAGCTCGACGTCGCCGTCGAGGTTCCGGAACTCGCGCTTGTCCCACACCTTGATCGCGCGGCCGTGCCTGCCCTCGCCGCCGATGCGCACGCCTTCCGGATTGTAGCCGCCGTGGCCGAAGGGGGAGGTGCCGCCGGTGCCGATCCACTTCGATCCGCCTTCGTGCCGGCCCTGCTGCTCGGCCAGGCGCTGGCGCAGCGCGGCCATGATCTCGTCCCACGATCCCAGCTTCTCGATCTCCGCCATCTGCTCGGGGGTGAGATGGAGCTCGGCCAGCTGGCGTAGCCACTCCTCGGGCAGCGCGCGCGCGCCGACGCCCTCCTCGCCCAGCACGCCGCGGAACATCTGCGCGAAGGCGCGATCGAACCGGTCGATCATCGTCTCGTCCTTTACATAGGTGGCGCGGGCGAGGTAGTAGAATTGCTCGGGCGTGGATTCGATCACGTCGCGCCCCAGCGCATCGATCAGCGTCAGATGCTCGTGCAGCCCGGCGGAAATGCCGGCCGCCCGCAGCGCATGGAGGAAGCCGAGGAACATGCGGCGGAACTAGCAGCTTGGCGGCCGGTTGACGACAAGTTCACTGGACTCGCCGTCTGGCGCAGGCGCAGGTTGAACGCGAGGGGCCGGCGCCGGCCCCGTCCAATTGGAAAGGGATTGCGCATGAAGAGCGTGCTATTCGCAATGGCGCTGATGGCCGGCACCGCCGCCGCGGCGCAGATGCAGACCACACCGGCCGCTCCGGCGACTTCGTCAGACGCCACCGCGCCGGCCTCGGCCGCGCCGGCGGACACCGCGGCTCCGGCTCCGGCCGACACAACGGCCCCGGCCCCGGCCGATACTTCGTCTCCGGCGCCTTCCGGCGGCATGGCGCCGTCGGGCGGCATGGCACCATCGGGCGGCATGGCACCGTCGGGCGGCATGGCGGCCACCGGCAGCTATCCGCCCTGCACCTCCAAGATGATGGACAAATGCACCCAGACCGGCAAGATGCACCGATCGACCGCCAAGCATCGCAAGATGACGAAGCATCACAGGTCGATGGCGAAGAAGCCGATGGCGTCCGGTGCGGCGGCAGCGCCCGCCCCGGCCGCGCCGTCCAACTAGGCCTGCACCTCCCCGGGGGCGGTGCAGGCCGCCACCGGGGAGACGCCTGCGATGATCACCTGCTTCGCCTTCAACCAAGTGCCGCCCTTCGCCAAGGGGCTGGTGCGCGACCTGCGCGTGCGCTGGGCGCTGGAGGAAGCCGGCCTGCCGTATGAGGTGGCGTTCGTCGGCCACGACGTGCCGCGCGACGACTACCGCGCGATCCAGCCGTTCGCGCAGGTGCCCGCGATCCGCGACGGCGCGCTGCAGCTGTTCGAATCCGGATCGATCGTGCTCTACATCGCCGAGCGTAGCGGCGCGCTGCTGCCGCCGCCGGGCGACCGCCGCGCGCAGGCGATCGAATGGATGTTCGCCGCGCTCAACACGATCGAGCCGCCGATCCAGATGATCGCGGCGCTGGATGTCTTCTACGCCAAGGAGGACTGGTCGGCGCCGGCGCGGCCCACCTTCATCGCCGCGGTCCGCAAGCGGCTGGGCGAGCTGCAGGACGCGCTGGGCGACAAGGACTATCTGGTCACCGACGACTTCACCGCGGCCGACCTGCTGATGACGACGGTGCTGCGCATCCTGCGCCATACCGACGAACTCGATGGCTTCCCCAAGCTCGCCGCATATAAGGCGCGGTGCGAGGAGCGGCCGGCGTTCCGGAAGGCGCTGGCCGATCACATGGCGGATTTCGTGGACGCGTGAGGGACGAAGGGTACATTTGATTAGCGGGGCTTAGTCTTATCCGCGTCGCGCATTCGGTCGGTGTTGTAGTTTACTGCAAAGTTTCCGGTCGGATCCATCCGGACGCGCACAATCTCCGGACCGAGCCAGCCCGTGTTGCCATGGCCCAGCGATAGTAACTGATCGGACGACGGCACGCGATCGAATGGCCCGTAGATTCCCGCGCCGCGAACGGCATGTGTCACGACGACAATAGCCGCCTTCGCTTCCGCCAGATCCATCTTGCTCACGACGACGCTGTTGCCGCCGTCGCCGAGCAAGAGTACGCGCTCGCTATCATCCGCCCCGGTGCGGCGCAGGACCATGCTGAGCCCGTCGATGCTCTGCTCGGCGTTGATCGTGCAAAGCCGACGAATGCCGCTCGTCGCCGGAACTTGCTTTCCGGCGGTAAGCTCCATGCCGGCCGGTATCACCGCCGCCGCGGCGAACTTGACGTTTTGTGCGGCGGCAAACGGCTCGTTCAAGCCGGCGGGGCATTCCGTCAGCTCAAACTCGGGAACCGCGATCGGCTTTTCCTTGCCGAAGAATTTGAGGCCGGCGAGCAGTTCGGTGAGCGTCGTCGCGACTTCCGCGCGGCTTGCGGCCGGTCCGGTCACGCGCAGCTTAACGATCCAGAAGTTTGTGTGCAGATAGGCTGCGGCCGTCCAGACCGAGCCCGCCGGCAGGCTGGTTTCGGCGGGAGCGACGCCGCCCTCGAACTCGCGGCGATACGCTGCATGCGGCGTAGCGCCGACCGCCACGATCGTACGCGACGCCAATTTAGTCGTCGGACCGAAGCGCGCGAGAATCACCCGATCGGTGACGATCGACGTGAGCAGCGGATCCGGAAAGCCATTCTCGTAGAAATAGATGGTCGCGACGATTTTATGATCGCCAGACTGATATTGCGCGTCGACATCCCGCGCTGAGTTGAAACTGTGCAAAGCGGACAGCGCGACCGCGCCCGCTCGTCTCGGCACCGCAATATCGACGAGCCGCGGATGTGGGGCGGCATTGGCGTTATCCACCCAGGCCGAGGGATCAGGCTTCGACGGCGCGACCTGCGCGACTGCGCTCGTCGGCACGAACGCCGCCACCAACAGCGCTTTTCGCATGAGCCCTTTTGTGGTCACGGCCTCATCCCCCCTGCCGCCGCGCCAGGAAGGCGAGGCGTTCGAACAGCATCACGTCCGCCTCGTTCTTCAAGAGCGCGCCGTGCAGCGGCGGGAGCGCCTGGCGGACGTCGCGGTTCTGCAGCACATCCAGCGGCAGGTCCTCGGCCATCAGCAGCTTCAGCCAGTCGATCAGCTCGCTGGTCGACGGCTTCTTCTTGATCCCCGGCACCTCGCGCACCGCGAAGAAGATATCCAGCGCGCGGGCGACGAGCGTCTTCTGGATGCCGGGAAAGTGGACGTCGACGATCGTCTGCATCGTCTCGCGATCGGGGAAGCGGATATAGTGGAAGAAGCAGCGGCGCAGGAACGCGTCGGGCAGCTCCTTCTCGTTGTTCGAGGTAATGACGACGATCGGCCGCTCGCGCGCCGCGATCCGCTCGCCGGTCTCGTAGACGTCGAAGCGCATCCGATCGAGTTCCTGCAGCAGGTCGTTCGGGAATTCGATGTCGGCCTTGTCGATCTCGTCGATCAGCAGCACGGGCAGGGCGGGGGAGGTGAACGCCTCCCACAATTTGCCGCGGCGGATGTAGTTGGCGATGTCGTGGACGCGCGCGTCGCCCAGCTGGCCATCGCGCAGGCGGGCGACCGCATCATATTCGTACAGCCCCTGCTGCGCGCGGGTGGTGGATTTCACGTTCCATTCGATCAGCGGCGCGCCCGCCGCGCGTGCGATCTCGTGCGCGAGGACGGTCTTGCCGGTGCCGGGCTCACCCTTGACCAGCAACGGCCGCCGCAGCGTGACCGCGGCGTTGACCGCCACCTTGAGATCCTCGGTCGCGATATAGTCGCGGGTTCCATCGAAGCGCAGCTGCATGCGCGTGGCGTAGCGGCATCGCGCCCGAATTTCCAAATCATTCCCGCACGCGCGGGACAGGCGTCAGTGCCGCCGGGCGTGCTCGCGCGATTCCAGCAGGCTCCACAGCCCGCCATGCTGGACCAGGATCTGCTCCACGCCGAAGCGGATCGCGCGCTCCATCGCGGGGCCGTTCGCCGTCTCGGCGGCGAAGGCGCGGGTGGCGGCGGGATCGGGCAGTTCGCCCGGCATCCGCGCCAGCCCGAAGCGGGCCGCGGCGACATCGAGCACCGGCCGCACCGCCGCCCAATCGAGCACCAGCCCGATCGCCGCGCCCAGCGCGCAGCCGCGCCGTTCGGACCGCGCCAGCATCTCGAGCGCGTGATGCTGCGCGACCGCGGCCGCCTCGCACTCGCTCTGCCCCGGCGTGCTGGGCAGCGGGCCGACCGCGACGACCAGGCGGGTGAGGTAGGTCCGCTCCAGCGCGAAGCCGGTCGCGGCTGCCGCCATCCAGCCATCCGTGGGCGATTCGGTCTTGGCGGCGGCAAGGTCGATCACGCTCGGCAGCCGGCCGTGCAGCACGCACAGATAGTGGACCGCATCCGCCAGGTTGCGCGCCGCGTCCGGCCCGCTGAGCAGATCGGCCGAGCGGACATAGCGGTGGACGCCGCTTCCGGCCTCCGCCAGCAGCGTATCGAGCATCCCGGCGCCCGGCGCCGCCGATGCAGTTTCCGCCACCCCGACCATGCGAATCTCCCCGAACCGCCGGCATACGGGCCGCGCGCGTTCGCCTCTTTGCAGCTCAGGGATATAGCAAAGGGCGTAAAAAGCCGGTGTACGGCGCGTTAGACATAAATCCGAAACGGTTCAGTCCGCGTGCGACCCGCGCGGATCGCGCGTCACGCGCCCAGCGCGGCGGCGCGTCCGCGCGACAGGAACAGCGTGTTGAGCCCGCCCACATCGTCCGGCACCAGTCCGCCTTTGCCGGCACGATAGGCGCGCATGCCGATCGAGGCGAACAGCGCGACCAGGCTGGGCTTCGGCCGCTCGACGATGGTCGCCGGCTCGGCGCGCGCGAACATCTTCAGCCCGCCCTGCACCACCTGTTCCTCCAGCCCCTGCACGTCGATCTTCACCACGTCGGGATCGAACCCGAACTGATCGAGCTGGCCGACCGGCACGTCGTGCCGATCGACGCGGAGCTTGGCGGCATCGAACGCGACCAGGCTCCACGGGCCGAGCCAGGTGGTCGCCTCGCGTTCGTCGAACGAGCCGAGCCCGTCGAACACCTTGCCGTTGTAGCTCGGCACGTAGAGCGTGAACGCGCCCGGCGCATCTGCCAGCCCCTCGCGCCGCACCTCGACCGCAGGGTCGCCCGCATAGAGGCGCGCCAGACGCGCGCCGAGCACCGGGTTCGGCTCGAAGCTGACGATCTTCGCGGGCCGCACCGATCCTTTCAGCGCCGCGATGCTCTGCCCCCAATTGGCGCCGATATCGAGCGCCAGCCCGACCGGCGCCATGCGCGACAGGAAGGTGAAATCCTCATCGACCAGCAGGCCGAACCGCTCCGCCGCGAAATTGTGACACGCCCAGCGGATCGCCCGCATATCCGGCAGATAGCATTGCGCGGTCCTAAGCAGTCGCTTCATGCGGTTACCCCCGGGCCCATGCCGGCACGGGAACCGCTAAGCGGAAACAGGCGAAAGCGTCGAGGCTGCTATTGATCCAAGAAGCTGCGCATCTTGCGGCTGCGGCTGGGGTGCTTCAGCTTGCGCAGCGCCTTCGCCTCGATCTGGCGGATACGCTCGCGCGTGACCGAGAATTGCTGGCCCACCTCCTCCAGCGTGTGATCGGTGTTCATGCCGATGCCGAAGCGCATGCGCAACACGCGCTCCTCGCGCGGCGTGAGCGAGGCCAGCACGCGGGTCACGGTCTCCTTCAGGTTGGCCTGGATCGCCGCGTCGACCGGGATGACCGCATTCTTGTCCTCGATGAAGTCGCCGAGATGCGAATCCTCCTCGTCGCCGATCGGTGTTTCGAGCGAGATCGGCTCCTTGGCGATCTTCATCACCTTGCGCACCTTCTCGAGCGGCATCGACAGCCGCTCGGCCAGTTCCTCCGGCGTCGGCTCGCGGCCGATCTCGTGGAGGATCTGGCGGCTGGTGCGCACGAGCTTGTTGATCGTCTCGATCATGTGCACCGGGATGCGGATCGTGCGCGCCTGGTCCGCGATCGAGCGGGTGATCGCTTGGCGGATCCACCACGTCGCATAGGTACTGAACTTGTAGCCGCGGCGATACTCGAACTTGTCGACCGCCTTCATCAGGCCGATATTGCCCTCCTGGATCAGGTCCAGGAACTGCAGCCCGCGGTTGGTGTATTTCTTCGCGATCGAGATCACGAGGCGCAGGTTCGCCTCGACCATCTCCTTCTTGGCGATGCGCGCCTCGCGCTCGCCCTTCTGGACCATGTTGACGATGCGGCGGAACTCGCCCAGCGCCATGCCGGTCGCCTGCGCGATCTCGGCGATCTCGGCGCGGATGCGCTCGACCGCATCGGCCTCGGCCGCCGCGAACGCCGCCCATTTCTTGTCGAAGCCGCCGACGCGCTCCAGCCAGCCTTCCTCCATCTCGTGGTCGACATAGCTGTCGAGGAACGCCTTGCGCGGCACCTTGTGGCGCTCGGCCAGGCGCAGCATCTGCCCGCCCAGCGCGGTCAGCCGCCGGTTGAACGCGTAGAGCTGGTCGACGAGATATTCGATCTTGGCGCCGTGGAACTGGACGCTCTCCACCTCGGCGGTGAGCTCCTCGCGCAGCTTCTGGTACTTGCGCTCCTCGGCCGCGGCGAAATCGTCGCCCACGCCCAGCGCCAGCAGGCGCGCCGCCTGCACCTTGGCGAACTTCTTGTAGAGCGCGGTGATGTTGGCGAACTTCTCCAGCGCCTGCGGCTTGAGCTGCTCCTCCATCTGCGCCAGGCTGAGGGTGTTGTCCTCCTCCTCGTCGTCGGACGGGCGCGGCGCGCGCCGCTCGGTCATCGACTCGTCGTCGTCTTCCTCGACCGAAACTTCCTCGACCTCGTCCTCGGACTTGAACGACGGGCCGGCGGTCTTCTCGCTGATCTCGCCGTCGCCGCCATCCTCGCCGCCCTCGACCTGCTCGGGCGTCGGATCCTTATGCAGCATCGCGTCGAGATCGAGGATCTCGCGCAGCTGCATCGTGCCTTCGTTCAGCGCGGTGGACCAGTCAATGATCGCGTGGAACGTGATCGGGCTTTCGCACAGCCCCAGGATCATCGTGTCGCGGCCGGCCTCGATCCGCTTGGCGATGGCGATCTCGCCCTCGCGGCTGAGCAGCTCCACCGCGCCCATCTCGCGCAGGTACATGCGCACCGGATCGTCGGTGCGGTCGATCGTCTCTTTCTTGGTGCTGGCCTGCAGGACGGGCGTCGCCTCGCCCTCGTCGACGCCCACGACTTCCTCGTCGGCATCGTCGGACGCGGGCTGGTCGTCTTCGCTCGCTTCCTCATTCTCGACGACGTTGACGCCCATCTCGTTGAGCGCGGACATCACGTCCTCGATCTGATCGGTCGACATCTCGCCGACTGCGCCGTTCAGCTCGTCCACGGTGATGTAGCCGCGCTTCTTGGCGCGGGCGATCAGCTTCTTCAGCGTCGCCTCGTTCAGGTCGATCAGGGGCGCGTCGCCGCCCTCCGCCTTGTCCACCGTCTCGACCGTGTTCGTCTTCGCCATCCGACCGCCTCTAGCTTCCAAGCTTCCCTAGCCGTCCTCGCCCTGCACCAACGCCGCAAGCGAGCGGTCGGCCGCATCGCGGGCGGCGCGCAACCGAAGTTGCTCGGCGAAGCCCGCATCGTCCGGCGCGACCATCAGCCGCGTCGTCGCCGCCGCCAGAGCTGCATCCAGCTCCGGTTTTGCCGCCAACGCTTCGATTGCCGCCCCCAGATCGCGCAGTGCGCGCCCAGGTTCCGCATTGCCGCGAAGGAACGAAAAGGCAAGTCCGTTCGTCCGTCGCAGATCCTCCGCCACGTCCGCCAGTCCCGCCTCCGTCAATATGGTCGCCAGCCGTGATGGTTCAAGCGGCGCAACCGACAAGGCAGCATCGAGAAGCACGTTACGGAAACTCTCGAAGGTGGCCTCAAGCGGGATGCAGGCGATCGCATCGGCGTGGCCGGCAACGGATTGCGGGTGGCGAAGAAGCCCATACAAGATCGATCGGGCAAGCAAGCGTCCCATGCCACCGGCGTCATTGAAATTGTATGCCATCTTTTTTCGGTCCGCTTGGATCAGATTTTCGTCTCGCCTCCCCGCAACCACCACGTTTGCGCGATCGGAACGCCCGGTCTCCTTTCGCTTGATGTTTTTCGTGCGGAGAAACTGCTGGAAGAAACGCTCATTGAACTCGAACTCATATTGCTGTCGAACATAGGGATCGGAGATGTTGCGGGCGTGGTCCGCCAAGCGGCGGCGCAGGCCGGCGCGCGTCTCGGGCGTCTCCAGCGGCACCGCATCGCGCTCGTGCCGCCACAGGATCTCGACCAGCGGATCGGTGCGCCGGAACAGCGCCTCCACCGCGTCGCGCCCGCCGCTGCGCGCCAGGTCGTCGGGATCCTGTCCCGGCGGCAGCGTGGCGAAGCAGAGCGAGCGACCCGGCGCCAGCATCGGCAGCGCGCGCACCGCCGCGCGCACCGCCGCCTTCTGCCCGGCGACATCGCCGTCGAAGCAGAGCAAAGGCACGTCGCACAGCCGCCACAGCCGCTCCAGCTGGCCCTCGGTCAGCGCGGTGCCCAGCGGCGCGACCGCCTCCGCGATCCCCGCCTGCGCCAGCGCGATCACGTCCATATAGCCTTCGACCACCACGATGCGGTTGGCCTTGCGGCTGGCCGGCCCCGCGCGGTCGAGGTTGAAGAGCGTACGGCCCTTGTCGAACAAGGGCGTCTCGGGCGAGTTGAGATATTTGGGCTCGCCCGCGCCGATCACGCGGCCGCCGAACGCGATCACCCGCCCGCGCGCATCGCGGATCGGGATCATCAGCCGGCCGCGGAACCGGTCGTACGGATCGCGCCCGCCCTCGTCCGGCTTGATCAGCAGCCCGCATTCGACCAGCCGGTCCACCCCGTGCGCGGAAAGCGCCTCCTTCAGCCGGTTGCGGCTGTCGGGCGCGAACCCGAAATCGAACGCCGCCGCCGTCGCGTCGCTGATCCCGCGGGCGCGCAGATAGGCGCGGGCCTCCGCTCCGCGCAGCCCGGCCAGCTCGCTCTCGAACCACTTCGCCGCAGCCGCCATGATCTCGTGCAGGCCGGCGGCGCGGTCGTTGCGTTCCTGCGCGCGCGGGTCGGGAGCGGGGACGTCCATTCCGGCGGCGGCGGCGAGCTCCTTCACCGCATCCATGAACGGCAGCCCCTGCGCCTCGGTCAGGAATCGGATCGCGTCGCCGTGCACGCCGCAGCCGAAGCAGTGGTAGAATCCCTTGTCGTCGTTGATCGTGAAGCTGGGCGTCTTTTCCTGGTGGAACGGGCAGCACGCCTTCCACTCGCGCCCAGCGCGCTGGATCTTCACCGTCCGGCCGATCAGCGCGGACAGCAGGGTGCGCGCGCGCAGCTCGTCCAGGAACTGGGGCGACAGGCTCATCGGTCGGGAAATCGCATTGGGCGGGCTGCTTGATCCGAGTTGTTCCATCCGGGCGACAGCGGCGTGGGGCAGCGCCACCGTATCATAGCATGGGGGACGGCATGACGCGACGGGTGACGATGGCGGTGGCGTCGTCGATGCTGCTGGTGGCGACGGGCGGACGCAGCAAGCCGGGTGCGTCCGCGTCCGCCCAGCCGATCAGCGAGGCGGACGCGGGCAAGATCGTCGACGGCGTGGAGGCAGCTGGCTGATCGTCAACGAGCACGTCTCGGCCGCGCCGAAGGGGTAGGGCGGATCAGGTATGTCGCATCCGTACCCCGGCGCAGGCCGGGGTCCAGCTATGCGCGGCCCGTTGCTGGACCCCGACCTGCGCCGGGGTACTGTTCCCTGCTTCAGGAGGATAGATACCGAACAAGTCGGGGTGAAGGTATCGCGGCGACGCGCCGCTCACCCCGCCAGCGCCGCCTTCACCCAGCCGCTCGCCTTGGCCATGTCCATCTCGGCGGCGTGGCGCGCCTTCACCGCCGCCATCACGCGGCCCATGTCCTTGACCGAGGTGGCGCCCGTCTCCGCCACGATCCCGGCGATCGCCGCCTTGGCCGCGCCCTCGTCCATCTGCGCAGGCAGGAAGCCCTCGATCACGGCGAGTTCGCCCTTCTCCTGGTCGGCCAGTTCTTGGCGGCCGCCCTTCTCGAACATCTCGATCGATTCGCGGCGCTGCTTGACCATCTTCTGCAGCACCTCGCGCACGACCGTATCGTCGTCGTGCGTGCCGGAGGCGGTGCGCAGCTCGATGTCGCGGTTCTTGATGGCGGACTGGATCAGGCGGATCGCGGCCGTGGTGGAGGCGTCGCGCGCCTTCATCGCCGTGATCAACGCGGCCTTGATCTCGTCGCGAATCATGCACTGGACCTCTGCTGTGGGAAGGGGTGGGAACATAGCCGCGGCGCGCCGGCTTTAATAGATTGACCCGTCCGCCGCGCCCACCTACCAACCCCGCCGTTTGCCCCATCGTCGAGCCCGAGGAGTGCCAGTCTTGGCCGATACCGCACCCACGCGCCCACCCCACGGAGCGACCGGCGTGC
Source organism: uncultured Sphingomonadaceae bacterium (assembly GCA_964252145.1). Classification (GTDB taxonomy): domain Bacteria; phylum Pseudomonadota; class Alphaproteobacteria; order Sphingomonadales; family Sphingomonadaceae; genus JAQGLK01. The sequence continues at coordinate 15,776 of CAXUMU010000019.1, forward strand.
TGGCGCTGGCCGACGGGGCGCTGATCTGGGGCAGGGGCTTCGGCGCCGCCGGCGAGGCGGTGGGCGAGGTGTGCTTTAACACCGCGATGACCGGCTATCAGGAGGTGATGACCGACCCCTCCTACGCCGGGCAGATCATCACCTTCACCTTCCCGCACATCGGCAATGTCGGCGCCAACCCGGAGGATGTGGAGGCGCAGAACCCGCATGCGCTGGGCCTGATCGTGCGCGAGAACGTGACCGATCCGTCCAGCTTCCGCAGCACGCAGCATTTCGACGGCTGGCTCAGGTCGAACGGCCGCATCGGCCTCTCCGGCGTCGACACCCGCGCATTGACCCGCGCGATCCGCATCCAGGGCGCTCCCAACGGCGTGATCGCGCACAGCCCCGACGGGGTGTTCGACACAGAGGCGCTGATCGCCAAAGCGCGCGCCTGGCCTGGGCTGGAGGGGATGGACCTCGCCAAGGACGTCTCCGCGCTGCAGAGCTACACGTGGGACGACGGGCTGTGGACGCTGGGGCAGGGCTATGCCGCGCACGGCGCCAATCCCGACGGGCCGAAGGTCGTCGCGATCGATTACGGGCTGAAGCGCAACATCCTGCGCAACCTGGTCGCCGCCGGCGCGCGCGTGACGGTGGTGCCGGCGACCGCGACGTTCGACGAGGTGATGGCGCACGCACCCGACGGCGTGTTCCTCTCCAACGGCCCCGGCGATCCGGCGGCGACGGGGGTGTACGCCGTGCCGGTGATCCGCCAGCTGCTGGAGATAGCGAAGCCGATCTTCGGCATCTGTCTCGGCCACCAATTGCTGGGGCTGGCGGTGGGGGCGAAAACCTCGAAGATGCACCAGGGCCACCGCGGCGCCAACCACCCGGTCAGGCGGACGGATGACGGTCGGGTCGAGATCACCAGCATGAACCACGGCTTCGCGGTCGATACGGACAGCCTGCCGGCGAACGCGGAGGCGACGCACGTGAGCTTGTTCGACGGCTCGCTGGCGGGGCTGCGGCTGACGGACAAGCCGGCGTTCAGCGTGCAGTATCATCCCGAGGCCAGCCCCGGGCCGCAGGATAGTCACTATCTGTTCGAGCAGTTTGTGAGCCAGTTGCGGTGACCAACGCCTATTCAAGCCGATGGACATCTCGTTTTACTGTATTTTTCGGATGTTTGAGCCTGCCTATTATCATAATTACTGGCATTGACCTCACGTCCGAAGGCAAAGAAACTTATAATAGAATCTTGTCTCCGGATGGTCGCTATGAGGCGCGAGAGGAGCTGACCAGCTGTGGTGCGGCGTGCACGCCAGAATTAGTGCGAAACTGATGCCTCAACGCACAGACATCTCGCGGGTTAGTTCGACCACGGATCGATCAACTCGACCCCGGTACGCGCATAATCTTTCACGTTTCGTGTCGCGACCGACGCTCCGCGCGCGATCGCAATCGCCGCAATCTGGCTGTCGGCGAACGGCAACGTCTGGCCTTGCCGCTGTAATCTTGCGTAAAGCCAGCCATGCGCTTCAGCTGCCGCCCGGTCGAACGGAAGGATGCGATCACGGTATCGCGTCAGCAAAGCGAACACCGCGTCGTGGAGGTCCGATCGGCGTCTTCCGAATTCCAGCCGCTCATATCCGTAAACCAGTTCGGCGATGGCTTGCGCCGGGATGCGAATGTGCAGGTCATGTGTGTCCAGCCATTCGACGACCCGGCGCTCCCCATTTTCCCGCAGCGGCTGGCTCAGTACATTGGTGTCAACAATGATCATCGAACGGATCGCGAAGCACGGCCGGCTCGCGCGGCGGCAATTCCAATTCGACGCCGGGACGACTGATCCGGTGGAGGTAGCTGCCTATCCCTTCGCCGGGGCGCGGCATCATGCCGGGCGGGTAGTTTGCAGGGTCGTCCCGGTCGCGCTCGCGGGCGAGGATGTCGCGCACCTCGCCCTCCACCGAACGGCCGCTCTCGGTGGCCCGTCGCCGAAGCCAGTCTTTCGTTTCTTCGTCGATCTGACGGATGGTCATGCTGCCCACTGCGCAGCTCCCATGATTGCACTGCAATCACTTAGTTCAGAGGCTCCTTGATCGCAATGCCCAAGCGCACCGACATCTCGTCCATCCTCATCATCGGCGCCGGCCCGATCGTCATCGGCCAGGCGTGCGAATTCGATTATTCGGGGACGCAGGCGTGCAAGGCGCTGCGCGAGGAGGGCTACCGGATCATTCTGGTCAACTCCAACCCCGCCACGATCATGACCGATCCGGATATGGCGGACGCGACCTATGTCGAGCCGATCACGCCCGAGATCGTCGCCAAGATCATCGCCAAGGAACGGCCCGATGCGGTGCTGCCCACGATGGGCGGGCAGACCGCGCTCAACACCGCGCTCGCATTGTTCAACGACGGCACGCTGGCGAAATACGGCGTGCAGATGATCGGCGCGGACGCCGAGGCGATCGACAAGGCCGAGGACCGGATGAAGTTCCGCCGGGCGATGGACAGGATCGGGCTGGAAAGCCCGCGCTCGGACGTCGCGCACACGATCGACGAGGCGCTCGCTGCGCTGGCGATCATCGGCCTGCCGGCGATCATTCGCCCCAGCTTCACGATGGGGGGCACCGGCGGCGGCATCGCCTATAATCGCGACGAGTTCGTCCAGATCGTCACCGGGGGGCTGGACGCGTCGCCCACCACCGAAGTCCTGATCGAGGAATCCGTCCTCGGCTGGAAGGAGTATGAGATGGAGGTGGTGCGCGACAAAAACGACAATTGCATCATCGTCTGCGGAATCGAGAATATCGATCCGATGGGGGTACATACCGGGGATTCGATCACCGTCGCGCCGGCGCTGACGCTGACCGACAAGGAATATCAGATCATGCGGGGCGCCAGCATCGCGGTGCTGCGCGAGATCGGGGTGGAGACCGGCGGCTCCAACGTCCAGTTCGCGGTCAACCCGGCGGACGGCCGGCTGGTGGTGATCGAGATGAACCCGCGCGTCAGCCGTTCGTCCGCGCTCGCCTCGAAGGCGACCGGCTTCCCGATCGCCAAGGTCGCGGCCAAGCTGGCGGTGGGCTACACGCTCGACGAGATCGACAACGACATCACCGGCGCGACGCCCGCCTCGTTCGAGCCGACGATCGACTATGTCGTCACCAAGATTCCGCGCTTCGCGTTCGAGAAGTTCAAGGGCGCCGAGCCGCTGCTGTCCACCGCGATGAAGTCGGTCGGCGAGACGATGGCGATCGGCCGCAACATTCACGAGAGCCTGCAGAAGGCGCTGCGCGGGCTGGAGACGGGGCTGGTGGGCCTCAACTTCGTCGATCATCTGAAGGGCGCGCCGAAGGGCGAGATCGAGGCGGCGCTGGCCAGCCCCACGCCCGACCGGCTGCTGGTGGCGGCGCAGGCGCTGCGCGAGGGCTTCACCGTCGCCGAGGTGCACCGCATCGCCAAATACGACCCGTGGTTCCTGGAGCGGATCCAGGAAATCATCGAGGCCGAGAAGACGGTCTGTGCCGACGGGCTGCCGAACGATGCGGCGAGCCTGCGCAAGCTGAAGGCGATGGGTTTTTCCGACAAGCGGCTCGCATATCTCGCGCTGCAATCGGCGAACCTTCGTGGCGGCACCGCGCGCGCGCAGGCCAGCGGCACCGGGCTGATCCACGACGCGATTCGGGCGATGACCGGCGGCGTGACCGAGAAGGAGGTCCGCGCGCTCCGCCACAAGCTGGGTGTCCGCCCGGTCTACAAGCGCATCGACACCTGCGCCGCCGAGTTCGAGGCGAAGACGCCCTACATGTATTCGACCTACGAGGCGCCGATGTTCGGCGACCCCGAGTGCGAGGCGCAGCCGACCAACCGGCGCAAGATCGTGATCCTGGGCGGCGGGCCGAACCGGATCGGGCAGGGGATCGAGTTCGACTATTGCTGCTGCCACGCCTGCTTCGCGCTGGGTGAGGCGGGCTACGAGACGATCATGATCAACTGCAATCCGGAGACGGTGAGCACCGATTACGACACGTCCGACCGGCTCTATTTCGAGCCGCTGACCGCCGAGGACGTGCTGGAGATCCTGCACGTCGAACAGTCGAACGGCACGCTGGTGGGCGTGATCGTCCAGTTCGGCGGGCAGACGCCGCTGAAGCTGGCGCAGGAGCTGGCCGACGCCGGCGTGCCCATCCTGGGCACCAGCCCGGATGCGATCGACCTGGCCGAGGACCGCGAGCGCTTCGCCGCGCTGGTGGCGAAGCTGGGCCTCAAACAGCCCGACAACGGCATCGCGCGCAGCCGCGACGAGGCGATCGCGGTGGCCGAGCGGATCGGCTATCCGGTGCTGATGCGCCCCTCCTACGTGCTGGGCGGCCGCGCGATGGAGATCGTCGACGGACCCGGGCAGCTCGATTCCTATATCAGCACCGCGGTGCAAGTATCTGGCGACTTGCCGGTCCTCATCGATCGCTACCTGCGGGATGCGGTCGAGGTCGATGTCGATGCGCTGTGCGACGGCGACGACGTCGTAGTCGCCGGCGTGATGCAGCATATCGAGGAGGCGGGCGTCCATTCCGGCGACAGCGCCTGTTCGCTGCCGCCCTACAGCCTGTCCGACGAGATCGTTGCCGAGATCGAGCGGCAGACCGACCTGCTCGCCCGCGCGCTGGAGGTGCGGGGGCTGATGAACATCCAGTTCGCGGTGAAAGATGGCGAAGTGTACCTGATCGAGGTCAACCCGCGCGCCAGCCGCACGGTCCCGTTCGTCGCCAAGGCGATCGGCGTGCCCGTCGCCAAGATCGCGGCGCGCGTGATGGCCGGCGAGAAGCTGGCCAACCTGCCGAAGATCGACCGGCGGATCGATCATGTCGCGGTGAAGGAGGCGGTGTTCCCCTGGGCGCGCTTCCCCGGCGTCGATCCGGTGCTCTCGCCGGAGATGAAGTCGACCGGCGAAGTGATGGGGATCGATGCGGATTTCGCCACCGCCTTCGCCAAGTCGCAGCTGGGCGGCGGGATCATCCTGCCGGAACGCGGCACGGTGTTCGTGTCGGTCAAGGACGGCGACAAGGCGCATATCCTCACTGCGGTGCAGATCCTCTCCGGGCTGGGGTTCGAGATCATCGCGACCGACGGCACCGCCGATTACCTTACCGCGCAGGGCATGCAGGTGGGCCGCGTCAACAAGGTGCAGCAGGGCCGCCCGCACATCGTCGACCGGATCAAGGACGGCGGCGTGGCGCTGATCTTCAACACGACCGAAGGCTGGCAGTCGCTGAAGGATTCCGCCTCGATCCGCGGTTCGGCGGTCAGCGCCAAGGTGCCCTATTACACCACCGCCGCCGGCAGCGTGGCGGCGGCGCGCGCGATTGCCGCCTTGGGGGAGCGAAGCCTTGAAGTACGGCCGCTGCAATCATATTATTCCCGTTCGCACGTCTGATCCCCCACATTCGCAACCGAACTGCGGAGTGGCCGCACGGGACAGCTTTTGACGCAGAGGGATTTGGGGATGGCCACGCAGGAAAAGCTGCCGATGCTCGCGGAGGGGCAGAAGATGCTCATCGCCGAGGCGCAGCGGCTGAAGGCCGAGCGTCCGGAAGTGATCGACGCGATCGAGGAAGCGCGCGCGCACGGCGATCTGTCCGAGAATGCCGAATATCACGCCGCCAAGGAGCGCCAGGGCCAGATCGAGGCGATGCTCGCCGATATCGAGGATCGCCTCAGCCGCGCGCAGGTGATCGATCCGACCACGCTCTCCGGCGACAAGATCGTGTTCGGCGCGACCGTCACGTTGATCGACGAGGACGAGAAGCCGATCCGCTACCAGATCGTCGGCCAGACCGAGGCGGACGCGAAGTCCGGCAAGATCTCGTATAATTCGCCGTTGGGCCGCGCGCTGATCGGCCGCAAGACCGACGACGAGATCGAGGTGACGGTGCCGTCGGGCGACCGCTATTACGTGGTGTCCAAGATCGAATTCATCTGACCGGGTAGCGACGCCGATGCGGCTGCCACCTGCCCGCGCCACGGTGGTGCTCGCCGTCGCCACCGTCGCGGCGTGGGCGATCGTGAGCGCGACCGGGCGGCAGGACGAGGCGATCATCCTCGGCGGCTTCATCCCCGTGCGCGTGGGCGGCGTGATCCCGCTGGCGGGGGCGGTCCCGGTGTGGCTGACGCCGCTCTCCGCGCTGTTCCTGCACGGCAGCCTGCTGCACCTGGGCTTCAACCTGCTGATGCTGGGCTTCTGCGGCCGCTATGTCGAGGTGGCGCTGGGCGCGCGCGGGATCGCGATCCTGTACGTCGTCGGCGCCTATGCCGCGGCGGCGGGGCAGTTCGCGCTGGGCCCGCTCTCCACCGATCCGATGATCGGCGCGAGCGGTGCGATCTCCGCGCTGCTGGGGGCCTATGCGCTGCTGTACGGCGAGAAGCGCGCCACCCTGTCCAACCGCCGGCTCAACGCCGCGGTCAACATCGCGTGGCTGGCGGCGGCATGGATCGGGCTGCAGTTGCTCGTGGGGCTGGCGATGTCGGACGGCCGGCAGCCGATCGCGATCGGCGCGCATATCGGCGGGTTCCTGGCGGGGCTGCTGCTGGCCCGCCCGCTGCTACTGTGGCGCTACCGGACGGCGTGATCCCGGCTTCTCGTCATCCTCGCGAAAGCGGAGATCTACGGACGGCGGTTGGCTCTCAAGTCGGTAAGTGCCGTATCCAAGGGTTCCCGCTTGCGCGGGAATGACGAATAGAGCGCGAAGTCCGCTCAGGCATCCGGCTGGAGCAGCTTGTGGAGGTGGACCACCACATATTTCATCTCGGCATCGTCCACCGTGCGCTGCGCGGCGCCGCGCCAGGCCGATTCCGCGCTCGCCCGGTCGGGGAAGATGCCGACCACGTCGATCGTGCTCATGTCGTTGAAGTCGAGCGTCCGCGGATCGGACACGCGACCGCCGAATACGAGGTGCAGCTTGCTCATGGATGGTCTTTCCGGGCGACGTTCGGTTGTGCGGGCGGCGCTAGCACGGCGCCGCACCGCACAAAAGCTCAGCCGCGCGACTTCATTAGCGCCACCAGCTTGTCGAAGCCGTTCTGCTGGATGTACGAATCGAAGTCGGACGCCTGCGTGATCGCCAGGTTGATGCCGGCGACGGTCAGGTTGCTGACCTTGTAGCCGCCGCCCACCTTGTCGATCGTCCAGACCGCCGCGATCGGGCGGGCGCCGGGCTTGGTCACCTGCGTCTGCACCACCGCGCTATCGCCCTGCGGGATCGCGCGGATCACCTTCAGGTCGGCATTGGCATAGTCGAACAGCCGGTCGGCATAGGTGCCGACGATGAAGGTGGGGAAGGCGGCCCTATAGGCGGCGCGCTGCGCCGGCGTGATCTTGGCGGACCAGCGCCGGATCAGCCGGTCGCCGATCGCATCGACCGCGAAATATTGCGACAGCAAGGTGCGGAACTGCGCCTTGGCGGCGGTGCGGTTGCCCGAGCGGAGCGCCTTGAACGCCTCGCCCGACAAGGTCTCCACGAACGGGCCGGGCTGCTGATCGTTAACCGCGGCGATGGCGGGGGTCGCGAATGTCGGGAGCGCGAGCGACGTCAGCGAGAGGGCGGCCGCGGCGAGCAAGGAACGAAAGCGGGGCATGCAGGTCTCCGAACAGAAACGGGCGGGCGTACGCCAGCGCGTCGCCCGCCCGCCTATGGAATGTCCGCCGTGAACCGGCGTTGAACCTCGTCAGGACTGCTTGACGCTGTCCGCCGCCGCCGTGCCGGCCGAGGTGGCGGCCTTGACCGCCGTGTCCAACAGCTTGGAGACGGTATCGCGCGCGGTCGCCCGGTTCAGGCCGAGCTCGTCGAGCTTCTCCTGGCCGGCCC
>CAXUMU010000020.1:0-1327 GCA_964252145.1 uncultured Sphingomonadaceae bacterium
CACCCGCACCAGCATCAGCAGCGTCAGCAGCCGGGCGTGGACGAGCGCCTCGCGCATCGGCGTATGGATCTGCGCGGCGGGCGGGGCGGGGTTAGACAGACGGGATCTCCGGCTTCTCGGTCTCTGGCACTTGGCCCTATACACGCAAGTCGCCGACGCGTTGACCCGATCCGCTCCCGCGCCACACAGGATCGCCCGAGGCAACCTGGGGCGGGGCACCACGTCCGACCCGACCGGCGCGTGGGTGGCCAGGCCGATCGCGCTCACGATCGACCTCGCTGCCACGCGCATCGAATAACCCGCCGCGCGCCCGCCTATCTGGTCAGCTGGAACTCGGCGCTGACGATAAGCGATACGGGATTCCGCCAGTGGCGAAGCTGGGCTAGGCTGCCCGCCATGCTGAGCGCCGATCCCGCCGCCGTCCTGACACGCCTGCGCGCGATCGCGCTAGGCCTGCCCGAGACCGCCGAGAAGCTGTCGCACGGCATTCCCGCCTTCCAGGTGGGGGGCCGGATGTTCGCCTATTTCCGCCACGATCATCACGGCGATGACCGCACCGACGTCTGCGTCAAGACCAGCGGGCGCGACGAGCAGGAGATGCTGATCGCATCCGATTCCGATCTCTACGCTTGGCCGGCGTATATCGGCCCGGCGGGCTGGATCGCGATCAGCTTGGCCGCCGCGGATACCGACTGGGATCACATCGCGGAGCGCGTGCGGAACAGCTACCGGCTGGCCGCGCCACCAAGGTTGAAAGACGTATGAGATATCTCGCCATGCTGTTCCTGCTGGCGGCCAGCGCCGCGCCAGCCGCGCCCCCGATCGATCCGGCGCGATTGTCGGCAAGCGTGAAGACGCTGGCGTCGCCCGCGTTCGAGGGACGCGCGCCCGGCACCCCCGGCGAGGCGAAGACGGTCGACTGGCTCGTGGCGCGGTTCAAGGCGCTGGGGCTCCAGCCCGGCGGGCGCGGCGGCAGCTGGACGCAGCTCGTGCCGCTGGTCCGCACGCAGATCGGCGCGGGCACGATGCGCGCTGGATCGATGACGCTGGGGCAGGGGGCGGAGATCTACGTGTCGACCGTTCGGCGGGTCGACCGGGTGGCGATTGCGAACGCGCCGATGGTGTTCGTCGGCTACGGTGTTTCCGCGCCCGAGCGGGGGTGGGACGATTTCAAGGGGATCGACCTGCACGGGAAGGTCGCCGTGATGCTGGTGAACGATCCCGATTTCGCCGCCGTCTCCGGCGAGGATGCGTTCGGCAGGTTCGGCGGCAACCGCATGACCTATTATGGCCGCTGGACCTACAAATATGAGGAAGAGGCGCGGAG
>CAXUMU010000020.1:1507-4947 GCA_964252145.1 uncultured Sphingomonadaceae bacterium
CGCCCGGTGCCGCTGCCGGGCATCGGGTTCAGCGCGGACCTGCCGGTGACGCACGCGCGCGTGGAAAGCCGCAACGTCCTGGCGAAGCTGCCCGGCCGCACCCACCCGGACGAGACGATCATGTTCGGCGCGCATTGGGACGCCTACGGCATCGGCAAGCCGGACGCGCAAGGCCGCACCGTCCGCCCCGGCGCGAATGACGACGGGCTGGGCGTCGCCGGCGTGCTGGAGCTCGCGCGCGCGTTCGCCGCCGCCCCGCGGCCCGACCGCACGCTGGTCTTTGCGCTGTGGACGGCCGAGGAGCGCGGGCTGCTGGGATCGGAGGCCTATGCGGTCGATCCGGTCTATCCGCTGGCGAAGACGGTCGCGAAGCTGACGCTGGACATCCTCCAGACCGCCGGGACGGCGCGCAACGTGCTGCTGGTCGGGCCGGGGCAGGACAGCCTGGAGGAGGATCTCGCCCGCGCCGCGCAGACGCAGGGGCGGCGGGTGACGCCCGAGGCGCTGCCCGAGCGGGGGCTGTTCTACCGCGCCGACCATTTCTCGCTCGCCAGGCGGGGCGTGCCGACCTTGCTGCTGATGGCGATCAGCGGCGCGCCCGATCTGGTCGCGGGCGGGCGCACCGCCGGCGACGCGTGGCTGAAGGGCTACATGGCCTGCTACCACCAGACCTGCGACGCGTGGGACGCAAAGTGGGACCTGCGCGGCGCGGCCGACGATGTGGCGTTGTTCTATCGCATCGGCAACGGCCTTGCGCGGTCGCGCGCATGGCCGGCGTGGCGGGATGGATCGGAGTTCAAGGCGATCCACGACGCGTCGCGTTCCAAGCGTCCCTGACCCTCAACCGTCATTCCCGCGAAAGCGGGAATCCATGGCCGGCGGTTTGCGTTCAAATGGATAGCTGCCGTATCCATGGATCCCCGCTTCCGCGGGGATGACGGGCAAAGGGGTCAATCGGGATGCATATCGATCGGCGGACGATGCTGGGCGCGAGCACTGCGACAATGGCGCTGGCGCTGCTGCCCGCGCGCATTCGCCGCCGCGATGAAGCCGCCGCCTGCGCCGGTCGCCCGCGTCGCTGTGGTGAAGGACACTTACTTCGGCGAGACGCTCAGCGATCCCTATCGCTGGATGGAGAATGACAAGGATCCCGACTGGCTGCCCTATCTGAAGGCGCAGAACGACCGCACCCGCACCGTGCTCGACGCGCTGCCCGGTCGCGCGGCGATGCTGCAGCGCATCCAGCGGCTGTCGGGCGATACCGTCGCCACCGGGCGGGTGCAGCGCGCCGGCGGCAGGCTGTTCTTCCAGCAGCGGCCGCTGGGCGCGGACAATTTCAAGCTGTTCGTGCGCGAGAACGGACAGACGCGCGTGCTGGTCGATCCCACCACGCTCAGCGGGCCGACCAGCCACGTCTCGCTCGATTGGTGGCGCGCTTCGCCCGACGGGACGAAGGTGGTCTACGGCCTGTCCAAGGACGGCAGCGAGGATTCGCTGCTCCACATCCTAACCGTCGCCGACGGCCGCGACCTGCCCGATCGCATCCCCAACACGCAGGCCGCCGATCCGCGCTGGCTGGATGACGGCAGCGGGTTCTTCTACAATCAGCTGACCGGGAAGGTGGACACGCCCGAGCGCTTCCTGGACAGTCAGGCACGCTTCCACCGCATCGGCACCGATCCCGCGACCGATCCGGCGGGCAAGGTCGCCGATACCGGCATCACGCCGAAGCCGCCGATCGACGTGAGCCGCTACGAGGCGAAGCGCTTCTTCGCCACCGCGAAGGACGGGGCCAAGATCCCGTACAGCCTGGTCTACCGCAAGGGGCTGAAGCTGGACGGCACCAACCCGACCTGGATCTCGGCCTACGGCTCCTACGGGGCTGCGGCCTATACGCCGTCGTTCCAGGCGCGGCAGCTGGCGCTGATCGATGCCGGCGCGATCGTCGGCTATGCCAACGTGCGCGGCGGCGGCGAATATGGCCGCGAATGGCACAAGGCCGGCCAGCTGGAGAACAAGCCCAACACCTGGCGCGACCTGATCGCGGTATGCGAGGAATTGTGCGCGAAGAAATACACCTCGCCCGCGCACCTCGCGATCGGCGGGCGCTCCGCCGGCGGCATCACCGTCGGCCGCGCGCTGACCGAGCGGCCGGACCTGTTCGCCGCGGTGGTGGACGGCGTCGGCTGGTCCAATCCCCTGCGCTACGTCGTCGAGCAGAACGGCTTTGGCGAGGAGCCCGAATGGGGCGCGATCGCCGAGGAGAAGGGCTATCGCGCGCTCAAGTCGATCGACAGCTACCAGGCGGTGAAGGACGGCACGCCGTATCCTGCGGTGCTGCTGACCACCGGCGTGACGGACCCGCGCGTCGCGCCGTTCCACGTCGCGAAGATGACCGCGCGGCTGCAGGCGGCGTCGAGTTCTGGCAAGCCGGTCCTGCTGCGGGTGGATTATGATGCCGGCCACGGCGTCGGCTCCACCCGCGCGCAGCAGGACCGCGAGGCGGCCGATACCTATGTGTTCCTGCTGTGGCAGCTGGGGGCGAAGGCGTACCAGCCGGTGTGAGGCTGCTTCAGAGTGCGATGACATACCTCGGATCACCCCACCCGTTTGTGTCGAGCGTAGTCGAGACACGTTCGGGGCGGGTGCAGCTGTCTCGACTTCGCTCGACACGAACGGAGGGGTCAAGTGGAAGTCGTCATGCTCCAACGTCATCCCAGCGAAAGCGGGGATCTCGTGCAGATCGATCGCGACGGTTCGACGAGATCCAGCTTGCGCCGGGATGACGGAGCGGCTCAGGCCGGCCTTCCGCTCACCGCCAGCCTCTTCTCCAGTTCCGCCCCGATCGCCAGCAAGCGCGGCTCGTCGAACAGGTGCCCGGTCAGCGTCACCGTGAACGGCACGCGGTGCAGCGCCGCGCCCGGCGCCGGATCGAGGTGCGTCGAAAAGCCGGTGCGCGTCGGCTGGTCGAGGAAGCCGGCCGGGACCACCAGCGCGGGATAGCCGGTATGGTTGCCGATCGTCAGCAGGTGGCCGGCGTCGTTGGGGTGGAGGATCGCATCCACGCCCGCCATCGTCTGCGCGAACTCGCTCATCAGCCGGCGGCGCAGGCGCTGCGCCTGGATGTAGCCGATCGCCGGCTCGAACCGCGCCGCGCGCCAGCTGTTGGGCCAGGCCGCCTCGTCCTGCCACTTCAGCGTGTCGTCCGCGCCCGAGAGCGTCAGCTCCTCGAACGCGGCGGCCGCCTCGATGACGACAATGCCGCCCAGCAGGCCGGTGTCGGTCTTCGGCATGTCGACTTCCACCAGCCGGAAGCCCGCCGCGCGCGCCGCCGCCAGCGCCGCCTGGTCGGTCGGCAGCGCTTTGGCAAACCATTCGGGCCGATAGCCGATGCGGATCGCGGCCGGGGAGGAGATCTGCGACGTGAACGAGTTCCGCAC
>CAXUMU010000020.1:4957-11650 GCA_964252145.1 uncultured Sphingomonadaceae bacterium
CGCGGCCGGGTCGATCGCGGGGGTGCGCGCGAAAGGCTGGTCGATCGAACCGGGATCGCCCGCGTCACCGCCGTTGATCGCCTGGATGACCAGCCCCGCGTCGGTGACCGAGCGGGCGAGCGCGCCCACCTTGTCGAGCGACCAGCACAGCGCCATCGCGCCGGTGCGCGCCACCCGGCCGAAGCTGGGGCGCAGGCCCACCGTGCCGCAGCGCGCGGAGGGGGCGACGATCGAGCCCATCGTCTCTGTGCCGATCGCGAACGAGCACAGGCCGTCCGCCACCGCCGCGGCGCTGCCGGCGGACGAGCCCGACGATCCCTCCGCGCGGTTCCAGGGGTTGCGGGTGCGCCCGCCGAACCAGATGTCACCGTAGGCAATCGCGCCGCAGCTGGTTTTGCCGATCAGCACCGCGCCCGCCGCGCGCAGCTTCGCGACGACCGTGGCGTCTGTGGCCGGCACGCGGCCCCGGTACGGTTCGGCGCCCCAGGTGGTGCGCACCCCGGCCGTGTCGAACAGGTCCTTCAGGCCGTAGGGCAGGCCGTGCAGCGCTCCGCGCGAGTGGCCCCGCGCGGTCTCGCGGTCCAGCGTGTCGGCCTCGCCGCGCGAGGTCAGCTTGCGCGAGGCGATCCACGCGGCCTGCTGCCATGCGGGCGCGAAGGCGATGTCTTCCTTGTCCTGCGGCAGCGGCGGCGGCTTGGGGCTACGCGCGGCTTTTGCGCGCCGCGGGCGCGCGGTCCAGCCGGGCAGGCGCGGGTCGAACACTTCCGCCGGCCCCAACGCATTCTCCAGCCGGACGCTGCGCAACGCGCGCAGGCGATCGAGCTGCTCGTCGACGGTCGCGAGCATCTGGCGGCGTTCGGCGGGGGTGAAGTCCAGCCCGGCGAAGCGGTCGCATGCGGCGATCAGTTCGTCGCCGGTCCTGGCAGGCGCGGGCGCCGCGCCCGCGGCGGAGGCCGTGCCGGCAATCGCGAGGCCGGCGAGCAACTCCCGCCGACGTATAAGGCAACCCGCCATGCGCGCTCCGAACCCCGGCGACGGCCGGGGTCCAGGCCCACCCGTCGAACTGGACCCCGGCCTCCGCCGGGGTACGGCCCGCGCGAGACGAAAGTCCCGTCAATGCGCCGGGATCGGGCGGTCGATCACGGCCTTGTCGCCCGCGCGCAGCGCCGCGAACGTCGCGGCGTCGATCGGCGGCGCCTTGTTGCCCCAGCTGGCGCGGACGTAGCTGATGATCGCGGCGAGCTGATCGTCCTTCAGGTCGTCGCGGAAGGTGGGCATGCCGCCGCGGCCGTTGAGCAGGGTCAGCACCACCGGCTTCGGATCGCCGACCACGAACGGATCGCCCGCCAGCGCCGGGAAGGCGCCGGGGATGCCCGGGCCTTCCGGCTGGTGGCAGGCGGCGCAGTTCGCCGCGAACAGCGCCGCGCCGTCGGCCGCGCCGGTCGCGGCGGCGGGTGCGGGGGTCTGCGCGGCGCCGGCGTGGGGGGCGGCCACCGCCAGCGCGGCGGAGACGAGGAAGGCGAGGGCGGCGGGAACGGCCGTGTTCATCAGATGCACCTCGGTACGCGTAAGGTGGAGCTTCTAAGCCATCGCCGCGCGCTTGTGGAGCGCATCGATCTGCATCCAGGCGGATTCGATTCCGCCCGCCTGCCAGCCGCCGATATGGCTGAGATGCTCGCCCGCCAGATAGATCCGGCCGTCGGGCTTCAGCAGCACCGGATAGTCGCGCGCGCGCGCCTCGTCGCTCCACACCCCCCAGCCGCCCAGATTATACTGCACGCGGTGCCACGCGACCGAGAAGGCGGTCTCGAACGCATCGGCATAGGCCGGCATCACCTTGGCCCCGAACGCGACTGCGAACTTCGCGCGGTCGGCCGGCGACATCGCGCTCACCTTCGCGGCGGCGCCGGCGAAGTTGTAATAGCCCAGCAGCACGCCCTTCCGCCCCAGCCAGCCGGTGGAGGGGAGCGAGATGCTGCCGATATCCTGATTGTCGGTGTAGATGTGGCCGCCGTAGATGAAGTCGTCCTCTTCCCAGAAGCGGCGCTTCATCTGCAGCCCGATCTTGCCGACCGGCGCGTAGGAGACGCCGTTCATCGCCGTCTTCACCGGATCGGACAGGCCGTTGTCGATGCCCTTCAGCACCGACAGCGGGATCGTGCAGATGCACCAGTCGCCCTTGACCACGCTGCGCTGGCCCTTGCCGTCGACGATGCTGACCTCGACGCCGTGATCGTCCTGGCGGATCTTCTCGACGACGGTCGAGAAGCGGAAGAGCTTCGGATTGATGTTCCGCATGAAGCCCATCGGGATCATGTACATGCCGCCCTTGGGCTGGAACATCGTGCGCTGCTGGTCCCACTCCGACACCGACGAGAGCAGCTTCCAAGCGTCCGAATGGAGCACGTCGCTCAAGCTGTTGGGCACGGACGGCGTGCCGGCGACGAGGCCCGCGCCGGGCTTGACGATCCAGCCGCGGCCGTCGGTGCCCTTATAGTCGTGGTTCGGGCCGGACAGCCAGCCTTCGCTGGTGAGGTAGGCGAGGAACAGCTCCTTGTCGCCGGCGGTGAATTCCTTGTCGAGCGCGCCCGATTGCACGACCTTGGCGAGCAGCTCGTCGGCATGGCCGCGCACGTCGGCGGCGATCTCGCGCTTGCGCACGCGCTGCCCGGCCAGGGGGCCGCTGCCCTTGGTGAAGTAGGCGTAGCTATTGTCGTTGTCGTTGTTGAACAGCTCGACATCGACGCCGAACTGCTTGACGTAATGCAGCGTCGAACGGTGGTGGAACGGGATCCGCCACGGGCCGTGATTGATATAGAGGCCTTCGTCGAAGTCGCAGGTCTGCGTCGCACCGCCCAGTTCGGTCAGCTGGAAGCCCTTGCGCGCGGTCTGCGATCGGCCGCCGGCGAAGCTGCGCGCCTCGATCACGGTCACGTCGTAACCGGCGCGGCTCAGTTCGTAGGCGGAGGTAAGCCCGGCGACGCCCGCGCCCAGGATCACCACCTTCTTGCCCTTGCCCCCACCCTGCAGCGGCGGCGGCGCGGTCTGGGCGGAGGCGATGCCCATCCCGAACGCCTCCATGCCGGCCATCACCAGCGCGGTGCCGCCGACGCGGCCGAGGCTCTCGAAAAAGGAACGCCGGGTCATCGTCATGATCTACACATCCCCAATGGACCGGCGGGGAGCGCCCCGCCGGTCGCCAGTCGCCGCTCGCCTGATCTAGAAGTCTACCGACACGCGGGCATAATAATAGCCGCCATTGATGCCGTAGGGGCCGAACTGGTAGGGCGCCCCACCCACCAGGCTATCCCCGGATAGCACGCCGTCGGCATCGAAGCGGACCTTCTCGGGCTTCTTGTTGAACAGGTTGTTCGATCCGATCGCCAGCGTCACCGGCTTCGTGATGTGGTAGTCGATCTCCAGGTCGGTGATCCCCGCCGCCTTCACCTTGCTATAGGCGTAGCTGGTCAGAGCGGCCGGATCATTGTCGTTGTAGAGCAAGGCGACGGACTTGCTGAAATAGGTCTCACGCCCGACGATCGTGAAATCGCCGATCTTCCAATTGACGCCGCCGATGATCTTCAGGTGCGGCAGCGACGTGGTCAGGAAGCTGTAGGTCTGGGGATTGAACAGCGTCTGGCCGGTCGCGGCAACGATGGCCGGATCGGAACCCGGGCTGGTGATCTTGGTCTTGTTGTAGGCGGCGGAGAGCGTGAAGACGGCACGGCCGGCATCGCCGAGATCGGCATCGTAGCTCCCCACGATGTCCACGCCGCGGGTGCGCGTGTCCGGCCCGTTGACGAAGGCGGAGACGAACTGAGGCAGATCGCCTTCCAGCACGACGCCAGCGGCGGCGATGGCACCGGCCACCGGATCGTTCGGATTGGTCGTATCGGCCGACAGCGACCCGCTGCCGACGATCCGGCCGCGGATCTTGATCTGATAGGCGTCGATCGTGACGGTCAGGCGCGGCACCGGCCGCAGCACCACGCCGGCGCTGTAGCTGGTCGACTTCTCCGGCTCCAGATTCTGGATGCCGAGCACCTTGGCGGCGGCCGAGTTGGCGGCGAGCTGCGCGGTCGCGGAGGTCGGCGCCACGTTGACCGCAGTATATTGCTCCTCGGCGAGCGTCGGTGCGCGGAAACCCGTCGCCGCGGTGCCGCGGACCGCGATCTCCGGCGTGAAGTCGTAGCGCCCGGTGGCCTTGAACGTCGTCTTGCTGCCGAAGTCCGAATAATGCTCGTAGCGGACCGCGCCGTCGAGCTTGAGGTTCTCGACCGCGGTCAACAGGAAATCGCCATAGAAGGCATAGTTTCTGCGCGAGTGGCTGCCGGCCGCCAGAGGGTTGAAGCCGGGAAACGACTGTGCGCCTGTGCCGAAATACGAGTTCGACTCGCCGGCCCCGATCTTATATTTGTTGCGGCGATATTCCGCGCCTCCGGCCAGCGTGCCGAGCCCGCTGAAATCATGAGTGATGTCGAGGTTGCTGGTCCATTCGGCCGCCTTGTAGAGGCCGTCGTAGAAATTCGCCTGGCCATTGCCCCGAAGCTGGAAGAGCAGGGGGTTGATCGAGTTCAACGTGAAGATCTTGGCCCGGTCGCTGCCGTAGGTCGTGCTCAGATCCCAGCGCCAGTCGCTGATGTCGCCCTTCAGGCCGCCGGTGAACTGATAGTCGGTCTCGTGGAGCGCTTCCTGCGGCTGGAAGCCCTGCGGACGCGGGATGGCACCGGAGTTGCCGCTCGCGAGCGCCTGATCGTAGGTGTAGGCCGTGCCGGTGGCGGGGTTCAGCGCGAGCACCCTGTCCGGCAGGCGGTAATTCTCGAACGACTTGGCGCGGCGGATGCCGTACGAACCGAAGCTGTAGGCCTGGATGCCGTCGGTAATGTCGTAGCCGGCATTATAGGATCCGACAGCGAACTTGGACTGGGCATCGCCGACGATCGTGTTCAGATTCGGATAGCCCGGCGTATTCTTGACCGCATTGGCCAGCGCCGTGCTGCCGTTGATCGTCGCGGGAGCGCCGGTCGCCGGATCGAAGATGCGGATGTCGTATTTTCCCGCATTGCTGAACTTGTGATAGCGATAGAACCCCGTCACGTTGACGAAGCCGCGCTCGTTGGCGATGCCGTAGTTCAGGCTGGACGAGTAGGTCTCGCCGTCCCCGGCATAATATTGCCCCGCGGTCGCCGAGAAGCTGCCGCCGGCCTTCTGCTTGAGGATGATGTTGATGACGCCGGCGATCGCATCCGAGCCGTATTGCGCCGATGCGCCGTCTTCCAGCACCTCGATATGATCGATCGAACCGGGCGTGATGTAGTCCAGGTCGGGCGCCGCGCCGCCCTGGAAGGCGCCGGCGAGAACCTGCAGGTTGGCCGTGCCGTGCCGCCGTTTGCCGTTGACCAGGACGAGCGTCTCATTGGGGTTGAGCCCGCGCAGCGACGCCGCGAGCGTGAGGTTGGCGGTGTCGCCGCCGAAGCCCTGCGCGGTGAACGAGGGGACCAGCTGGGTCAGCACCTGGTTGAGGTTGGGCTGGCCGACATGGCCGATCGCGTCGGAGCCGACCAGCTTGATCGGCGCGGCGCTTTCCGCGGCGGTGATGCCGATCGCGCGGGTGCCGGTGACGATGATCTCGTCGCCGGGGACGGTCTCGGCCGCAGCCGGTGCCGCAGCGGCGAACTGCCCGGCATTCCCGCCGGCAGCGGCGTCCTGCGCCATTGCCGCTGCGGGCGCCGCGAGCGCGGTGATCAAAGCGAGATACGAAACGGTTCGCGCAGAAGCAGCCATGGAATCCCTCGTTCGCCTGTAAAAAGCGCCTGAAAGGATCCTCTCCGAACTATCTTGTCGTGATCGCCATCCGCCCGGTCGTTGCCGGCCAAAATTCTTCCTGCACTGACCTTTATCTATTTCGACGCAACTTGCGCGATCGCGCAACGCCACACTGGATACTCACAAAACACAACATGCAAGCAGACCGCGCCAGAACATCGTCCAGCGTGAACTCTGCCCGGTGCATTCCATTCACCCGCTCATCCTCCCGGAGCGGGGCGACGAATGCAAGATGCGCATTGATCATCAGGAAAATTTGTTTCGAACTGTGTCAAAGAGTCACACTTGCTTCACCATCGGCCGGAACCGGACGGGGAGCGGCCCGGCCGCGACCGTCACCTCGTCGCCGGCGACATAGCCCGCCGCGACGTAGAACGGCACGCCCGGCAGCGTCGCCATCAGCTCCAGCCGGCGGAACCCCGCCGCGACCGCGGCCGCCTCGCACGCGGCCAGGATCGCCGCGCCCACGCCGGCCCTCGCGAATGCCGGATCGACGAAGAAGGCGCGGATCTTCGCCGCGTCGGTCGCCGGGTCGAGCAGCCCGCTTTCGCGCGCGGCGAAGCGGTCGCCGCCGAACAAAGTGCGCCGCCGGCTCCAGCCGCCGCAGCCGGCGGCGATCCCGTCCAGCTCGGCGACGAGGTAATTGCCGTCGGCGACCACCTCGCTGTCCACGCCGAAGATGTGCGCGATCAGCGCCTCGATCTCGTCCGCGCCGTAGTCGCCGGTGCTGAGCGCGCGGGCCGAGCGCGCGATCAGCGCCTCCAGTTCCGGCACGTCGGCGGGGACCGCGCGGCGGATCGCCACGGTCATCAGTCGGGCAGCTTGGTCGCGACCGAGGCGGCGATCTTGGGATCGACCAGCCCATCG
>CAXUMU010000020.1:11660-21578 GCA_964252145.1 uncultured Sphingomonadaceae bacterium
GACCGGGCGCGCGGTGAGCGCGGTGCCGGCCGAGGCGAACATGATGGCGCCGATCGCGAGCCACTGCAGCAACGTCAGCGTCTCGCCCAGGAAGGCGAGCCCGGCGAGCGCGCCGATAGCGGGCTCGCCGCTCATCAGCGTGCCGAAGGTGTGCGTCGGCAGGCGGGTGAGCGCGATCATCTCCAGCGAATAGGGCACCGCGCTGGACAGCACCGCGACGATCAGCCCGGAGAAGAGCACCGGCGCGGCGAGCAGGTCGGCCCCGGCATGCGCGATGCCGATCGGCAGCACCACGATCGCCGCCACCGCCGTGCCCAGCGCCGATGCCTGCGCGCCGTGATCGGCGCCGGCGCGCTGGCCGAGCAGGATATAGACCGCCCAGCCGACGCCCGCGCCCAATGCTAGCGCCGCGCCGGTCGGATCGACCGCGTGGACCGATCGGCCGATCGGCAACAGCACCGCCAGCCCCGCCACCGCGAGCGCGATCCAGGCGAAATCGATCGCCCGGCGCGAGTGGATCATCGCGACCGCAAGCGGCCCGGTGAACTCCAGCGCCACCGCAATCCCCAGCGGGACGGTGCGCAGCGCGAAATAGAACATCATGTTCATCGATCCGAGCGACACGCCGTAGCCGATCAGCGGCAGCAGGTTCGCGCGCGTCAGCCTCGCCCGCCACGGCCGCAGCACCGCGGCCAGGATGAGCGCGGCGATGGTCAGCCGCAGCGCGGTGGTGCCCTGCGCGCCCACCAGCGGGAACAGCCGCTTGGCATAGGAGGCGCCGGCCTGCACCGACAGCATCGCCACCAGGATCGCGGCGAGCGGCAGCACGAGCGCCGCGCGGCGGGGCGGGGCGGGGGCGGAGACGTCGGTCATCCCTGACGCCCTTACACGCGAATCGCGCGCGCGACAGGCGGGTTCCTTGCGCGATGCCCCGCCGCTCGGCTAGCGGCCCCGGAGATGCTTTCCATCCTGACGATCACGCTGCCGATCTTCCTGCTGATCGCCGCCGGCTATCTGGTCACCCGCACCGGCTTCTTCTCGCCCGATCAGGTTCGCGGGATGGGGCGGTTCGTGATCGCGATCGCGCTGCCCGCGTTGGTGTTCCGCGCGCTTGTGCAGCGGCCGCTCGGCGAGGTGTTCGATGCGCGCTATCTGCTGGTGTACGGCGCCGCGTCGCTCGCCATGCTGCTGGGCGGTTTCGCCTGGTTCCGGCTGGCACGCGGCCGCAGCACCACCACCACCAGCGCGCTGCGCGGGCTGGGGATGGCAGCCTCGAACAGCGGCTTCATCGGCTTTCCGGTCGCGCTCCAGTTCCTCGGGCCGCCCGCCGCGGTGGCGCTGGCGCTGACGATGATCGTGGAGAATCTGCTGATCATCCCCGCCGCGCTGGCGCTGGCCGAGGCGGGCGGCAGCGCGCACCGCACCCCGCGCGCCGTCGCGTCCGGCATCCTCGCCAATCTCGCGCGCAACCCGCTGATCGTGGCGATCCTATCCGGCGCTTTGTTCGCGCTGCTCGGCCTGCACCTGCCGCAGCCGCTGGCCAAGGCGGTATCGCTGATCGCCGACGCCTCCGCCCCGCTGGCATTGTTCGCGATCGGCGGCACGCTCGTCGGCCTGCGCGCCACCGGCATCGTCGGCGAGATCGCGCAGGTGGCGGGCGCCAAGCTGATCCTCCACCCGCTGGCCGTGGCCGCACTGCTGCTGCTGGTGCCGATCGCCGATCCCAGCCTGCGCCGCGCCGCGATCCTGTTCGCCTGCATCCCGATGCCCAGCATCTATCCGATCATCGGCCACCGCTACGGCGAGGAGAAGTTCTGCGCCGCCACGCTGCTGGCGGCGACCACGGTGTCGTTCGTCACGATCAGTATCGTGCTGGCACTGGTCGATCGGTGGATGCCGGCGGGCTAGCGTCGCGCGCCGCCGCATGCTTGATAGCCGCCCAGGTCCGCATCGCGCGGCGGGAGTGCGGACGTGGAAGTGATCGAGCGGACGCAAGCCTATCCCGACATCGTCGCGCCCGACGAGCCGGTCGGCGCCTATGACGCCCGCCCGTTCATTCCCGCCAGCGTCACGCTACCCGAGCTGACCCCGCTGCCGCTGATCGTCGGCACGCTGCTCGGCATGGTGTTCGGCGCGTCGTCGCTCTACCTTGTGCTGAAGGTCGGCCTCACGGTCAGCGCCTCGATCCCGGTGGCGGTGATCTCGGTCACGCTGTTCCGCCTGCTCGCGCGGCTCGGCCACCGCGGCGCGTCGATCCTGGAGCACAACATCGTCCAGTCCGCGGGGTCGGCGGGCGAATCGATCGCGTTCGGCGTGGGCGTGACGATGCCGGCGATCCTGATCCTGGGCTTCGACCTGGAGGTGACGCGCGTCATCCTGGTCGGCGTGCTCGGAGGCACGCTCGGCATCCTGATGATGATCCCGCTTCGCCGTGCCTTGATCGTGGAGCAGCACGGCCGGCTCAAATATCCCGAAGGCACCGCCTGCGCCGAGGTGCTGAAGGCCGCCGCCACACCCGCCGAGCGCCGCATCGCCGCCGAGGCGCGCGGCGAGGCGGAGTCGGCGGACATCGCCGCCGGCGCCGCGACGATCTTCGCCGGCTTCGGCGTGGGCCTCGCCTACAAGGTCGCGATGACCGCCTTCCACCTGTGGAAGGACGTGCCCGAAAAGGTGCTGGGCGCGCCGTTGCGGGGCGGATCGCTCTCGGCCGAGATCTCGCCCGAGTTGCTGGGCGTCGGCTACATCATCGGCCCGCGCATCGCCTCCACCATGTGCGCGGGCGGCGTGCTCGCCTATCTCGTGCTGATCCCCGCGATCATCTTCTTCGGCGGCGGCGCCGTGCTCGCCCCCGGCACGACGCCGATGGGATCGATGAGCCCGGACGAGGTGCGCGGCGCCTATGTGCTCTACATCGGCGCGGGGGCGGTGGCGGCGGGCGGCATCATCAGCCTGTTCCGCTCGCTGCCGATGATCTGGCGCGGCATCGCCGGCGGCGTCGCCAACGCGCGCAGCAGCACGCGGGCGTCGGTGGCGGCGGCGCGGCCGCGCACCGATCGCGATCTGCCGCTCGGCTTCGTCGCGATCGGCTGCGTGCTGCTGGTCGCCGCGATCCTGCTCGCCCGGCCGTTCCACATGAACCTGCTGGGCGCGATCCTGATCCTGCTGTTCGGCTTCCTGTTCGTGACCGTCTCGTCGCGGCTGACCGGCGAGATCGGCTCCAGCTCCAACCCGATCTCGGGCATGACCGTCGCGACCCTGCTGCTGACCTGCCTGATCTTCGTCCTGATGGGCTGGATCGGGACCGAGTACCGGGTGGCGGCGGTCTCCATCGCCGGGATCGTCTGCGTCGCGGCCTCCAACGGCGGGACGACCTCGCAGGACCTCAAGACCGGCTACCTCATCGGCGCCACGCCCAAATCGCAGCAGTTGGCGATCCTGATCGGCTCGCTCTGCTCGGCGCTGGTGCTGGGGCCGATCCTGCTCGCGCTGAACACCGCCGGCACCGTCTATGCCCCGGTCGCGCCCGCTCAAGGAGCGCACGTGACGGTCGCGCCGGCGGCGCTCGCGGCGCTGCCGGTCGATCATGTCGCCGGGCCGCAGGCGCCCAGCGACCGCGCCGCCTACCGCGCCTGGCACAAGCCGGACGATGCGGTGCTGCCGGCCGGCCGCTACCTGATCGACGACGCCGGCCACCCGCGCTACCTGGTCGATCCCGGCATCAACGGCACGCACCGCGAGCGGCCGGACGGCACCCACGTCGCCAAGTTCGATGCGCCCAAGGCGACTTTGATCTCGTACATCATCAAGGGCATCCTAGGCGGGCAGCTCCCGTGGACGCTAGTGCTGCTGGGAGTCGGCATCTCGATCGTGCTGGAGATGGCGGGGGTGCAGAGCCTCGCCTTCGCGGTCGGCGTATATCTGCCGCTCTCCTCCTCCACCCCGATCCTGTTCGGCGGGCTGGTCCGCTGGTATGCCGACCGCAGGATGCGCGCGCGCCACGGCGGCAAGGTGCTGACCGAAGAGGAACTCGTGGCCGAGGGCGACCGCGGGCCGGGCGTGCTGATGGCCTCGGGCTATATCGCCGGCGGCGCGATCGCGGGCGTGGTGATCGCGTTCCTGGCCGGCGTGCTGAGCGGCTTCAACGAGCGGGTCACGAATGCGATGACGGCGGGCAATCCGTTCTTCGCCGGGGTCAATGCGGACCTCCTGTCGATGCTGCCGTTCGCCGGGTTGATGGGGCTGCTGACATGGGTTGCGGCGCGGCGGTTGGGATAGTCAAAGGCTGATCCCATTTCGTCATCCCCGCGAAAGCGGGGATCCATGGATGGCGGTTGAGTCTCATTTAGAGCGGTACCGCATCCATGGATTCCCGCTTTCGCGGGAATGACGAATCTTTGATCAGGCCTGCCGCGCCGCCCGCTGCGCCTTCGACGCGCGCGCCCACCACGCCCGCTCGATCAGCGCCTCGATCCGCTCGGGATCGGCGGCGTCCTCGCGCACCAGCACGGTCGGCCAGCCTTCATAGTGCGGAGATTGCCAGAAGGTCGCGGGGTCGGTCTCCTTCAGCATCTCCACCTCCTCCAGCGTGGCGCGCACGCCGAACGATCCGGGCTCGCGCCCCACGCCCAAAATGCCCTTGCCGCGCACCTTCACCCCCGCCATGCCGTAGGAAGTCGAGAGTTCGGCCCCCGGCAGCGTAAGCGCGAATGCGACCGCCTCGTCCCACGTCATCGCCATCAGCCGTTCCGTTCCTCGCGGAGCTTGCGCCAATGCGCCAGCCGCTCGGCGACCCGCGCCTCGAACCCGCGCGGGGAGGGGGCGTAGAAGTCCTGCGGCGTCATCTCCTCGGGCCAATAATCCTCGCCGGAGAACGCCTCGGGCGCCTGGTGGTCGTAGGCATAGCCCTTGCCGTAGCCGATCTCCTTCATCAGCCGCGTCGGCGCGTTCAGGATCGACTTGGGCGGCATCAGCGATCCGGTCTCCTTCGCCGACCGCCATGCCGCCTTCTGCGCGACATAGGCCGCGTTCGATTTGGGCGCGGTGGCGAGATACAGGCACGCCTGCACGATCGCCAGCTCGCCCTCGGGCGATCCGAGGAAGTCGTACGCGTCCTTCGCGGCGAGGCACTGCACCAGCGCCTGCGGATCGGCCAGGCCGATATCCTCGGAGGCGAAGCGCACCAGCCGGCGCAGCACGTACAGCGGCTCCTCGCCCGCCGTCAGCATCCGCGCCATGTAATAGAGCGCCGCCTGCGGGTCCGATCCGCGCAGGCTCTTATGCAGCGCCGAGATCAGGTTGTAGTGACCCTCGCGATCCTTGTCGTACACCGCCACGCGACGGTGGAGCAGCGCCGACAGCGCTGCGGGGTTGAGCGGCTCGGGCAGGTCGATCGAGAACAACGTCTCGGACTGGTTGAGGAGGAAGCGCCCGTCCCCGTCCGCGGTCGTGACCAGTGCGGCGCGGGCCTCGGCGGTGAGGGGCAGCGGACGGCCCTCGGCAGCTTCGGCGCGGTCGAGCAGCTGGCCGAGCGCCGTCGCGTCCAGCCGGTTGAGGATCAGCACCTGCGCGCGGCTGAGCAAAGCGGCGTTCAGCTCGAACGACGGATTCTCGGTCGTCGCGCCCACCAGGATGACGGTGCCGTCCTCGACATAGGGCAGGAAGCCATCCTGCTGCGCGCGGTTGAAGCGGTGGATCTCGTCCACGAACAGCAGCGTGCGCGTGCCGAGCCGGGCATGCTCGCGCGCCTCGGCGAAGATCTTCTTGAGGTCGGCAACGCCGGTGAACACCGCCGACACCGCCGCGTAGCGCAGGCCCACCGCATCGGCGAGCAGCCGCGCGATCGTCGTCTTGCCGGTGCCGGGCGGCCCCCACAATATCATCGACGAAAGCCGCCCCGCCGCGATCATCCGCCCGATCGCGCCCTCGGGGCCGGTCAGATGCTCCTGCCCGACCACCTCGTCCAGCGCGCGCGGGCGCAGGCGGTCGGCCAGCGGACCGGCCTCGGCGGGAAGGGCGGCACCCTGGGACTGTTCGAACAGGTCGGCCATCGGCCCTCATATAGCGCGCGAAGAAAAATCCGCACCGTCCCGCTGAACCGGGCTTGCAATCCGAACGACTCAAGATATATCTCAGACAGCATTAGACATATAGGAGTTATGAATGTTGTTCAGACATCATGGACATGGCCGCCGCTGCGGTCCCCGCGACGGCGGCTTTCGCCGCGGCGGTTTCGAAGGACGGTTCGGCGGTGCGCCGGACGAGCGCGGCGGCGGCCGCGGGCGGCGCATGTTCGATTCGGGCGAGCTTAGGCTCGTCCTGCTCAAACTGATCGCCGATCAGCCCCGCCACGGCTACGACCTCATCCGCGAGGTGGACGGCTTGAGCGGCGGCGCCTACGTGCCCAGCCCCGGCGTCATCTACCCGACGCTGACGCTGCTCGCCGACATGGGCCATATCGACGAGGCCAAGGGCGAGGGCGCGCGCAAGCTGTTCGCGATCACGCCCGAGGGCACCGCGCATCTCGCCGAGCGCGCGGCCGAGGTGACCGCCCTGTTCGGCCGGCTCGCCGAGCTCGCCAGCTTCCGCGCGAAGACCGACGGCGGCCCGGTCCGCCGCGCGATGATGAACCTGCGCCAGGTGCTCCAGCAGCGCTTGACCGCCGAAGACGTTTCGCCCGAGACGCTGCACGAGGTCGCCGCGATCCTGGACGCGGCGGCGCAGAAGATCGAACGGCTGTGACACGAATCGACATGCTGCGGCGGCGCCTGATGACGGCGCCGCCGGGGCGCGACGCAGGAGCGATGAATATGGCGAACAGCAGCACCGCGATGGTGCCGACGGCGAGCGGCAGCAAATATCTCCAGCAGCTGTGTAAGCATTGGAGCCACAATCTGGAGGTGAGCTTCACCCCCGAGCAGGGCACGGTCATCTTCCCGCGCGACGCGCGCGGCGCCGATTGGCCGGACCAGGCGGTGGTGACGATGATCAACCATCCCGACACGCTGGAATGCCGCATCGACGCCAGCTGCGACGGGCAGCTGCAGGGGATGAAGGGCGCACTCGCCCGCCACCTCGACCGCTTCGCCTTCCGCGAAGCGCCGCTGCCGTTCGAGTGGAAGGACGCGTGAGATCCTCCCCGGGAACGGGGAGGGGACCACGCGAGCCGTGGAAAGGGGAGTGCCGGAACGTCGTGGACGCTTAAGGCGTAATCGCCGACATGCCCACTCGTTCGTCATTGCGAGCGCAGCAAAGTAATCCACCTCGCGCGCCCATGGGGTAGGCACGAATGGATCGCCACGTCGCTACGCTCCTCGCGATGACGGATGTAGGCAATGGCATCGCACCGTAGGATCCGTTCGTAAGAGCGGAAAGCATCCTGGGCTAGCTTAGGCTTACAGGCCACTTGCGGGCGTCTTGATCCAGTCCGTCATCCCGGCGAAAGCCGGGATCCATGGAAACGGTGCAGTCTGTTATCGGGGCGCCGCCGTCCATGGATCCCGGATCAAGTCCGGGATGACGATCAGGCGGAGTGGTGGCTCGCGTTACGGCACCGGCCCGCGCATGGGCGCGCCGCCGCCATGCGAATGCGCGCGGGCGATGCGCAAGTAACTGTCGAGCAGATGCTGGTTCACCTGGTCCCAGCCGTAGCGCTCGCTCGCGGCGCGCCCGGCCGCGCCGGCTGCGGCGCGGGCAGCCGGATCCTTCGCGTAGAGTTCCAGCGCGTCGGCGAACGCACCGATCGCGCCGGGGCGGACCAGCCGGCCGGTGACCCCGTCCGCCACCAGATTCTCGCTGCCCGTCGCGCGTGCGGCGATCACCGGGATGCCGGAGGCCATCGCCTCCAGCGTCACGTTGCCGAACGTCTCGGTGACCGACGGGTTGAACAGCAGGTCGGCCGACGCCACCGCGCGGCCCAGATCGGGCCCGCGCTGGAAGCCGGCGAACACCGCCTGCGGCAGCCGCCGCTCGAACCAGCCATGCGCCGGCCCCTCGCCGATCACCAGCACGCGCGCATGGATGCCGCGCCGGTCGAGCTCGTCCACCGCGTCGGCGAACACGTCCAGCCCCTTTTCCATCACCAGCCGGCCGACGAAGCCGATCGCGATCTCGTCATCGCGGATGCCGAGGCCGCGGCGCCAGTCGAGATCGCGCCGCTCGGGCGCGAACTGCTCGCGGTCCACCCCGCGCGACCAGATGCCGACGTCGAAGCTCATCCGCTGCTCGCGCAGCAATTGCGCCATCGATTCGGACGGCGCGAAGATCGCGTCGCAGCGCCGATAGAAGCGGCGGAGCGTCGCCTCCACCACCGGCTCGAGGAAGGTGAGGCCGTAATAGCGCGGATAGGTCTCGAACCGGGTATGGACCGAGGCGACCACCGGCAGATCCCATTTGCGCGCCAGCGCGACCGCGGCGTGGCCCAGGAATTCGGGGCTGGAGACTTGGAACAAAGTCGGCCGGAACGCCTTCAGGTCGCGCCGCAGCCCCGGCGTGATCCCCAGCGGCAGGCGATATTCCCAGCGGCCGGGGAAGGGGATCGCCGGCGCGTTGACCAGATCGCCGGTGGGCGGGAATGCGGGCTTCTTCGAGGTCGGCGAATAGACCCGCACTGCGACGCCGCGCCGCAGCAGGAAGCCGACCAGCCGGTTGAGCGCCTGATTGGCGCCGTCGCGCACGAAATTATAATTGCCGGTGAACAGCGCCACGCGGAGATCGGTCGGTTCCATTACGTGGAGCTCGTTAGAGGGTCGCCGTCCAAAAGACCATCGCCCCGCCGGAACGCGCGCGGCCTCCGCAGGTTCGTGTGGCCGAAGGAGACGGATGCGATGGCCGATAAATTCCGCAACGGACAGAAGGTGCATTGGACCTGGGGGTCGGGCAAGGCGGAGGGCAAGATCACCGAAAGCTTCGACCGCCGCGTGCAGCGCACGATCAAGGGGACGAAGGTGGTAAAGGTCGGCACGCCCGAGAACCCCGCCTACCTGATCGAGCAGGAGGATGGCGGCAAGGTGCTGAAACGCGGATCGGAGCTGAGCGCGGGGTAGCGCGGGCGCTCCCTGTACTCCGGCGCAGGCCGGAGTCCAGTTACGGGCCGCTTGAGGCTGGACCCCGGCCTTCGCCGGGGTACGGTTCAATGAAAAGGGCGCCGCCACCCGCGAGGTGACGACACCCTTATTCGATCGGCCCCGAATCAGCTGTTCAGGTAATCGCCCGCATCGGCATCGGTGCCGTGGCTCTCGCCCACCACCTCGCCCAGCGGATCGCTGCCGGTATCGTCCTCCACCGGACGGCGCAGTTCCGCGGCATGCTCCTCGGCTGCGGACTGCGGCGCGATCAGCGAGGCGGCCAGCGACTTCTGCTGGACGCGCAGCGCCGCATCGCGGCTGGAGGCGGAGACGCGCAGCCGGTTCATGCCCGCGCCGGTACCGGCGGGGATGAGGCGGCCGACGATCACATTTTCCTTCAGCCCGTTCAGCGTGTCGATCTTGCCCTGCACGGAGGCCTCGGTCAGCACCCGCGTCGTCTCCTGGAAGGAGGCGGCCGAGATGAAGCTGCGCGTCTGCAGCGAGGCCTTGGTGATGCCCAGCAGGATCGGCTTGCCCTGCGCCGGCTCGCGCCCTTCGGCGACGAGCTTGACGTTGGCCTCGTCCATCTCCTCGCGGTCAAGCTGCTCGCCCGGAAGGAAGGTTGAGTCGCCGGCGACGGTGATCTCGACCTTCTGCAGCATCTGGCGGACGATCGTCTCGATGTGCTTGTCGTTGATCTTCACGCCCTGCAGCCGGTAGACCTCCTGGATCTCCGACACGAGATACTCGGCGAGCGGCTCAATTCCGAGCACCTCGAGGATGTCGTGCGGATCGGGCGAACCGCCGATCAGATTGTCGCCGCGCTTGACGTAGTCGCCTTCCTGGACGTCGATCA
>CAXUMU010000021.1:0-20682 GCA_964252145.1 uncultured Sphingomonadaceae bacterium
AAGCTGCGCTACACCGCCGGCCGCTTCAGCGAGGATCCGTCGCAGATGGTGGAGGCGCCGGGCTGCAAGATGCGCGGCCGGCTCAGCCTGGAGGAAGCGATCATCGATTTTCCGCGCGACCGGTTCGACTATGTCTGGCTGATCGACGCGGTGCCGGCGAACTGGCCGGTCGATCCGGGGCTTAAGCTGATCTGGCACTCGGCCACGGGCGCGCTCTACCGCGTCGTGGGCTCGGCGACGATGCCCAGCGACACGCCGAACGGCAGCGTACGCTTGCCCACCCAATAGCGTTCGGACGCGAACAGCCGCTGCAGCAGGCCGTTCACCGGCGCCGGCGGCAGCGCGTCGTCGCCGCCCTCGCGCCGGGTCAGCTTGCCCACCGCGCGCGCGGCGACGATCAGCGGGAACAGCAGGCTGTTGAAATGCGTCAGGTGGCGCACGCGATAGCCGCTCGCCTCGAACACCGCGCGCAGGGATGCGGCGGTGTAGCGGCGCTGGTGGTGGTGCGCGACGTCGTGCGCGCTCCACAGCCAGGGACTGGCCGGCACCGTAACCACGATCCGCCCGCCAGGCGCGAGCTTGGGGCGGAGCGCCTCCAGCGCGGCGCGGTCGCCGGGGATATGCTCCAGCACGTCCAGCATCGCGATCAGATCGTAGCGCCCGTCGGCGAGGTCCACGCCGTCGGGCAGCAGCCCGCCCTTGATCGCCACGCCGGTGCGCGCGATCGCGAACGCGCGTGCGGGATCGTCCGGCTCCACCGCGTCGACCGTGCCGAAGCGCTGCAGCAGCGCGATGTTCGATCCGGTGCCGGCGCCCATCTCCAATATCTTGGCGTCGGGGCCGAGCGGCACCTGGTCGCGGATCAGCCGGTCGATGATCTTGCGGCGCGCGACGAACCACCAGTGGGTGCCGTCGATCTCCGCCATGCGGTCATAGGTCGCACGGTCCATCTCAATCCCCGCCGATCGTCTCGCGCACGATGTAGATCGGGCGGTGCTTCACCTCGACCAGGATGCGCCCGACATATTCGCCCAGCACGCCCAGCGACAAGAGCTGCACCCCGCCCAGGAAGAGCGTGGCGACCATGATCGAGGGGTAGCCCGCGACATCCACGCCGAAGAATACCGTGCGCAGCACCAGGAACACCGCATAGAATAAAGAGAGCAGCGCGATCCCGGCGCCGAGATAGCTCCATACCCGGAGCGGCACGGTGGAGGCCGAGGTGATGCCGTCGATCGCCAGCGTCCACAGCTTCCAATAGTTGAACTTGGTCTCGCCCACCGCGCGGGGGGAACGGTCATATTCCACCGCGGTCTGGCGGAAGCCCGACCAGGCGAACAGCCCCTTCATGAAGCGGTTGCGCTCGGGCATCAGCTTGATCACCTCGACCACCTTGCGGTCGAGCAGGCGGAAGTCGCCGGCATGCTCGGGAATCTTGTCGCTCGAGAGCCAGTTGTGCGCGCGGTAATAGAGGTCGGCGGTCATCCGCTTGGGCAGCGAATCCGTCAGTCGGTTGCGGCGCACGCCGTAGACGACGTCATAGCCTTCGCGCCACCGGTCCAGCATCTCGCCGATCACCTCGGGCGGGTCCTGCAGGTCCACGTCGATCGGCACCACCGCGCTGCCCCGCGCATGGTCCAGCCCCGCCGACAGCGCGGCCTCCTTGCCGAAGTTGCGCGACAGCGAAAGCGCGCGGATGCGCGGGTCGGCGCGGTGCGCGGCGTGGATCGCGGCCAGCGTCGCATCCTGGCTGCCGTCGTCGACGAACAGGATCTCCCACGCCTGGGCGGCGCCGTCGACCTGCGCCAGCGCGTCGAGGACGGCGGACACGCGCGCGACGAACGGCGCGATCGCGACCTGCTCGTCCTTCACCGGCGCGATGATGGAAAGCGTGATCCCGCCGGCCGCGACCGGCGTCGGGCAGAGCGTGCCCGCCATCATGCGCCCGATCGCCGGTACAGCACGGCCTTGGTTTCTCCATGCTGGATAATGATCGTGCCCTCGTAGCCGCCGGGGAACTCGGCCGCCGCGACCGGACGAAAGCCGAGCGGTGCGAGCTGCCTTTGCGCCCAACCGGAAAAGGCGGGATCGCAAGGCCCTGTCAAGAGGATGGTTGCGCGCGCCCCCGCCAGCGCCTGAGCCAACCCGCCGCGATAGAGGTAGCCGCCGCCCAGCGCCCGATCGATCCGCTCGGCCCGGGCGCCCAGCATTTCGGGCATGCCCATCCGCGTCGCCTCCAGGAAGCGGGCGTCGTAGCGCAGCGTGCCGCCCAGCCGGAGCAGGACGATCCGCCGGTGCGGATCGGCGGCCCAGGCCGAGCCGCCGGTGAAGAAGCTGCAGGTCAGCACCGGCGCGTCGGGCATGCCGTGCGCGGCAGCGAACCGCAACGCGGCCGGAACATTCTCATATTTGGTACGGACGTGATGCTCGCGCAGCGTGGACCAGCCCATCAGCGCCAGCATCGCGCCGGCGCCGCCCCATGCCAGCGCGCGCGGCCGCGCCTCCGCCGCCGCGATGCCGAACAACAAGGCGACGAAGCCCGACAGCAGCGTGAAGGCGCGCGCGGACAGCAACGGCGTGTGCGTGTTCAGCACGGCGATCACGAGCAAATACAGGATCATGCCGCAGGCGGCGACGATGGTGGCACTCCGCGCCCTGCGCCAGCCTATCCCGATGCCCAACGCGACCGTGCCCGCCAATGCGAGCGTGAACAGATAGCGCAGCGACTGCGGCAGCGCCGGCGCGCCGATCGCGCTCTGGACGAACCACGGCAGGGTGCGCAGCGAATCTTCGCCGACGCCGGTGAAGAAGCGGCCGATCGTCAGCATCCGCACCAGCCACGGCAGCGCGACCACCAGCAACGCCAGGTTGAGCAGCAGCCACCCGCGCAGGTCCCGCCGCGGCGCCGGCCCGTTCGCGAGCGCCGCGAGGCAGCCCAGGTTCGCCGCCAGCAGCAACGGCAGCGCCAGGAAATGCGTGTAGTTCGCCGCCGCCGCGCCGGCCAGATAGAGCGCCGCATAAGTCGCGCGGCCATGACGACGGGGCGTCGCCAGCCCCATCAGCCCCCACGTCGCCAGCCCCAGCAGCGTCAGGAGCAGCGTGTACATCCGCGCGTCCTGGCTGAAATAATTGGCGCCGGTGGCCAGCGCGAGCAGCATGCCGCCCCACAGGGCCGCGCGCGTCGATACCTGATCGCGGATCGTCAGCATCGCCACGCCGACCGCAGCGACGCCGAACGCGGCGGCAGGCACCCGCGCCAGCGACACCGCCGGAGCGATCGCGCCCCACGATTTCTGCACCAGATAATAAAGCGGCGGATGGACATCGACCGTCTTGAAGATCAGCGCGCTCGCCGGCAGCCGCGCGATCAGGATGGAGAATGCCTCGTCCATCCAGATCGGCGCCACGCCAAGCTGCCAGAAGCGCAGCGCCGCGGCGACGAGCAGAACGCCGAGCATGCCGATGACCAACGGGCGGTCGGTGGAAGGTACCGCCTCGCTACGCATTGCCGATCACCATTTCGTTGCATCGCAGCATTCGCTGCTGCCGCCGGACCCGCCGAAGTGAAAGGTAAGATCGATCCGAAACGGTCGAGGTCCCCGGGGCTGGCGCCTGACGCCCTTCGATTCACCCCAGCCGTTCGGGTCGAGCGAAGTCGAGACATCCGAACCCGCCTCGAACGTGTCTCGACTGCGCTCGACACGAACGGGTGGGAACGTGATTCAAGATGACGTCATCGCACTCTTAGCGCCGCCCAAGCATCAGCGCGCCCGGCGCGGTGCCCAAGCGGTGGAAGTCGGGCAGGGGCGCCAAGCGCGGCAGGGGGCCGCCGTCCGATGCCACGATCCAGAGATAGTCGAACGACCCGGCCACGCGCTTCACGGCGGAGCGCATCGCCGCAGGATCCGGCACGCCGGAGGGGCAGCGCCGCGTCTCGATCATCTGCGAGCCGTCGATCCAGGCCACATCCGCCGGCTGCCGGACGCTCACGATGTCCGAGCCGGGCACGGAAAACATCGTGTTCGAAAACGCGTCGCGCCGGACGATCGCATAGCTGCCCAGATGCGGCTCGGCGCGCAGCCGCCAGGATCCGCCGCAGCCGGTCTTCAGCACGATGAAGCCGACGCGGCTGCCGCGCGGGACCGCGTCCAGCAGCGCCAGTTGCGCGCGGTGGCGTGCGCCGTCGCCGTGCCACTGCGCCGCCAAAGCAGCGATACGGACCAGCAGCAGCGCGGCGCCGACCAGCAGGAACCCGCGATTGGCCCGGGGAAACGCGCCCGGCGGGATCGCGGCGATACACAGGATCGCCGCGACGGGCGCGAGCCGCATGTCTGCGGCCCAGCTGCCGAACAGGCGCGTCGGCGCGAGGACGACCGCGATGACGAGCAGCGCGGCGGCCACCGCCATCCGCCGCTCGATCCGCCGCGCCAGCACGAGCCCCAGCAGCGCAAGCAGCGCGACGAGACCCAGCATCACGATATCCGCCAGCGGATCGATCGCGCGCAGCACCATCAGGAAATGCATCGCCTTGGCGCGAACGAGTTGCGCGTCGTACGCGAACAGCGGCCCCGCGCCATCGGACCGCCACAGCAGCATCGGCACGACCGGCAGCAGCAGCGGGATGAAGCGGGCCAGCCGGCCCTTCGCGCGGCGGATATCGGGCCAGACAGCGCCGATCTCGAACCCCGCGACCGCGATCAGCAGGATGCCCCAGCCCATCGCGTGCGCCGTCCACACCGCACAGCCCGCGATCCCGAACAGGCAGGCCGTCGCGGCACCTTGCGGAGGCCGGCGAAGCCACGCCGCGGCGACCAGCAGCGCGAGCGCGACCGACAGATCATAGTTGAGGAATCCCCAGGCGACCGGCTGCGAGAAGACGAACGGCAACGCCAGCGCCGCGGGACCGACGAACGTGCCGTGCGCGCTGCGGGCGAGCGCATGGATCGCGAACAGCGTGAGCGAAGCGGTCGCCGCCGTGACGATCCGCACCGCCGCCTCCGCCCCGCACAGCGGCGCGAGCAGCAAGGCGGGCAGATCGACGCCCAGATTGCCGATCCACCGCCAGTGAACCTGGAAGAACCGGGCGACGGCGCTGCCCGGCCCCTGACTCATCACGTAGATGCGCGAGACGTGCGATCCGGCGTCGGACGCCTCTATAATCGGCGACATCAGATAGGGGAGCCAGCACAGCATCGCGAGCGCGCCCGCCAGCACCAGCGCGCGACGCTCCCCGCCCGGCGTGCTGCCGCCATAGTTCGTCGCCATGGCGAGCCCCGTTCGCTATCGCCGCAGCCGTGGTGCAGCGCAGCAGCAGGTGCCGCCAAGGCTTCGTTCGAAAAAGCCGAACTCGATCCGAAACGGCCGCGCCCGCGCGGGTCAGCTCATTCGAACACCCATTTGCGGTTCAGCATGAACACCAGCAGCGGCGTCACCACCAGCACCGGCGGATAGGGCGCCCAGAGCGGCAGGTGGAAATGCCGCACCAGCAGCCACACCCAGAACTGGTTGGCAGCGAAGCTGACCAGCGACACCACCACGAACCGCCCGCCGGTGCGCGCCAGATTGTCGCGCCGGCCGTGGCCCTTGAAGCTCCAGCGGCTGTGGACGACGTAGCCGACGATCACCGCCGAGACGAAGCCGATCGTCCAGGCGGCGTTGGGATCCATGCCGCGTGCCGCCAGGATCCAGTAGACGCCGATATTGACGATGCTGGCCAGCCCGCCGGTCACCGCGTAGCGGAAGAGCTGGCCGATCAGCGCGATGCGCTCGGCGCGTGTGGCGTCTGCGGTCATAGGTGATCGGTCCAGGTTGAAGATTTTAGCGCTCGCGAAAGCGCTAGCCGCGTCGCCGTACCGCCCAGGGCCGATTCCAGCAAATCGGCGGATCGGCGGACTCGACCCGTTCCGGCGCCGACGGCCGGATCGCGCCCGGCAGCGCCGCGAGCGGCGCGAGGTAGGTCGATTTGCCGAAGCTGCCGAAGCTCTGGTCCCACGCGCGGGAGAACCCGCACAGCGGCCGCGGCGACGGCCGGTAGGTCACGGCGCGCCGGATCTCGCTGAGGCCGGTGACGCTGCCGATCGCCAGCACGAGCGCGAGCGCGACACGCCAGCCCCGCCGGCCAGCGCCCGCATCCGTGAGCGCGTCGGCCACGAGCACCGAGAGGATCGCCAGCGCCGGGATCGATCCGCGCATCATCAGGTCGATCGATTCGCCGATCTGGAGAAAAGGCAGGATCAGCAGGGTCACCCCAACGATCATGAGAGTCGCGGGGCCTCTCGGCCCGCGCGCGCCGATCACCGCGACCGCCGCAAGATAGGGCGCAACCTCCAGCAGCTCGAACAGGAACCAGCGGCCGAGCGGCACCGCCAGCACATGCAGCCCGACCGAGTCCGCCGCCGCGCCGAGGTAGAGGAGCGAGGGAATAGCGAGGATGGTAGCAACCGCCGCGAAGGCGAAGTCGACCGGTCGTAGCGTGCGCTCGGCAAACGCGCGCCATCCGGCATAAGCGGCGAAGGGCAGCGCGCCGATCGCGCCAAGCGGCGACCACAAAGCGATCAGCGGCAGCGCGCCCAGCAGCAGCCCGACCGGCAGGCCGCGGTCCTTCCACAGCAGGAACAACGCCGCCGCGATCCAGCCCGACAGCGCATGCTGCGGCACCCAGAAGGCCTGCGTGACGTGCGACGAATATTGGATCTGCGCCCAGCCCTCGAGGTGGCTGGGCAGCGCCTCACTGGGGTGGAGCAGCAGCTGCCCCGCCACGTCCATGCCGCTGAAGGCGAGGAAGACGGCGAGCGCGCCCGCCGCGGCCCGAGCGCTGTCGAACCGCAGCGAGGCGAGCGCGAGGAGGATGCCCAGCATCACGCCGTTCTGCACCAGCAGCGCGACGTCGGCGGCGGCCAGCCCGAGCGCCTTCCCCGCCAGCGCCGGCACCAGGTACATGCCGATCGGCGCGCGCAGCAGCTCCGGCACGCCGCGCGCCGTATAGGCGAACGGCCAGGCGTGGAGACGCATGTCGTTGAGGATGGCATCGCGCACCTGCCAGTCGATATTGGCGTAGAAAAGCCGGCCCTGCCCGCCGAGCAGGAACAGCAGCAGGGCGACGGCGATGCAGAGCGCCACCCCGCCTGCCGCCGGTGCGGACAGGTCGAGCCGGCCCGCCACCCTGCCGGCCAGCCATGCGAGCAGCCCGACCAGCGCCGCGCCGACGGGATAGATCCACCACCCGGCGAAATCGAGGAAGCGCCACAGCAGCAGCTGATCGACCCCCAGCACGGCGACCAGCGCACCCGCGAGCAGCCCGGCGGAGCACCGCCCGGCGGGACGGCCCGACCGGATGTTCACTTCGGGGGGGCCGATCGCCATCGCGGCTGCATGCCCGTTGGCTCCGCGCCGTTCAATCCGCGAGACAGGCGTCCCGCTCACACAACCTTAAACTTGATTAGCCATATCTTCGGCATGCCGGACGCCCGACAGCTCGTGACGCGCCCGTCGCTGCGGGCATGGCTGCCGTACGCCCTGCTCGCGCTGCTGGCACTGCTGCTGATGACGCCCGCGCTACGCGCGCCGCCGATGGTGCATACCAGCTTCTGGATCGACATCGTCTGGATCGACGGGTTCACCGCCGCGCTGCGCCGGGGCACGCTGTACCCGCGCTGGCTGGCCGAATCGCACAGCGGGCTGGGCGCGCCGGTATTCTATTATTATGCCCCGCTCGGCTTCTACTGGAGCGGGTTGTTCGGGCTGCTGGGGCTCGGCAATTACGCCGCATTGCTCGCGGCGGCCGGGAGCGCTTGGTTCGCGAGCGGCGCGGCGATGCTGCTGTGGCTGCGCGATTGCGGGCGGCGCGCGCTGCCGGGCGCCGCGCTCTACATGGCGCTGCCCTATCACCTCATCGATTTCTATCGGCGCGGCGCGCTCGCCGAATTCTGCGCCTATGCGATCCTGCCGCTGCTGGCGCTGGCGATCCGGCGCGCGGGGGCCGGGCGCGGTTTCGGCGCGCTCGCCTTCGCCTATGCCGCGCTGATCCTGACCCATCTGCCGACGGCCTTGCTCGCCAGCCTGCTGCTGATCGCGCCCTGGTCCGCCTGGCTGGTTTGGCGGGATCGCACCGCGGCGTGGCCGCTCGCCGCCGGGCTGGGCCTGGGGCTCGGCCTGGCCGCGATCTACCTGCTGCCGGCGCTGACGCTGCAGGCCCATGTGTCGATCGACCAGCTGTGGGCGCTGGACACGCTGCGCGCCGCGAACTGGACCTTGTTCCACCGCGCCCGCTGGGCGGACCCCGGCACCGCCGCGTTGCTGCTGTGCCTGACCGGGCTGGTCGCGGCGACGGCGGCGATGCTGGTCCGGTCGGGCGGGCGGTGGGCGGTGGGCGCGATCGCGATCTGCGCGGTCGTCGCCGGCTTCGTGCCGGGGCTGTGGGACGTGCCGCTGCTCGCCAAGGTGCAGTTTCCCTGGCGCGCGCTGCTGCTCGCCGATTTCGCGCTGGCGACGGCATTCGCGCGGGCGCGCGTCACCGGCCGGGCGGCGTTCGCCGGCTGCGGCCTGTTGCTCGCCGCTTCGTTCTTCTTCTCTGGCGCGGCACATGCGCCCGGCAGCTGGACGGTCGCCGAACTGGAGCGGCACCATCCCGAGGTGCTGGAATATCTGCCGGCCGGCGCATCGCAGGAACGCGGCATATTCTCGCAGTGGGCGCTCGATCTCGCGCGCCGCCAGCCACAGGTGGTGCGGCAGGGCGAGCGCACGATCCTGGCGACATTCTACTTTCCCGCCTGGCAGGTGCGCTGCGGCGGCGTGCGCATGCCGACCGCGCCGGATCCCGCGACCAAGCTGCTGAGCTATCGCGGCCCGCCCGGCTGCGATGTGCGGCTGGCTCCGCTACCGATCGAATGGATCGGCGGGTTCCTGTCGCTCCTTTCGCTCCTTTCGCTGCTCTCGCTGGCGGTGCTGGGGGTGCTGGCGTCCCGGCGTCGCCGCGCAGCCTACAGCGCCTTAACTTGCCCTTTGCCCGCGAGCGGCTAAGGGGCGACCGGCGATGGGGACAGCGAGCGACGGGGTGCCGCCGGCGGCAGAGGCGGGCGGAGACGCCGCCGAACGCCATTGGCGGCTGTGGGTGCTGCTGTTCTGGCTGGTCGCGGCGATCGTGATGATCGTCTTCAAGTGGAACGCCATCCGCTATTTCTGGCTGGGCGATACCGACGACAACATGCGCATGTCGCAGGTGCGCGCGTGGCTCTCGGGCCAGGGCTGGTTCGACCTGCGCAACTACAAGATGGATCCGCCGCACGGCGCCAGCATCCACTGGTCGCGGCTGGTGGACCTGCCGATCGCGGGCGTGATCCTGCTCGTGCGCCCGTTCTTCGGCGGCGCGGTGGGGGAGATGGCGGCCGCAGCGGTGGCGCCGCTGTTCCCGCTGTGCGCCGCCTTCTTCGCGCTGGCGTTCACCGTCCGCCGGCTGGTCGCGCCCGCCTCCTACGCGCTGGGTGCGGCGATCCTGATGTGCGGGCAGAGCACGCTGCTGATGTTCATGCCCGAGCGGATCGATCATCATGGCTGGCAGCTGGCGCTGCTGATGACCACGATCGCCGGCAATGTGGACGCCCGGCGCCTGCGCGGCGGTGTGATCGCGGGGCTCAGCAGCGCGGCGTCGCTCACCATCGGGCTGGAGATGCTGCCCTATATCGCGGTGGCGGGCGCCGCGACCGCGCTGCGCTGGGCGTGGGACCGGGACGAGGCCGAGCGCCTGCGCGGCTACGGCATCGCGCTCGCGGCGGGAAGCGCGCTCGGCTTCGCCGCCCTCGCCTCGTACGATAACCGCGCCGCGGTGTGCGACGTGCTATCGCCGGTGTGGCTGTCGGTCACGCTCGCCGGCGGCGGGCTGGCGGTGGTGCTGGCCGGCTTGCCGCTGCAAAGCCGCGTGGCCCGGTTCGCGGCGGCGGCGGCGGTGGGCGCGGCGATCGCCGGCGGCTTCGCGCTCGCCTGGCCGAATTGCTTGGGCCGCCCCGAGCATATCACGCCCGAGCTGGACCGGCTGTGGTTCAGGAACATCCGCGAGGCCAAGCCGCTCTACCAGCATAATTTCCGCGTCTCGCTGCCGGTGGCGGCGCTGCCGGCGATCGGGCTGATCGGCAGCGGCTTCGCGCTGTGGCGCGCGCGCGGCACCGAGCTGTTCGTCCCGTGGATGGTGCCGGGGCTGCTCGCTCTGTTCTCCGCCGGCATGCTGCTGTGGCAGACGCGCGCGGGGCCGGCGGCGCAGATGCTCGCCGTGCCGGGCGCGACCGCGCTCGCCTGGGCGATCCTGCCGCCGCTGTCGCGCCACCGCTGGATGGTGGTGCGCGTGTTC
This sequence comes from uncultured Sphingomonadaceae bacterium, assembly GCA_964252145.1. Taxonomy (GTDB): domain Bacteria; phylum Pseudomonadota; class Alphaproteobacteria; order Sphingomonadales; family Sphingomonadaceae; genus JAQGLK01. Next base: position 10,340 of record CAXUMU010000021.1, read on the forward strand.
GGCGTGGTCGCCGCGTTCATGGTCGTCTCGGGCCTGTTCATGCAGTTCGCGCTGAACGCCATCCCGGAGGCGCCGCCCACGCCCGGCCGCAAGGCGGTGAGCAGCGCCAACGGCCGCTGCCCGACGCTCGCCGCGCTGAAGCCCATCGCGCAGCTGCCGGCGGCCACGATCCTGACCTTCGTCGATTTCGGCCCGCGGCTGATCACGGTGACGCATCACCGCGCCATCGCCGGGCCGTACCACCGCAACCAGCAGGCGATCCTCGACATCCACCACGCCTTCCGCAGCAACGCGCCCGAGACCGCGCATGAGGTGATGCGGCGCCACGGCGCGACGCTGCTGCTGCTGTGTCCGGGCATGTCGGAATCGACGATCTACGCCGCCGAAAACAAGCAGGGGTTCTACACGCAGCTGATGAACGGCCGGGTGCCGGCGTGGCTGCAGTCGGTGGCGCTGCCGAAGGGTTCGCCGTTCCGCTTGTGGCGGCTGGTTTCCTAGACCCGCCAGCGGCGGTTGGGCGCCGGCGACCCGCCAGGCGCCCGTTCGGCAATCAGCGCGTCGCGACCTGCGCCGGCTGACTCACCTGCGGTGCGGTGAATTCAACGTAGCTGTCGTCATAATAGCCGGTGACCCGGCTGTCGGTCTGGCGGAAATCGAACTTCCGCCCGCGGTCGTCGTGGCCGCTGATGCGCGTGTAGCGCCCCATGTCGGCGGTCGTCATGTAATAGGTCTGGCCGTCGCGCGTGAAGCTCGTCTCGTTCGGGGCGGAAGCGGCAAGGGCGGGAGCGCTGAAAGCGGCGCCGATAAGGGCGAAAGCAACGAACTTGTTCATGGCAGTTTCCTTTTACGGATTGGCTGCCTTCAGGCGAGTTATGTTGTGCGGTGCACCATAGAAATCGAAGCGCGTCCGTCGATTGTCTATCGCGCCGGAACGGATACCCGATCTGCATCCGCCCGAGCCCGGTGGCGTTTCGCATGCGGCCGGTTTATGGCCGCAAAGCTGCTCCCTGCCCGGGATCAGGGCGTTGGCCGCGCGGGCTCGAACGCAAGGCGGGAGCCGGCCATGGCCAAGAGCGAGCAAAAGAGTAACAAGGAAGCGCGCAAGCCCAAGAAGGCGGCGCCGCCGAAGCAGAACGCTTCCAACCCGTCGACCAAGGGCACGCCCAGCAAGGACGGCCGCTAGCCGCATCCTGCCGCGATGCTGCCGCGCGTCGTGATCGGCTCGGCCGAGCTGCCCGGCGGCGCGCAGTTGCGCCTCGTCCGGCGCGGCGCGGAATTTTCAATCACGTTGCGCAACAACGAGCTGATGAACAGCCGGCTCGGCGGATCCGAGCAGGCATTGGCCACGCTCGCCTGCGACCGGCTGGCCGGCATCGGGGCGCCGCGCCTGCTGATCGGCGGGCTGGGCATGGGCTTCACGCTGCGCGCCGCGCTCGCCCGGCTGCCGGCGGGCGCGAGCGTGATCGTCGCCGAACTCGTGCCGGAGGTGATCGCCTGGGCGCGCGGGCCGATGGCGGACCTGTTCGGCGACGGCCTGAGCGATCCGCGCGTCCGCATCGTCGAGGGCGATGTCGCCGGCCTGATCCGGCCGGGGGCGGACTATGACGCGATCCTGCTCGACGTCGACAACGGCCCCGACGGGCTGTCGCAGCCGGCCAACGACCGCCTGTACGCGCCCACGGGGCTCGCGGCGGCCAGAGCGGCGCTGCGGCCCGGCGGCGTGCTCGCGATCTGGTCGTCCGCGCCCGATGCGGCCTTCACCGGCCGGTTGCGCCGCGCCGGCTTCTCCGTCGAAGAGGTGCGCGTGCGCGCCAAGGCGAACCGCGGCGGCGCGCATCACCTGATCTGGATCGCCACCGGCGGCTGATCGCGCGTACGGCTCGCGCGCCATGCTGGTCGCCGATTTCGCCGGATCGATCCGCTCGACCATCCGGCGTGGACGCGCCTGCTCGGCTGGACCGAAGGCGAATTGGTTGGCACGAACTTCATCCATCTCGTCCATCCCGACGATGTCGCCGCGACGGTGGCGGAAGTGGAGAAGTTGGCGCGGGGCGTCACCACGCTGCGGTTCGAGAACCGCTGCCGCGCGCGCGACGGCAGCTACCGGCCGCTCGCCTGGACCGCGGTGCCCAACAGCGACCTGATCCACGCCGTCGGCCGCGACGTGACCGACGAGCGCAACGCCGCCGCCGAGCTGGAGCGCGCGCACGAGGCGTTGCGCCAGGCGCAGAAGATAGAGGCGGCGGGCCAGCTGACCGGCGGCATCGCGCACGACTTCAACAACCTGCTCACCGGCATCGTCGGCCCGCTCGACATGATGCTCCGGCGATCGCGCCAGGGCCGCGATCCCGATATCGAGCGCTATGCCACCGCGGCGATGAGCTCGGCCGACCGCGCCGCCGCGCTCACCCACCGCCTGCTCGCTTTCTCGCGCCGCCAGCCGCTCGATCCCCGTCCGGTCGATGCCAACCGGCTCGTCACGGCATGGAGGAGCATCGAGACCTGCAACAGCGATCTGGGCACGAGCGACGCGGCGGAAGCCCGCGATGTGGCGCCCGGCCAATATATCTGCCTGTGCGTGACCGACACCGGCTGCGGGATGACGCCGGATCGAGAGCGGCGCGGCGATCGACCTGCTCGTGACCGATGTCGGCCTGCCTGGCCTGAACGGACGCCAGCTGGCGGATGCGGCGCGGGTGCTGCGGCCCGGCCTGAAGATCCTGTTCATGACCGGCTATGCCGAGAATGCGGCGGCGGCGGGCGGCTTCCTCGATGCCGGGATGGAGCTGATCACCAAGCCGTTCGCGATCGAGGCGCTGACCGAGCGCATCCGCCGGATGATCGACGGGGGGTGAAGGCGCCCCTCCCCGTCATCCCCGCACAAGCGGGGATCCGTGGGTACGGCACCTATCGATTGGCGCGCGCCCGCCGTCCATGGATTTCCGTTTTCGCGGGAATGACAGCTCCGGTTCGCGAGGGTTCAACCGATCTGGTTCCACGCCTCCGCGATCTCCGCCACCAGCGCCTGGGCCCCGCCGATCACCTCGGCATCGCGCGCCTTGCCGCCCAGCGTCACCAGCCGGCTGATCTCGGCATAGACCGCCGACAGCGCGCCCGCGATCTCGCCGCCGCGGCCGAAATCCAGGCTGTTGTCGAGGCTCTGGACGATCGCGAGCGCGCGCGCCTGCGCGTCGTTCTGGCGCGGCGCGTCGGCGCGGCGGATGGCAAGCTTCATCGTCGAGAGCGCCAGCACCAGTTCCTCGTACAGGATCGCGACCAGCCGGTGCGGCGAGGCGCCGTCGATCTTGGAGCCGACGTCGATCGCGCGGTACTGCGCGCCGGCGCCGCCCGGGCGGGTGAGGGTGGAATACATCTGCTTGGCTCCTGTCGGCGGCGCCGGTTCGTCATTTGCCGGTATCGTTGGTCCAGACCTTCACCTGCTGTTCCAGATAGGCCTGCGTCGCCTTGAGCGCGGTGACGCGCGTGTCCATCGTCGTGAAGGATTTCTGCAGCGTCGCCTTGTAGGCATCGGCGCGCGCTTCCATCGCGGTGCGGTCGTCGGCGATCGACTTGGCCTCCGATGCCAGCCGGTCGGACAGGGTGGTGAGCGGGCCGGTGCTGCCGCGCAGCGTATCGCGGATCGCCTGGAGCGCGCCGCCCAGGCCCGATTCGATCGTGATCGTCGCGCTGGCGACGTTGCCCAGCGGCTGCACGATCAGCCCGCCCGCGCCCGACTTGATCGGCGCGACCAGCCGGCTGCCGGCGACGATCAGGTCGAGATCGCCGATCCTGCCCGACGGCGGCGGCCCGGCGATGAGGTTGGTGAGCGTGTAGCTGCCCGGCGTCACCTTGCCGACCGCGCTGGTGATCTGGACGAGCGGGCTGCTGCTGGACTGCGTGGGGTTGAACATCGCCTCGACATCGTCGGCGTTCGACGCGAGCACGCTGTCCAGCCGGGCGGTGTCGACGCTCAGCTTGCCGTCATTGCCGGTGCGCACGCCCAGATCGGCGAGCGTGGTAACGGCGCCGCTGGAGACGAGCTTGGTCGAGCTCAGCTGGCCCAGCTGGCGCACCATCGCGCGGATGCCGGCATCGCTGCGCAGCGGCCCCGCCGCAGCGCCGTTCAAGCCCGACGAGGTCGCGGTGTCGAGCGTGGTCTTCAGCTCGTTATAGGTGTCGACGAAATCCAGCACCGCCTGCCGCATCGCCGCGACCGGCTGCGTCGCGCCGATCGAGACCGCGGTGGTGGTGACCGCCTTCAGGTCCAGCTTCACGCCGGGGATCAGGTCCGAAATGCTGTTGCTGGAGCGGGTGACGGTCACGCCGTCCAGCACGAGCGAGGCGTCCTGCGCGGTCTGCGCAGCCGTCATCCCGCTGGTGCCAGCGGGGTCGTAGGTGAAGGCGGCAAGGCCCGCCGCCGCGCCGCTGTCGGCGGTCAGCGTGAACGCGCCCGCCGCGCCGACCGCGCCCTTCATCACCAGCCGCGCGCCGCTGCTGTCGGTGACGACGCTGGCGGTGACTCCGGCGGCGGCGGCGTTGATCGCGCGCGCCAGGCCGGAGAGGCTGTCATTGCCGCTGTCGATCGTGATCGCGAAGCTGCCGCGCGACGTGGTGAGCGTCATCCCGCCCTGGCCGATCGGATCGGTGCCGTTGGCAGCCGGGCTGGAGACGATCGTCTGCGCCAGCGCCAGCTTGTCGATCTTGAGCGTCGCCGAAAGCCCGCCGATCCGCCCGCCGGCCACCGCCGATACGCCCAGCGATGCGGTGTCCGAGCTAGACGGCTGGGTGTAGAGCGTGCCGCCCGAGAGCAGGCTGGTGAGCGCGCCGGCGAAGCCGTCGATCCCGCTGGCGAGGCCGGCGAGCGAGGAGACCTTGGCCTTGTTGGCCGTCTCCCGCGCGGTGATCAGCGCCTCCTTGGGTGCCTTGTTGGCGGCGGCGAGGTCGGTGACGAGCTGGGTGGTGTCCAGCCCCGATCCGATCCCCAAGGTCGCTGCGATCGACGTCACGGCTGCCAGTCCCCCGATACTCTGATCGGTTAACGGCATAGGCATGGGGATGTTTAGGATCGGTCAATACCCGACGTCCGCTTGGCACCGATCCCGCTGAAACAACGAGCAGTACCCCGGCGCAGGCCGGGGTCCAGTTACGATCGGCCCGTAGCTGGACCCCGGCCTGCGCCGGGGTACGGCGGGTCTGCCAATGCACGCATGACTTCCGAGTTACGCCCCGCGCCGGCCGTCCTCGTCGAAGCGCGCGTCCAGCGGCACCTCGATCTCGGGCTGGCGGATGCGCTCGGCCGTAGCCGCGTTCAGGTTGAACACGAACGCCAGCACCGTCGCGACCGCGATGTAGAGATCCTCGCGGATCACATGGCCGGTCTGCGCGGTGAAATAGATCGCGCGCGCCAGCTGCGGGTAGGAGAGCAAAGGCACGTCATGCTCGGCCGCCAGCGCGCGGATCGCGTCCGCGGTGGCGCCGCGCCCGCGCGCCACCACCAGCGGGGCGGCATCGATGCCGGGGCGGTAGCGCAGCGCCACGGCGAAATGGGTCGGGTTGGTCAGGATCACGGTCGCATCGATCACCGCGCTGCGCGCCGACCCGCGCAACACCTGATGCTGGTGGCGGCGGATCGCGGCCTTCAGCTCGGGCGAGCCTTCGGTCTGCTTATGCTCGTCCTTCACCTCCTGCTTGGTCATACGCAGACGCGCGGCCCGCTGGAAGATCTGCGCCGGCACGTCGATCCCGGCGATCAGCACCAGCCCCAGCGCCATTACCAGGGTGGCGAGTACGAATGTGCGGCCCAGCTCGCCGATCGCGACGGCGATGTCGCGCCCGCCGCCGGCCAGGATGCTCGCCTCCTGCGCGCGGAACAGCCACCAGCCGATCGCGCCCAGCAGCGCGACCTTGGCGACCGACTTGCCCAGCTCCACCAGCCCCTGCACGCCGAAGATGCGCTTGATCCCGCTCATCGGGTTGAGTTTCGACGGCTTCGGCGCGATCGCGCTCCAGCGGAAACCCAGCGACCCCAGCAATGCCGGCGTGGCGATCGCGGCGAGGAAGGTGAAGGCGAGCAGCCCGCCCACCGGCAGCAGCACCGTGCCCAGCAGCCGCAGCGTGGTGGTCGCGGGATCGAACGTCGCGAGATCGCCGCGGCCGAAACTCAAGCCCGACACCAGCATCGCCTGCAAGCTGCGCATCGTCCATGGCCCGGCCAGCGCCAGCCACGCGGCGCCACTCAGCACGACGAGCGCGGTGCCCAGCTCGCGCGACTGGAGGACGTCGCCCTGCTCGGCCGCCTTCCGCCGCCGCTGTTGGGTTGGCGCCTCGGTCTTCTCGTCGCGGTCGGCGGTCTCGGCCATCAGCCCTTGCCCAAGCGGCGGGAGAGATCGAGCCCGTGGACCACGCCGCGCAGGATCGCATCGGCGATCTGCGGCGTGGCGATCGCGAGCAGTACGACGCCGGCCAGCAGCGCCGCCGGCAGCCCGACCGAGAACAGGTTGAGCGCGGGGGCGGACCGCGCCAGCATCCCCATCACCAGCTGCACCAGCACGATCGCGAAACCCACAGGCAGCGCGATCGCCAGCCCCATCGCGAAGATGTCGCCGCCGAAGCGGACCAGCCCGCCGGTCGCCTGCGCCGACATCCACGCCTCGCCCGGCGGCAGCGCGCGGTAGCTGTCGAAGAGGATGGAGACGAGGATCAGGTGCCCGCCGGACGCCAGGAACAGGAAGGTGGCGAGCGTGGAGAAGATCTGGCCGAGCGCCGGGCTCTGCGCGCCGCTCATTGGATCGATCATGCCCGCGAAGCCGAGGCCCATCGTGTTGCCGATCGTCTCGCCCGCCAGCAAGGCGGCGGCGAACCCGATCTGCACCGCGAAGCCCAGCGCCAGCCCCACCAGCACCTCGCCCGCGACCAGCATCACGCCCTGGATCGAGGCGAGCCCGCCCAAGGGGAGCGCGAACGGAACGCCCGCCATCGCCGGAATGCCGATCGCGAGCGCGACGACCAGCCGCAGCTGGACCGGCACCTGCGGCGCGCCGAACACCGGCGCCGCCACGAACGCCGCGCCGGGCCGGATCGCGGCGACCAGCCACAGCCACAGCTGCGCCTCCAGCCCCGCAAAGCCCTGCGGGATCATCTGAGGATGTCGGGGATGCGCGCGAACATGTCGCGGGTGAAGTCGGCGATCAGCATCAGCATCGCGCCGCCGAACAGGGCGAGGCAGATCGCGACGACGATCAGCTTGGGGACGAAGGCGAGCGTCTGCTCGTTGATCGAGGTCGCCGCCTGGATCATCCCGAGCACCAGGCCCGCGACGAGCGCCGGAATCAGGATCGGCGCGCAGACGAGCGCCAGGATCCACAACGCATGCTGCGCGACGCCGATGAAGTAGCTGCCGTCAGCCACGCCCTACCTCGTCATTGCGAGGAGCGAAGCGACGCGGCAATCCACCCCCGCGTGCGATACGCGTGTCGGACTGGATTGCTTCGCTACGCTCGCAATGACGGAAATGGTCACCTCACCCGCCCCCGAACGATGCGGCGAGGCTGCCCATGGTCAGCGCCCAGCCGTCGACCAGCACGAACAGCAGCAGCTTGAACGGCATCGAGATGATGTTCGGCGACAGCATCACCATGCCCAGCGCCATCAGCGTGGAGGCGACCACCAGGTCGATGATCAGGAACGGCAGGAAGATCAGGAAGCCGATCTGGAACGCGGTCTTCAACTCGGACGTGACGAACGCCGGCAGCAGGATCGTGAACGGAATGTCGGCGGGTTTCGCGAACGGCGGCGCCTTGGCCATGTCGGCGAACAGCTTCAGGTCGGTCTGGCGGACCTGGCGCTCCATGAAGCCGTGCAGCACGCTCCCCGAGCGGCCGACCGCCTCCTCGATCCCGATCGTGCCCGCGCCATAGGGTTTCCACGCATTGGCGTTGATCTGGTCGATCGCCGGCCGCATCACGAACAGCGAGAGAAAGAGGGCGAGGCCGACCAGCACCTGGTTGGGCGGGGTCTGCTGGAGGCCCAGCGCCTGGCGCAGGATCGACAGCACGATGATGATGCGCGTGAAGCTGGTCATCATCAGCACCAGCGACGGCAGCACCGTCAGCAGGCTCATCAAGAGCAGGATCTGCAGCGACAGCGACAAGGGCTTGCCGTCGCCCGCGATCGTGCCGAGCGCCCGGTCCAGCGCCCCCGCCTGCGCCGCGCCGCCGCTGGGGACTTGCGCGAAGGCAGGGGCAGCGAGCAGGAGGAGGGCGATCAGGATGAGCGCCAGAAAAAGCCCTCTCCCATGTGGGAGAGGGTTGGGTGAGGGTTCCCGAACTCTCAGGCAGGACGCTCGCCCGGCGGCTCGCTCCCCCTCACCCCAACCCTCTCCCCGCAGGGGAGAGGGGGTGGAGGCAGCGCTAGCCTCCATCCGCCTGGTCCAGGCTGAACACCGGCGCGTCGGCCTCGGCGATCTTCTCGATCCGGCCGCGCGAGACCGCCAGCAGCAGCCGCTTGCCGGCGAAATCCACCACCGCCAGCCGGCCGGTCGTGCCCAGCGGCAGCGCGTCGACCAGCTTCACCGCGCTCTCGCGCTTGCCGAAGCCGACCCCCGGCTGCAGCTTGCGCCACAAAACGAGCGCGCCGACCGCCATTCCGGCGACCAGCGCGAGCATCAGGATGACGTTGATCAGATAGGCGGCGGTGTTCATGCGCGGCGTTCGATCCCCGCCGCGCGCATGTCCGTCGCCACCACGTCGACGACGCGGATGCCGAAGCGGCCGTTGACCGTCACCACCTCGCCCTTGGCGACGAGCGTGCCGTTGACCAATATGTCGAGCAGCTCGTTGGCCTGCCGGTCCAGCTCGACGATCGAGCCTTCCGCCATGTCGAGCAGTTCGGACAGCTTCAAGGAGGTGGAGCCCACCTCCACCGACAGCCGCACCGGAATATCCGCCAGCAGCTGGAAGTTGCGGCTTCCGGCGATACCGTCGCCGCGGCTGATCGCGCCCGTCATCTGGTTCATTCCCTGCTTCCCATTACCTGTTCCACCATCAGCGCGGCCTTGCCCTCGCGTTCGCCGATCGTGCCTTCCGCCAGCCGCCGGTTGGCGACGATCAGCGGCGCCTTGGCCGGCATCGTGATCGGGATGACGTCGCCCGGCTTCAGGTCGAGCAGTTGCGACACCGTCATCTCCGGGCGCGCGAGCACCGATCGTACCGGCAGGCGGATATTCTCCAGCGCCGCGGACAGGCGGTGGCGCCATTCCGGATCGGCCTCGCCGCTGCCGCCGCCCCGGATCTTGGCCGCGAACAGCGCCTCGAACGGGCGCAGCCCGGCGACGGTATAGACCACGCTCAGCGTGGTCGGCTTGCCGGTGCCTGGGGTGACGACGAAGGGGTGGACCACCACCTGCTCCTCGCGGCGGACGAAGCTGGCGAAGGCGGCGTTGGTCTCGCGCCCGGCGAGCGCCGGCTCCAGCGCGGTGACGTCGCTCCACGCGGCGACCAGCGCCTCGATCACGCCGTCGGTCAGGCGCGAGAGCAGCCGGTCCTCGGTGGGGGTGAATTCGCGCGAGCGCTGCCTGGTCGGCTTGCCCGCGCCGCCATAATAAGCGTCCACCATCCGCGTCACGAAATCGGGCTCGACCGCGACCAGCACGCCGCCCTTCAGCGGGCTCATGCGGAAATGGCTGAGGCTCGTGAACGCGGCGATCTCGCTCAGCCACGTCTCGAATCGGAGGGACCGGATCGGTTCGGCGGCGACCTGCGTCTTGGCGCGTGCGATCGGCTCGATCGCGCCGCGCAGGTGACGCGACAGCCGCTCGCCCATCCGCTCGATCCCCGCCAGGCGCGCCGCCGGGCGGAGCGACTCCGTGCCCAGCGCGAACGGGCGCACGCCTTCGCCTGCGCGCGCGCCGACCTCCTCGGCCAGCGCTGCGCGGGCGGTGTCGGGGAGGGGAGCGGGTTCGTCGCTCACTGGATGATGAAGCTGGTAAAATACACGTCGTCGATGCCGCCGAAACCTTCGCGGTTAACCAAGACGTCGTTGATAGCCTTTTTCAGCGCGCGCTGAAGCGCCTTCTTTCCCTCCGGCGAGGTTATCGTCGAGGCATCCTGATCGGCGAGCGTCAGCAGCACCGCCGATCGGATCGGCATCTCGTTGGTTTTGAGATTGTCGAGCACCTTCTGGTCGTAGAAGGTCGAGACGCCGATGCCGACCTGCACGAAGCCGTCGGAATCGCGCAGGTTGGCGGTAAAGGTCTGTTCCAGCGGGTAATAGCTCGCCTGGTAGCGGTGCGCGCCGCCGCCGCCATGCTCGCGCATCACCAGCTTCGGTTTGTTCGGATCTTCCAC
>CAXUMU010000022.1:0-20510 GCA_964252145.1 uncultured Sphingomonadaceae bacterium
TTGGTCAGGTTCGAGATCAGCAGCGCGACCATGTTCGAGCGCTTGGTGATCAGCCCCGAGGCGATCGCGTTGGGCTGGTAGCCCAGCTTCTTGGCCGCCTTCTCCACCCGGATGCGCGTTTCGGGCGCGATGCTGGAGCCGGGGCGGAAACAGCGCGACACCGCCGATTGCGACACGCCGGCAAGCTGCGCCACGTCATAGGAAGTCGGGCGACGTCCGGGTGTGGAACGCGGCGCCGCCGGTATCGATTTCTGCCTGGCCATCGCGGGTTACCCTAATGGCGAAAACGCGCGCGGAACAGCCGCCTTGCCGGCGCGAAGCGGTTTGACCGCTGCAGTCGGATAGTCCATGCATCCGAAGTCAGCAGCGGGAGGGGCCGACCGTGGACAATGCCGCCGGGATCCCGCTGACGCGGCGGATGCTCGCTTATGTCGTCACGCTCGTCGGCTACATCCTCTATTGCTACAATTTCGTCGTGGTCGATTATGTTCGGCCCTATCTCGTCTCCGACCTCCGCTTCTCGGTCGAGCAGACCGCGTACATCTTCAGCGCGCAGAACGTGGGCATCACCATCGGCGCGGTGTGCTGGGCGGGCTTCGTCGCGCGGGCCGGCCGGCGCCGCGCTGCCCTCGCGGTGGCTGCCGCGATCGGCGTCACGGCGGCGGTGCAGGCCGCCTCGGGCGCGCTGACGACGTGGATCGGCGCGCGCGCGCTGCTCGCGGCGGCGCTCGGCGGCTATTACGTCGTCGCGACCAGCCTGGTCGTCGCCTTGTTCCCGGTGCAGGCGCGCGGCAAGCTGATCGCGATCAACTCGGCGATGTACCCGACCTCGAACATCCTGGTCGGCGTGCTGGGTGCGGCGTTCGGCGATGCGCATTGGCACTGGCTGTTGTGGATCGGGGTGCTGCCGCTGCCGCTGTCGCTGCTGCTGTACGCGGTCATCCCCGACGACCGCCGCTACCGCGCCTATGACGACGACGCGCCGGACGCGGCGACGAGCGAGAAGGGCAGCTGGCGCGAGATGCTCGGCCCGCACTGGCGCTGGCTGACGATCGGCTGCGTGCTGCTCTCGGGCATCGACTTCAACGCGTACCAGTTATTCTTCGGCTTCGTGACGCTCTACGTCCACCAGGCGCGGGGCATGTCGGCGGCGGGGATGGGGGCGATCGTGGCGACGATCTCCACCGGATCGCTGGTCGGCAGCTTCGTCTGGGCGGTCCTGTCGGACCGGTTGGGGCGGCGCTTCCCGCTGGTCGGCTATCTCGTCTCCGCCGCCGCGATCGTGGCGTTCCTGCGCCCGGGCCTGAGCGAGGCGCAGCTGTCCGTCGCGGGTTTCGTGTTCGGCTTCGGGCTTACCTGTACCACCGCCTGGGGGACGTGGTTCGCGGAAATGTTTCCGCTGCGCCTGCGCCCGCACGGCGCGGCCTTGTTCCATGCCGGCCACATCCTGGCGCTGGGGGCGCCGCTGCTCGCCGCCTATGTCAGCACGCGTTTCGGCCTCGTCACCGCGATGGGCCTGGCCTCGGTCGTCTATGTCGCCGGCGCGCTGCTCTGGTGGATGCTCCCCGAGACGCTCGCGCGAACGCGCGCGGCCTGATGCGTCAGGCGGCGTTGAGCGCGGCGCGGGTCGCGGCGTAGCTCTTCGAGCTGATCCCCAGCCGCCCGTAGAAGTAGGTGGTGAGCAGACCGGGCAGGGTGGAGAGCGCGAACGCCGCCGCCAACCCGTGCAGCACCGCGTCGGGCACATGGCCGGGCGCGGCGTGCGCGGGAAACGCGATCGTGGTCAGCGCCCAGCCGGCCAGCGCCGCGCCGATCGCCTGGTCGATCCGGGCGAAGAAGGTCTGCGTCGAATAGAGGATGCCCTGCTGGCGCGCGCCGAAGCGCAGCTCGTTCTCGTCGGCGATGTCGGCGAACGCCGACAGCACCGTCGTCGTCATCACGCAGAAGGGCAGGTGCTGCAGCAAGGCGAACGCGATCAGGATCGGCAGGATGTACGGCGTCTGTGCCGAGAGGAGGCCGAAATAGCCGAGGATCATCGGCAGCGCGGGGCCGATGCAATACACCGTCACCGCCACCGCCCCGGTCATCCTCTTGTCGAACCGGCGGTGGAGCCGGGCGACGATCGCCGATCCGGACAAATAGCTGATGAAGCTGCCGAGCGCGAACCAGGTGATCTGCTCGCTCGTCAGCTGCCAGAAATAGGTCGCGGTGTAGATCCACAGCCCGCCGCGCAGCCCCTGCATCAGCGACAGGCAGAACGCGCCCAGCAGCAGCATGACGTAGTTGCGGTTCGCCAGCGCCTGACGCACGTCGATGAAGAAATTGGCCAGCGTGAAGGCCTGCGTACCGGGCGCGGCGGCCGGCAGCCAGGGGATGCGCCGCCGCGTGAAGAAGCTGGAGCAGAACAATATCACGAGCACGATCGAGGCGATCGTGAGCGAGAACGGCCCGTAGCGCGAGGGATCCAGTGCGCCGTTCGAAAAGGCGGCCGATGAACTGAAGAACAGGCCGAACGTCGCGAGCCAGCACAGCGTGTCGCCCGCCCAGAGGAAGAAGGTGTTGTAGCTCATCACCCGCGTGCGCTCGATATAATCGGTCGTCAGCTCGCCGCCGAATGCGAGATGGGGGGTGTGGAACGCGGTCAACGCCTGCTGCAGCAGGATGTTGAAGCAGGCGAGCCACGCCAGCTGCGCGACGGGCGGCCAGGCGGGCGCATTGAACAGCGCGACGAACGATAGCGCGACCGGCACGATCGCGGCGTACATGAACGGGTGGCGGCGGCCGAACCGCGAGCGTGTCCGATCGGACCAGCTGCCGACCAGCGGGTCGGCGACGGCGTTCACCGCCAGCCCGGCGGCGATCGCCAGCCCGACCTGCGCCGCCGGCAGCCCGCGCACCTGATTATAGTAAAGCATCAGGAATTGCGTGATCGACGAGATCACGACCGCCTCGGCCATGCTGCCCGATCCGTAGAACAGCTTCAGCCCGCGCGTCAGCGGCGGCGCGCCGCGCACCGCCCCGGCCGGCGGCGAAAGCTCGATCGGACGCTCGTCGGCGACGGTCATGGCTTCTCCGATCGATTGGGCGTTCCACTCGCGAAGCCGCATGCTAAAGCGTGGGACGTGCATCCGCAATCATCGCCTTGGCGAAACGAACCGGGAGTAGCGACGATGGCCGAGATCGGGAACCTGCCCTTCGCCTTGCCCGCGCGAGCGGCAACGCGGCGCATCCGTCAGGTGGAGCGGCGCGACTCGGCCGCCGCGCCGGCCGCGCGTACCCAGCCGATGAAAGGCTTCGAGGACCGCTTCACCGACATCGTCGATTACATCGTCCGCATCACCGACGAGATCTGGCAGGAGCGGGCGATCGGCTACATCCGCGACACCTACGACCCGGAAAGCGTGGTCTATTCGTCCTACGGCGTGGTGCGCACCGCGGAGCGCGTCGTGCAGTCCACGATCGCCGGCATCGCCGCCGTGCCGGACGGCGACACCCACCATATCAACGTGGCGTGGAGCGGCGATGAGGAGGCCAGTTTCTACACCGCGCATCTGGGCTTCGGCCACGCGACCAACTGCGGGCCGACCGTCTACGGACCGGCGACCGGACGCCGCTACGTCATGCGCTTCGCCGCCGATTGCGTCAGCCGCGCCAATCTGATCCACACCGAGTGGCTGGTGCGCGACGCGGGCGCGTGCGTCCGGATGCTGGGCTACGACCTCGACGAGGCGGCCCGCGCGGTGGCGGCGCTGCCCGTGGCCGAGCCCTATTTCGTCGCTGCGCCCACCGCCCCGTCGCGGGCGCAGCCCGGCGAGCAGGGCTCGGTCGAGGAATGGGCGCGCGACCTGTTCGCGACGGTGTGGAACGGCCGCCGGCTCGACAAGCTCGGCGCCTATTATGCCGCCGACGCCACCGTGCATTCGGGTGGCGGCCGCACCGTTCTGGGCATCCCGGCACTCTCGACGCTGATCGTCTCGATCCTGGCGAGCATCCCCGACGGGTTCCTGACGGTCGAGCATGTCTGCTGGTCGGAGGAGACCGACGGCGTGATCGTCGCGGTCCGCTGGGTGCTGACGGGCAGCAGCGCCCGCGGCGGGATCCTCGGCTACGAACTGCCGCTGGGGAAGCCGGTGTTCATGATGGGCAGCTCGCACCTGCGCCTCGCCGGCCCGCGCATCGTGGAGGAATGGACCGTCTTCGACGAGGTCGCGGTGATGGCGATGGCGTATCGCGGATGAGTCTGGCCCGCCGCCTCGAAGCCGCGCAGCGCGATCCGGCGATCGTGGCGGCGGCGGCGGCGCTGCAGGCGAACCGGCTCGACGTCGCGGAACGCGCGCTGAAGGCGCGGCTGCGCGGCGACCCGGTCGACGTGGTGGCGATCCGCATGCTGGCGGAGGTGGCCGGCCGGCTGGGCCGCTACGCCGATGCCGAACGTCTGCTCGCCCGCGCGCTGGAACTGGCGCCGGACTTCCACGCCGCGCGCGCCAACTATGTCACCGTGCTGCACCGCCAGAGCAAGTTCGTCGCCGCGCATGCCGAGGTCGATCGGCTGATCCGCGCCGAACCGCACGATCTCGGCCACCTCGCGCTGAAGGCGGCGGTGCTGGTGCGCACCGGCGGCTATGACGCGGCGATCGACGCCTATCGCACCATCCTGGCGCGGCATCCGGATCAGCCGAAGCTTTGGATCAGCCTGGGCCATGTGCTGAAGACGGTAGGACAGCGCGACGAGAGCGTCGCCGCCTATCGCACTGCGATCACGCAGCAGCCGACACTGGGCGACGCGTGGTGGAGCCTCGCCAACCTCAAGACGGTGCGTTTGACGCCCGATGACGTCGCGACGATGGAACGCGCGCTGGCGGACGCGCCGAGCGCGTCGGATCGCTACCACCTGCATTTCGCGCTCGGCAAGGCGCTGGAGGATTTACAGCGATGGGCGCCTTCGTTCGCGCATTATGCGGCGGGCAACCGGCTGCGCCGCGCCGAGCTGCCCTATGATCCCGATCGCACCACCGCCCATCTCGAGAGCAGCCGCTCGCTGCTGACCACCGAGGCGTTCGCGGCGCGTCGCGGCGGGGGGCATCCCAGCGATGCGCCGATCTTCGTGGTCGGGCTGCCGCGCGCCGGCTCGACGCTGATCGAGCAGATCCTCGCCTCGCACGGCCAGGTCGAGGGGACGATGGAGTTGCCAGACATCGGCACGATCGCGGCCGATCTGGGCGGACGCGGCGCGCCGCGGGAGGCGGACGACGACAGCGCCGCCGGCGGCTACCTGCCGCGGCTGCTGGCGCTTTCGGCGCAGGAGCGGGCCGCGCTCGGCCAGCGCTATCTCGACGGCACCCGCATTCAGCGCAAGACGGGCCGGCCGCGCTTTATCGACAAGATGCCCAACAATTTCGCGCATGCCGGGCTGATCCACCTGATCCTGCCCAACGCGGCGATCGTCGATGCCCGCCGGCACCCGATGGCCAACGGCTTTTCGGCATTCAAGCAGCATTTCTCGCGCGGGCAGGGCTTCACCTACGACCTCGCCGAGCTCGGCCGCTACTGGCGCGACTATGCCGAGCTCATGGCGCACTATGATCGCGTGCTGCCGGGCCGCGTGTTCCGGATCGATCATGAGGCGCTGGTCACCGATCCGGAACCGCACATCCGCGCGCTGCTGGATCATTGCGGGCTGGCATTCGAGCCCGCCTGCCTCGCCCCGCACGAGAATGTGCGTCCGGTGCGTACCGCGAGCGCCGAACAGGTGCGCCGTCCGATCAGCGGCGAGGCGCTGGACCAGTGGCGTCGCTACGCGCCCTGGCTCGGCCCGCTTCGCACGGCGCTGGGCACCTGGGCGGCCGACTGAACGCGCCGTCGAAGTATGATTTCGTTGCATCCGGATGCGTTACCTGCAAATATCGATTTTGGATGGTTAGGGCGGAGTCGATCCACCAATCAGATCGGGGGGATATCGCATGCGTTCCGGGCGTTTCATGCCGTCGCTGCTCGCCGGGTTGCTTGCGACGACTGCGCTTGCACTACCGAGCGGCGCGATCGCGCAACAGGCGGCAGAGGCGCCGGCCGCGGCGGCGGACCAGCCGGGCGACATCATCGTCACCGCGCAGAAGCGCAGCGAAAGCCTCCAGGCCGTGCCGGCCAGCATCGCCGCCTTGACCAACAAGAAGCTCGACGACCTCCAGGTCCGCAACTTCGCCGACTATATCGCCTATCTGCCGAGCGCCAGCTACACCACCGGCGGCATCGGCACGCCGGGCAACAGCTCGGTCTCGTTCCGCGGCATCGTCACCGACGGCGGGCTTTATCTATCGGGCACGCTGCCTACCGTGGGCACCTATCTCGACGAGCAGCCGATCACGTCGATCTCGGGCACGGTCGACATCCACGTCTACGATATCGCCCGGGTCGAAGCGCTCGCCGGGCCGCAGGGCACGCTCTACGGCGCGTCCAGCGAGGCCGGCACGGTGCGCATCATCACCAACAAGCCCGACGCCGGCAAGTTCAGCGGCGGCTATGATCTGGAAGGCAACAAGATCCTCACCGGCGGCTGGGGCGGCCAGGCCGAGGGCTTTATCAACCTGCCGATCGTGCAGGACAGGATCGCGCTGCGCACCGCCGCCTGGTACGAGCATACCGGCGGCTATATCGACAACGTGTTCCGCGCGCGCACCTTCCGCTCGTCCGGCATCACCCAGTCCAACCAGGCGCTGGTGAAGGACGATTTCAACCCGGTCGACATCTACGGGCTGCGCGCGCAGCTGGGCATCGATCTCGACGACAACTGGACCGTCACGCCGGCGGTGATCGCGCAGCGCACCAAGTGGAAGGGCAGCTTCCAGTCCGACGATACCCGTGTCGGCGAGCTGAAGGTCGCGCATTATTACCCCGAATTCGGCAAGGACACCTGGTATCAGGTGGGCGGCACGATCACCGGCAAGCTCGCCGATTTCGACGTCACCTATGCCGGCTATTACATGCAGCGCGACCGGCACGATCAGAACGACTATGCCGACTATGGTTATTTCTACGATCTCGTCGCGGGATCGGGCGCCGGCGTGGTCAACAATGCCGGCCAGCTGATCGATCCGTCGCAGATCAACCGCAATCGCGATCATCTCACCAAGCTGAGCCAGGAATTGCGCATCGCGACGCCGCAGCATGAACGTTTCCGCGCCATCGCCGGGATCTTCTACCAGCGCCAGCGCGAGCTGCAGGAGAATGATTATCTGACGCCCGGCTTCGCCGACCGGCTGTCGGTGCCGGGCCGGCCGGGGCAGGTTTGGCTGACGCTGGAGGACCGCCGGGACCGCGACTATGCGATTTTCGGCCAGGCCGACTTCGACGTGACCGACAAGCTGACCGTCACCGGCGGGCTGCGCGGCTACCGCTTCGACAACACGCTGGTCGGCTTCTACGGCGTCAACACGACCTATTTCGGCACCGGCGTGCGCCAATGCCTGGGCAGGGCCGCGGGCGGCGGACCCTATGGCGTCGGCGTCGCGGTGGTGCCGGGCACGCCCTGCACCAACCTGGGCGTGCTAAACGCGGACGGATCGATCTCGCCCAAGCGGTCGAAAGGCAGCGGCGTCACCTGGCGGGGCAACGCGTCGTACAAGATCACCCCGGACAATCTGATCTATTTCACCGCATCGACCGGCTTCCGCCCGGGCGGCGTAAACCGCGCCGGCACCGCCGAGCCGTTCGACGTGGACAAGCTCTACAATTACGAGATCGGCACCAAGAACAGCTTTTTCGACCGCAGGCTGACGGTGAACGCCAGCATTTTCCAGGAGGACTGGAAGGATGTGCAGGTCACGTACCAGCAGCCGGGGTCGAGCGGCGTCGCGCTGATCGGCAACGTCGGCAAGGCGCGCTCACGCGGCGTGGAAGGCGACATCGCCTGGCGTGCGGTCCCCGGTCTCACGCTCACCGCCGCCGGGACCTACGTCGACGCCAAGCTGCGCGCCGACTTTGTCCCCTTCGGTACCGCCGTCGCGGCGCCGGCGGGGACGCGGCTGCCATTGACTCCGCGGTTCAAGGGCAATTTCGTCGGCCGCTACGACTGGAACGTCGGTGGCGACCGCACCGCACATTTCCAGCTGGCCGGCGCCTATGTCGGCAAGCGCACGGCCGTGATCACCGTCAGCGACGCGATCAAGACCGGCGACCTGCCCGACTATTTCACGCTGGAGGCATCCGCCGGTCTCAACTTCGGCTCGATGAACGTCGAAGTCTACGTCCGCAACCTGACCGACGCGCGCGGCCAGCAGACGCGCGCGGCGCGCTGCAACATCAATTATTGCGGGCCGTCCGCAGCCGATCCGATCGGCGAGATCTACCGTATCTACATCCAGCCGCGCACGATCGGGATCAAGTTCGGTCAGCGCTTCTGAGCGTCGCAACGCCGTGACCGATTTCCAGGCCGCCAAGCAGATCGTGCTGCGGTTCCACGCCGAACTTGCCCAAGCGGGCGCCGACACCGTGTCCGCAACGCTCGCGCGACACGTCGCGCCGGACTGGCATTGGCGTGGGATGCATCCGTTCCACGAGCAGCGCGGCCCCGCGGCCGTGGCGGACGCGTTCTGGCAGCCGCTGCTCCGCGCTTTCACCCGGCTGCAGCGCCGGCCCGACATCTTCATGGCCGGGCTGAACGAGATCGACGGCTTCCGCACCGTTTGGGTGGTGCAGACCGGGCATCTGATGGGCTTGTTCGATCAGCCGTGGCTGGGCATCCGGCCGACCCGCCGCATCGCGATGCTGCGCTTTGCCGAGTTCAACCGCATCGAGGACGGCCGGATCGTCGAGAGCGCCATGTTCTGCGACATCCCGCACCTGATGATGCAGGCGGGGCAGGACCCGTTCCCGCCCCAGACCGGCGCGATGCTGGTCCAGCCCGGACCGATGACGCACGACGGGCTGATGCTGGACGCGCAGCCGCCCGAGCGGGGTAAGGCGACGCTGGCTGCGATAAGCGCGATGCTGAACAATCCGGGCCGCGCGTTCCACAATCCTACCGAGGCGATCGATCTCGCGCGCGTGTGGCACGACGACATGATCTGGTGGGGGCCTGCCGGGATCGGCGCGACCTACACGATCGAGCGTTACGGGAAGCAGCATTCGCGGCCGTTCGACGATGCGCTGGACACCGGCTACCGCTTCAACGGTCATATCTGCCGGCTGGCGGAGGGCGATTTCGGCGGCTTCTTCGGCTGGCCGAACCTGACGCTGTTCAACAAGGGCGGCTACATGGGCATGACCGCCGGGCCGGGGCCGGCCGACATGCGCGTGGTCGACATCTATCGCGCGGCCGACGGCAAGCTCGCGGAAAATTGGGTGTTCATCGACATCCTCCATTTCCTGGCGATGCAGGGGCTCGACGTGCTGGGGCGGATGGCGGCGCTGGACGCTTAGCCGCGTTTTCATTTCGGGTGCAGCACTATCCTGTCAAGATGGAGTGCGGGGAGCGGACGATGCGGCACAATCGGCAGGCTGCCGCGACCGTCCGGGCCGCGCGGCGGCAGGATCTCGACGCGATCTACCGGCTTGCCTGCGCCGGCGGCAGCGGGTTGACCAACCTGCCGGCCGACCGGAACGCGCTTGCCGCTAAGCTGGACCGGGCCTGCCGCGCCATCGTCGATCCGGCGGAGCGCGAGGCGGGCGCGCCGATCATGCTGGTCACCGAGCTGGACGGCGGGATCGTCGGCACCGGCATGATCTGGGCGCGCGTCGGCGGCGATTGGCCGTTCTACAGCTACCGTCTCACCCGCCAGGCAAAGATCTCGCGCGCGATCGGCCGGACGAAGGCGCAGATGCTGCTCAACCTGGTCAACGATTTCGACGGCGAGACCGAGGTGGGCGGGCTGTTCATCGACCCCGGCGCGCGCGGCCACGCGCTCGGCCGGCTGACGGCGCGGGCTCGCTACCTGTTCATCGCCGCGCATCGGCCTTGGTTCGGCCGCAAGGCGATCGCCGAGCTGCGCGGTTACCAGGGCGCCGACGGGCGATCGCCGGTGTGGGAGGCGCTGGGGCGCCATTTCTACGGCATGGAGTTCGACGAGGCGGACCGCACCGGCGCGATCGCCGGCAACCAGTTCATCGCCGATCTGGGTCCGGCCTATCCGATCTACGTATCGTTGCTGCCGGCCGATGCGCAGGCGGCGCTCGGCCGGCCGCACGACGATGGCCGCCCCGCGCGCGACATGCTGCTCGCCGAGAACTTTCGCGACGAGGGCTATGTCGATATCTTCGATGGCGGCCCGACGCTGGTCGCCGATATCGACCGGATCGCGACCGTCGCCGCGCTCCGCACGAGCGCGGTGGTCGCGATCGACGAGGTCGCTGCCGTGCCCGTGATGGCGAGCACGGGGCAGGGGGCGGATTTCCGCGCCGCGTCCGGCCTGGCGGCGGCAGACGGCGAGCGGGTGAGGCTTGCACCGTCGCTGGCCGCCGCGCTTCGCGTCGGGCCGGGCGATCGGGTGTGGCACTGTCCTGCCTGAGCCCGCATCGCGTTCGATCGATTCGGCGGCGGGTCAGCGTAGTCGTCGCGGCGCGCCCGCCCGCGAACGTGGCGGGATCAGGCTCGGCCACCGTTTCCGATCACGGCGCGCCCGACCGTTCGACGATGAAGCCGAGCTCGCACAGTCGCGCCTCCATCAGCTGGCGCAGCGCGGGATCGGCAAGTTCCAGCTCGATCTCCACCCGCGCCGACTTGGCGTCCGCCGCCAGGAAACCCCGGTCGTGGACCACGCTGTTGATGTTGCCGCCTAGCTGCCCGATCTCGGCGCAGAGCTGGCCGAGCGTGCCGGTCCGGTCGGGCAGCTGCACGCCGAGGCGGAAGAGCGTTCCGTCGCGGATCTGCTGGCGGCGCAGGATCGCGGTGAGCAGCCGGTCGTCGATATTGCCGCCGCACAGGATCAGTCCGACGCGGCGGCCGCGGAAACGCGCAGGGTCGGCGAGCACGGCGGCAAGGCCCGCCGCGCCGGCGCCTTCGTCGCATCCGGCCGGCCCTGCACATTGACTTCGGATGCAATGCCCGTAAAGTTCCCATTTATGGAGAAACTCGATCGAGGCGGACCCGGACGATGGCAGATACAGCTTTTCACAAGCACGCATCGGTCCCGGCGATCCTGGCTCGGGTCGTCCGTTATCGGCGAGCTGATACCGTGCCTTAACGCGTTCATTGACACGCGTACGCCGGGTTCCTCCGCCAAGGAGAATTTCACCATCATCGGCCCCGGCGTTTCGGAAAAAAATCCCGCGCAGCATATCCACATCGCGGAACCGCACGGCTTCAACATCGGCGGGGCGCGGCAGCCGCCCGGATGCGTCAATTCGAAGCACAGCCACGATACGGCGGAGGTGTTCGTCGTTCATTCCGGCCGTTGGCGCTTCGACTTCGGCGAGACTGGCGAGGATGCGCGGATCGAAGCGGCGCCGGGCGATCTCGTCTCCTTTCCCACGCGCATGTTTCGCGGCTTCACCAATATCGGCGACGACGCGGGCTTCCTGTGGTCGGTGCTGGGCGGCGACGATCCCGGCCGGGTGATGTGGGCGCCGCGCGTGTTCGAACTGGCGCGCGACTACAGCCTGGTGCTGCTGGAGAACGGCGCGCTGGTCGATGTGGCGGCCGGCGAACGCCCGCCCGCAGGCGTCGTGCCCATGCGGCCGACCAACGCCGAAGACGTTGCCGTGCTGCACCGGATGACTTCGGTCGAGGCGCCCCGCACCGTCGTGCGCGGCGCGCGCTCCAGCCCGGGCGGGGGAGGCCTCGGCCGTCACGCCGGCGTGGTCGAGGTGCCGTTGATCGGCGCGGCCTCGCCCGCCGAGGGGCTCGCGGCGGGCCCGATCGATCATCCCCACGGCTTCCATGTGCGCCGGCTGGAATTCGCGGTGGACGCGGCCGTACCGCCGCACGTCCGCGACGAGGCGGAGGTGCTGTTCGTCCACGCCGGCCGGCTCGATATCCGGCTGGCTGGCGAGCGCACCACGCTGGAGCCGGGCGATACGATGACGGTTCCGATCGGCGCGTTGCGGGCGTTCGCGGCGCCGGCGGCCGCCACCGTCTTCGTGGTTCGCGGTGGAGACCGTCCCGCCCCGGCGCGCTTCATCGCCGAATAGACCCGCGAGTCGCGGCGAGGTTGTTGACGATGAGCGGCGCAAGGGTGCAAAATCGCTCATCCCTGTTCCGGAACACGCGCCGCGCATGTCGTCCTCGTCTGATCGTCTGGTGGCGCTCATCATCGCGCGCGCGACCACGCTGGCCTACCCCGAGCTGCTGCCCGAGCTTGCCGGCGCGCTGCAGGAGCGCGGCTATTGTTTCGTCCTCAAGCTGATCGAGCACGAAAGCGGCGCGGACCGGGCCATGGCCGAAATCGCGGACAGCGGGCTTGCCGGCATCATCGCCGCGGCGCGTCCGTCGAGCGCGCGATCGCCCGTGCGCTGCACGACCGCGTGCCGCTGCTGCTGTACAATTGCCACGCGCAGGGGCCGACGGTGGATTCGGTCAGCTGCGATCATGCCGCCTGCGGCCAGACGCTCGCGGCGCTGCTGCTGGAGGGCGGGCACCGGCGCTTCGGCATCATCGCCTCGCCCGAGGATTCGCTGGTCGGGATGGAGCGCGTCGCGGGGGCGGTGCAGCGGCTGCGCCGCAGCCGCGCGCTGACGATCGAGATCGAGCATGGCGATTACAGCTATGCCAGCGGCGGCGCCGCGCTGGACGCTCTGTTCGATCGGATGAAGCCGCGCCCCTCGGCGATCATCGCGGTGAACGATGCGATGGCGATCGGGGCGCTGGACCGCGCGCGCGACCTGCAGGTGCGTATCCCGCGCGACCTGTCGGTCGTCGGCATCGACGGTACGCAGACCGCGCGGCTGCCTTCCTATCACCTGACCACGATGCGCCAGCCGCTGCACCGCCTCGCCAGCACCGCGGTCGAGCTGCTGCTGGCGCGGATCGCAGAGCCCGATCGGCCGCCGGAGATCAGGCTGTACGGCGGCGAGCTGATCGCCGGCCGCACGGCGCGGCTGGAGCGGCCGGTGCGCCGTCCCGTGCCCAAGCTCGTCCGCCGCCGCGCCGCCTGACCTCAGCCGAGCGGCGGCCGCTGCAGCGCGCGCGCCTCCGCGAAGATGTCGCGGCCCAGCTGGTGCAGCAGCTCGGGTATGTCGATGAAGATCCAGTTTTCGGAAAGCAGGTCGCCATCGCGGCGCCACCAATCCATCACGCGCATCGTGATCGGCTTGTTCGTCGGTGCCAGCCCCAGAAAATTCCCGCCGGTGTGCGTTGCGCGGATGCTGGGCCAGCTGCGATCGGTGCTATGGCGCCGGATGGGTCGAGACGGGCAGCGATCCGATCGGCCCGCCGGACATCGAGCTCTCGCCGGACGGTCTGCCGGTGTGGACGACGCGTTTCCTGCCGCGGGAGGACGCGACCGGGGAGGACACGTCGGGACCGCTGGCATCGTCATAGGTCCGCGGGTCCCGTAGACGATTATCTTCGGCCGTGCGAAGGCGATGAACCGCGCTCCCCTTGGGCGGGCCGGCGCAAGTTCCGAACTCCGGTACGTTCGTGCGAAAACGGGATGAGCCGAAATAGGTGTCGCGCTCCAAGATGGCTTCGGGCGGCGGACCGGAGCAAGGAGGGGGACATGACGATCGATGCGAAGGTCGCGGCGTTCTGCGAGCGTTTCGGGCTCGACATTCCCGTCATGCTCGCGCCGATGGCGGGCGTCAGCGCGACCGGACTTTCGGCGGCGGTGATGAGCGCGGGCGGGATGGGCGCGCTCGGCGCCCTGCTGATGAGCCCGCCCGAGATCGCGCAGTGGGCGGCAACGGTGCGCCGCGCCGCGGCAGGGCCGTTCCAGCTGAACCTGTGGGTGCCGGATCCCGCCCCCATCCGGGACGCCGAGGCCGAAGCCAGGGTCCGCGCGTTCCTTCGTGCCTGGGGACCCGAAGTTCCGTCGTCGGCCGGCGACGCGGTGCCGCCGGACTTCGCGTCGCAGTGCGACGCGCTCCTGGAGGCGGCTCCTGCCGCTGTCTCGTCGGTCATGGGAGTGTTCCCGCCAGACATGATCGCTCGTGCCAAAGCGCAGGGAACCCCGTGATTCGCTGTCGTCTCGACCGTCCGGGAGGCGATCGAGGCCGAGAACGCCGGCGCCGACGTCATCATTGCGCAAGGCATGGAGGCCGGCGGTCACCGTGCGGCCTTTCACGGGCAGGCGGCGGAGAACGAACTTGTCGGCTTGATGTCGCTGATTCCCGCGGTCGCCGATGCCGTTCGGATACCGGTGGTCGCGACCGGCGGCATCGCCGACGGACGCGGCGTCGCGGCTGCCCTGGCGCTGGGGGCCAGCGCGGTGCAGATCGGCACAGGCTTCCTCAGATGCCCCGAGGCCGCGATACACCCGGCCTGGGCCGATGCGATCGGGCGGACGGCACCTGAGGCTACGCGTGTCAGTCGCGTATTCAGCGGCCGTCCGGGCCGGAGCGTGGCGACCGACTATGTTCGCGCGGCTACGGCCCCCGACGCGCCACCACCCGCACCATATCCCGTCCAGCGCGGCCTCACCGCACCCATGCGCAACGCGGCTGCCGAGGCCGGCGAGGTCGAACGGATGCAGGCCTGGGCGGGCCAGTCCGCCATGCTGGCTTCCACCGCACCCGCTGCGACGCTGGCGAAGCGCCTGTGGTCGGACGCGCTGGAAATCCTGGGCTCGACCGGCCAGCGTCGGCGATCGACGAGAACATGATCTCCGGATCGCCGCACCGGCGCTCCAGCGAGACTATGTCGGCATTGCCTCCCGCCTTCGCGGCGACTCGGGGCAGGGAGCGGCGGTCGAAGCCTTACCTTGCCACGTAGGGAAACACCTCCCGCACAACCGCCGCCGCCCGGTTGATCAGGTCGCGCTCTTCGGCGGTTCCTCGCGGCCGCACTATCCAGTTGCTGTGCGAGTCGGGCGGCCGAGTAAGTGCAGCGACGGTGCCGAGCTGGTTCAACCAGCGTTGCTCGGAGCCGCCGAACGCGATCGTCAGTATCTTGGCAATGATCGAGCGGACCTCGGCGGCGTTCGGGATCTCGGTCTTGGCGAGCATGGCCCGATCTACCAGCCGAGAAGTTGAAATATCGTTGGCGCGGCGACAGACGGCACGTACAAAGAAGAGCCGGGACCTATTATCCGGCAGGATGTAGTACCGTCCGGCCCGGGACGCCGACGGCGCGTGGCCTGGCGCTTGCGATGATACCGACCATCCATATGCTCGCTCCATCGATAGCGCGGACTGATCCACCGTTTTTTTTGCGAGTGCTGAGCGGGCGAATTGTATCATGTGCAGCGCGGGCTTGGCAAATCCGCGGTCCAGCTACCTCGTACTCGCTCGGTCCGATCCGGCATCGGCCCGCCAGGCAAGCAGAACGACACTGCCTTCGCTATATCGGCGGCAGCCCGGTCTAATCGATTTTGCAAGGCTTCCTGACGAACTTTAATCATTTCCGCCGGTGCGCCATCCGACCTAGCGTGCGATCAAGCAAATAGGAGAGAGAGACATGGACGCGAAGACTGGCGATATCGCGGGTGGCTGCCCTGTGAACGGCCCGACTACGGTTCGGTCGCTGCTCGGCCGCACCAACCGGGACTGGTGGCCGGAGGCGCTTCCGCTGGAAGTGCTCAACCAGGGCGGCCTGTCGCCCGACCCGATGGGCGCGGAATTCGACTATGCGGAAGCGTTCAACGCGCTCGATTATCGGGCGCTCAAGGCCGACCTGACCGCGCTGATGACCGACAGCCAGCCCTGGTGGCCGGCGGATTACGGCAATTACGGCGGCCTCTTCATCCGCATGGCGTGGCACGCGGCGGGCACCTATCGCACCGCCGACGGGCGCGGCGGCGCGAACAGCGGGCAGCAGCGCTTCGAGCCGCTCAATTCCTGGCCGGACAACGGCAATCTCGACAAGGCGCGGCGCCTGCTGTGGCCGATCAAGCGCAAGTACGGCAAGCATATCAGCTGGGCCGACCTGTTCATCCTCGCCGGCAACGTCGCGATCGAATCGATGGGCGGGCCGATCTTCGGCTTCGGCGGCGGCCGCCGCGACGTGTTCGAGGCCGAGCGCGACATCTACTGGGGCTCCGAGGAGCAGTTCGTCGGCCATCCCGACAACAAGACCCGCATCCTGCCCGAGGAGGAGCTCGAGCTGGAATATCCGCTGGCGGCGATCCAGATGGGCCTCATCTACGTCAATCCGGAAGGCCCCGGCGGCGTTCCCGACGCGCTCCAGTCCGCGCGCGACATCAAGGAGACGTTCGAGCGGATGGCGATGAACCACGAGGAGACCGTCGCGCTTACCGCCGGCGGCCATACCTTCGGCAAGGCGCACGGCGCCGGCGACCCGAGCCTGGTCGATTCCGCGCCCGCGGCGGCCGACATCGCGCTGCAGGGCCTGGGCTGGGCCAGCGCGCACGAGAGCGGGCACGGCGCGCACACGATCACCAGCGGCATCGAGGGTTCGTGGGTGAACACGCCGACGGAATGGTCGGAGAATTATTTCCGCCTGCTGCTCGATTATGAGTATGAGCTGGTGCGCAGCCCGGCCGGCGCCAAGCAGTGGCAGCCGATCAACCAGAAGCCCGAGGACATGGCACCGGCGGCGCACGATCCGTCGCAGCGTGTGCCGACGATGATGACGACCGCCGACATGGCGCTGAAGGTCGATCCCGAGTTCCGCAAGATCTCGGAGAAGTTCCGCAACGACCACGAGGCGTTCAAGGATGCGTTCGCGCGCGCCTGGTTCAAGCTGACCCACCGCGACATGGGGCCCAAGGTCCGTTATCTCGGGCCGGAAGTGCCGAGCGAGGATCTGATCTGGCAGGATCCGGTGCCCGCCGGCAACAAGCCCGCCGACGGCGACGTCGCGGCGTTCAAGCAGGCGATCCTGGGTGCCGGCTTGTCCGTGGGGCAGCTGGTGAAGACGGCGTGGGCGTCCGCCTCGACCTATCGCCGGTCCGACCACCGCGGCGGCGCGAACGGTGCGCGCCTCCGCCTGGCCCCGCAGAAGGACTGGGCGGTGAACGAGCCGGCCGAACTGGGCAGCGTTCTGGCCAAGATCGACGGGCTGCGCGGCAGCCTCTCGATGGCCGATGCGATCGTCCTGGCCGGCACCGCGGCGGTGGAGAAGGCGGCGAAGGATGCCGGCTTCGCCGTGGAGGTGCCGTTCACCGGCGGCCGCGGCGACGCGACGCAGGACTGGACCGATGCCGAGAGCTTCGCGGTGATGGAGCCGGTGGCCGATGGTTTCCGCAACTATCTGAAGACCAAGCACTCGGTGAAGACCGAGGAGCTGCTGCTCGACCGCGCCTCGCTGCTGGGCCTGTCGGTGCCGGAAATGACGGTGCTGCTGGGCGGCCTGCGCGTGCTGGGCGCCAACTGCAAGGACGCGCCGGAGGGTGTGTTCACCGACCGCAAGGGCCAGCTGACCAACGACTTCTTCGTCAACCTGCTCGACAACGGCACCTTCTGGAAGGTGATCGACGAGAGCGCCGACGAGGAATTCATCGGCTATGATCGCGGCGGCAGTCAGGAGAAATGGCGCGCGACCCGCACCGACCTGATCTTCGGATCGAACAGCCAGCTGCGCGCCGTTTCCGAGGTCTATGCCGAGAAGGGGCATGAGGAGAAGTTCGTCCGCGACTTCGTGAGCGCATGGACCAAGGTGATGAACGCGGATCGCTTCGACGTGCCGCAGAACCCCGACAGCGTCGAGCCGATCGGGATCGCCGAACCGGCCGCGGCGAAGTAACGGGCGTACCCCGTTCGATCGGCCGCGGCTGCACCACAGTCGCGGCCGCATCGCCGCCGGCCGGTCCGGACGTAGTTTCCCGGTCGCCGCGACCTCCCCCCCGAAGCGAGAGGCGTGGCGGCGCGACCGGGCGTGGAGGAGGGATGTCCGATGGAGCGAAGCGAGGTGAACGCGCTCGATCCCCGCAGGCCGCACTGGGCGGCGGCGGTGGAGGCGCCAAGCCGCGACTGGAGTGCGGCGCGCGGATGCCGCGCGCATGCCCGTTTCCTGGTCGACGGAGAGAGCAAGGCGCCGTCGCTGGCGCGCTTCGCGCTGTTCGACAGCCGCGCCGATTGCCTGGCGTGGATCATGGCCAATCGGCGCGAGCTGAGCGATCATATGCCGGGTGCGAAGATCCATCCGGTGCCGCTGGCGAACTGGTTGCTGGGGCTCGCCTGATACGAGCGGCGTGATCGAGTGCCGGGACATGCGACAGGTAGCCCGGGACGGGGGGATGCCCCGTCTACGCACCCACATGCAGCGGCAGTCCCTGGCAGCGCCCAGCCTCTGTTTCTCCCGATCCGCTGCACGACAGGCATCTCGGTTCTGGCCGGTGGCTTACGCTCCGTCGCTCGGCTAATGCATGACGTGGCGTCGCGAGTCAGGGCGTGGTCCATGTTCGCTACCGGCCCCCGGAATTTTCTTGGGATCGCTTGAGCCAGATGTCGGTCGTCCGGAGAGGTCCGGTCATTGAGGGTATATCGTGTCGGTGGTGCAGCGGAACAACGTGCGGCTCGCGGGACGCGGCGAACGCGCGATGGTCTTTGCGCACGGGTTCGGCTGCGATCAGAACATGTGGCGTCTCGTCGCGCCGGCGTTCGAGCGCGATTTCCTTGTTGTCCTGTTCGATCAGGTGGGTGCCGGCGCATCCGATCTTTCGGCTTACGATCCGCAGCGGTACGGGAGTCTTTCAGGCTATGCCGCCGATCTGATCGAGATCTGCACGGAACTGGGTCTGCGGGATGCGGTCTTCATCGGCCATTCGGTAAGCGCGATGATCGGTGTTCTGGCATCGCTGTCCGCATCTTCGCCCTTTTCCGAGCTCGTTCTCGTCAGCCCATCGGCACGCTATATCGACGATGGCGCCTATCGCGGCGGCTTCTCGGCATCGGACATCGACGATCTGCTGGAATCCCTGGCAGACAACCACTTGGGCTGGTCCGCGATGATGGCGCCGGTGATCATGGGAAACCCCGAACGCCCCGCCCTCGGCGAGGAGCTAGCCAACAGCTTCTGCCGCACGGATCCGGCGATCGCGCGTGACTTCGCCCGCGTTACCTTCACCTCCGACAATCGCGCGGACCTCGCCAAGGTGACCGCGCGGACGCTCGTCCTGCAGTGTCGCGATGATGCCATAGCGCCGGTCGAAGTGGGCGAGTTCGTTCGCGACGGCATCGCGGGCAGTGAGATGGTGCTGCTCGACGCGACGGGGCACTGTCCGAATCTCAGCGCGCCGGAGGCGGTTATTGCCGCGATCCGCGCCTTTGTCTGACGCGGGCCAGGCGACGCGCGGGCAGCCGGGCGGTTTCGCGTTCGCCTATGACGACGTGCCCTGCGGGCTCCTTTCGCTGCTTGCCGACGGGAGCGTAATCCAAGCCAACCGGCGGTTCGCGGAATGGTCCGGCTATACCGGTGAGGAACTCGTCGGGAAGCGCCTCCACGACCTGCTGAGCGTCCCCGCGCGCATCTTCTACGAGACGAACATCTCTCCGCTGCTGAGGATGCAGGGCTTCATCGACGAGGTGGCGATGGACTTCGTCGCGCGCGACAGGACCAGGATCCCGAGCCTGGTGAACGCGGTCGAGCGCCGGGACGGGGCGGGCGGCCTGATGTCTACCCATTTCGCGATCTTCAAGGCCACCGAGCGCCGCCGCTACGAGCGCGCGCTCGTCGAGACGAGAGACGCGACCGAGCGCGCCGTGTTGGCCGAGCGCGAAGCCTCGCAACTGCGCGAGCAGTTCATCGCGGTCCTGGGACACGACCTGCGCAATCCGCTGGCTTCGATCAGCAGTGGCATCCGGCTGCTGACGGAGCGAGAGGCGGTCAGCGCCAGGGGGCAGCGGATACTTTCGCTCATGCTCGGGAGTGTGATGCGGGCGTCCGATCTCATCGACAACGTCTTGGACTTCGCGCGTGGCAGGCTGGGCGGTGGCCTAAGCCTGAGCCGGGACTCGCGCGCGCCGCTCGCTCCCGTGCTGGAGCAAGTCGTGGCGGAGATCGTCTCCGTGTCTCCGGAACGGATGATCCGTTCCGACATCGCCTTGACCGAAACGGTCGATTGCGACCGCGTCCGGATGGGCCAGCTGCTCTCCAACCTTCTCGGGAACGCGGTCACTCACGGATCGAAGACGGATCCGATCACGGTCAGGGCGTGGACGGAGGAAGGTCTGCTCGTGATTGCCGTCTCGAACGGCGGGCGACCGATCGACGAGGCGACGAGGCTGAAACTCTTCCAGCCCTTCTTCAGGGGCGAACTGCGCCCGAACCAGGTCGGGCTCGGGTTGGGCCTGCACATCGCCTCCGAAATCGCCAAGGCCCACGGCGGTACGTTGGAGGTAGCGTCCGACGACCGCGAGACCTGCTTTACCTTCTCCATGCCGTTGCAAGCACCCGCGCCGCGATCTTGGACCGGCTAGGTTGTGTGGACACTTACCGGAGCCATAGGATGGTTGCGGCGAGTGTG
>CAXUMU010000023.1:0-1908 GCA_964252145.1 uncultured Sphingomonadaceae bacterium
TCATCAACCCCACCGCGATCGGCGCGGCCGCGCCCAGTCCGATGCCGGACACCAAGCGATTGGCCAGCACATCGCCGAGCCCGCGCGCGAGCGGCATCGACAAGGACGCGCACCCGAAGACCGCCAATGCGGCGAGCAGGATGCGCAGGCGGCCGAACCGGTCGGCCAAAGCGCCGCCAAGAAAACTACCGACTGCCATGCCGCCCATCACCGTCGCGAAGACAGGGCCGATCGACGCGGTCGAGAGCCCGAGTTCGCGACTGATCGCCGGCACCGTCAGACTGATACTCAGCGCGTCGAAACCGTCCAGCACCGTCACGGCCACGGCCGCGGCGGTGACGGGCCAGGATCGCCGGCCTGCCGGGAAGCACGGTTGGACTACCGACACCATCAATCCCCGCGCCCGCTCAATATCGGAGATACAGGCTGAGGCCGTAGGTGGCGGGCATGCCGGTGAACCGGGCCACCGTGTCGGATGCGCGCGCGCTGCCGATCAGATAGAATCTGTTGGTGACGTTGCGCCCCCATGCCTCGACGCGGAGCTTGCCGCCTTCAAGTTCCAACCCTGCGCGCAGGTCGATGAGGGTGTAGGCCGGGATCTTGAGCGGCGCCTCGCGCGCGGCCACCGCCGGGTCCTCGGTCAGCAGGATGCCTGACGTGGAGCTGCGATAAGTGGCGGATGCGCCGAAATATGCGTCGGTGCCGCTACCTACCGGGAAACGGTACAGCGCATCCGCCGCCGTCTGCCAGGCGGGCGTATTCGGGAAGCGCTGCCCGACCAGATCAGCGGTGTTGCCGAAGGTGCCCGTCGGGTTGATCGGGTTGCGGTCGATGCGCGTCTTCACATAAGTCGCGCTCCCCGTCAGGGTCAGGCCCGAGAAAGGCCGCAGCGTCGCGCTGACCTCCGCGCCCTTGACGGTCGTCTTCGGGATCGAGACCAGCGACGGCACGGGGCCGAGCGGCGGGACCACGACGAAGCCGGAGAGCTGCTTGTCCCGATAATCATAGTAGAACAGCGCCCCGTCGATCTGCAGCGCACGGGAGAGCAGGCTCAACTTGGTGCCGACCTCGTAGGCGAGCACCGATTCCTGCGGCACGGGGGTGAGCGACGGGGTGAATAGCGCGGGAATGGTCGGGAAGCTGCCCGATTTGTAGCCCTTCGTCACATTGCCGTAGAATAGCGCGTTACGGCTCGGCGTCCAGTTGAGGCTGCCACGCCACGAGACATTGTCCTCATCGAGTTGCCCCCTGATGATGGGCGGCGCCAGGAACGTGCCCGGGCTGAGCGTTATGCACGATCCCGGCGCGTAGTTCTGGACCTTGCCGGTCAGGACCGTGGACAGGAAGGACAGCGCCGCGGCCGTCTGCCCATTGCCCGAGTCGCGCGTGCAACCCGCGAAGTCCCGGTTCTGCTTGGTATAGCGCAGCGACCCCTGCGCGGTCAGCGTCGGAGTAATCTTGACGTCGAGGCTGCCGAACACCGCCTTGGTCTCGACCTTTTGAAGGTTGTCGATGAAGAACGAGTCGAAGCTGACCGGGCCGATCTGTGTGACGCTATTGATAATGGGATCCTGAACAAGCCGTTCGTCGATCCGGTCGTTCTGGTAATTGCCGCCAATCATCCAGCGAATGCCATCTTCGCGTAGCGAACCACTAAGGCGCAGCTCCTGCGAGAAGGAGCGGATCTTGCCCTGGTCTATGCTGATGACCGCCGGATAGGTCGTTGCGTCGAAATCGACGGGCAGGCTCTGCCCATAACGCTGGTATGACGTCAGGGAGGTCAGGTCGACGTGCTCTGCAACCTCCACGTCGACGCGCGCGCCGAACTGGTAAAACCAATTGTCAAGGCGGAAGTCGCGGTTCGGGTCCCAGGCTGCGGCGCGGGCATCCCGCGGCGCCGCGGGGGAG
>CAXUMU010000023.1:1918-20308 GCA_964252145.1 uncultured Sphingomonadaceae bacterium
GCGCCGTCCGTACGGGCGGGATCGAAACGGACGAATTGCGGCTGCTGCGAGTCGGACCGGTCTCGCCAGCCAGTCGCCATCAGTTCCACCATAACCGCGCTTGTCGGGCGCCAGTCGACGATCAGCCGGCCGTTGTGGAAGTTCTTTTGACCCAGCGACTGATCGATCGTGTAGCCCCGCTGCCAATCGCCGCGATACTCGTTCCGGACGGCGATCCGCGCCGAAAGCGTGTCGGTGATCGGGCCGCTGACGAACGCCTCGGCATCGACTTGGTCGAATCGTGCGACGGTCAGGTCGAAACCGGCCTTCGGTACGCTCGTCGGTTTGGCGGCGATGAAGTTGATCGCACCGCCTGTCGAGTTCTGGCCGAACAAGGTGCCCTGCGGTCCCTTCAGCACTTCCACGCGCTCGAGATCGAGCGTCGCGCCGCGCGCCATCGGCGTAAACGCGATCGGCAGCTGGTCGGTGTAGACCGGAACGGCGGAGCTTACGCCCAGTGTATAGTCGTTGAACCCGACACCCCGGAGAAAGAAGACCGGCAGGCCGAACACCGTCTTGTTCACCGAAAACCCCGGCACCACGCGCTCAAGTTGCTCGGGAGCGGTCACGCCGGCGGTCTTCAGCTCGTCGCCGGTCGCGGCGGTGATGGACATGGGCACGTCCTGCAATCGCTCGGCGCGCTTCTGCGCGGTCACGATGATGTCGGCTATGTTGCCGAGTTGACCCGCCTGCTCGGGCGGTGCCGCGTCGGATGGCGGCATCGCCGGCGCCTGCTGCGCTCGGGCTGCCGGTGCCGCTACCGTTGCGGCACCGCACACCAGCGCGGCTAGAGCCTGTGGATATGTCCTATGCATCTACCCTTCTCCTGCCAACCGGGACCATCTCGGAAATCGGCTCGCACCGAAGGGCATGCCGAAGCGGGCCTGGCGGGCACTCGCCGCGACAGAGTCGCGGCACGAACGACGCGATGGAGCGAATGGATGTTCGCAACGTATCGGATCGTGTGCGTAGGGCACCGTCAACATCCTCTCAATCCGGCGTTTTTCGCCTATTAAACTTGTTGGTAGTGTCAGTAGTGACGCGATGTCAACTGCTACTGCGGCTTTGCATGAGTTGACCTCCTGACTTGCGCCTTGACCGTTTAGCACACGTGTGCATAGAGAGTGTTGACGACCGGAAGACTATGGTGGACCAGGCTTGTCGAGCGGTAGGAGGGGTTGAAATGGTCAACTATGGGCAGCAGCCTGCAACGGTCGCGCCGCCCGCCGATGTCGAGGAGACCAGGAAGCAGGTCGTGCAGGGCGGCAAAATTCTCGCGCGCTTCGGCATCCTGGACGCGTTCGGCCACGTAAGCGCGCGTCACCCGCAGCACGCCGACCGTTTCCTGATGACCAAGCGCGTCGCGCCCGCGCTCGCCAAGGTGGAGGATGTCATTGAGTTCGGATTGGATGCGGAGCCCGTCGAGCCCGGCGGCATGCCGCTGTTCGGCGAGCGCTACATCCATTCCGCGATCTACGCCGCCCGCGCTGACGTGAACGCCGTCGTTCACAGTCATTCGCGCCACATCATCGCCAGCGGACTGGTGCCCGGGCACAGCTTGCGCGCGGTCTGCCATTCTTGTGGCTTTCTGGGCCAGGGCGCGCCCGTGTTCGACATTCGGGATGTTGCTGGCGATGCCACCGACATGCTCATCCTTTCGCAGGGCTTGGGCGAGCGGCTGGTCCAGGCGCTGGGCGATGCCGCGCTGGTGCTCATGCGCCGTCACGGCTGCACTGTCGTCGGCGTGACCGTGGCGCAGGCGGTGTTCCGATCGGTGTACGCCGAGGAGAACGCCGTAATACAGCGGACCGCGGAAGCGATCGGCGCGCCCACCTACCTGACACGGGAGGAGGCGGACGCTTGCGAGGCACTCTCCCCGTTTTGGCTGGAGCGCAGCTGGGAGTTGTGGACCTCCGGCAAGCGCTAAGGGTCGCGGTGCGTCCGGCCAACACCGGACGTTCGATGAAGGAGGCTGTCATGGCTGTGGACCCATGCGCGCTTATCGAGGACTGGTCGTTTGAGATCACGGCCAAGGATGCGGACCGCGTCGGCGCGTGCGCGGACGTGATCCCGGCCGGGACCAAGATCCTGATCGCCTTTCTCGCGAGCGAGCCTCTGGAGGCGCGGGTTGCTGCGGCCAGGCGCATCCGCGAATTGGGCTTCGTCCCCGTTCCGCATATTTCCGCGAGACGACTGCGCTCCCGCGCGGAACTCGAGCGATTTCTCGATGGCTTGCGTCGCCAGGCGTCGATCGATCGCATATTGGTGGTTGCCGGCGACCCACCGGAGGCGATGGGGCCCTATCCCGACGCCCTCGCCGTCATCCGCTCCGGCCTGCTGAAAGACTATGGCGTCCAGGGCGTCGGTGTCGCGGGCTACCCGCAGGGCCATCCTGCGATCGGCGAGGATCAGCTCTGGCGCGCCAAGCGCGAGAAGCGGGACGCGCTGCGCGCGCAGAACCTGGACTTCGTACTGGCTACCCAGTTCGGGTTCGACGCCGCCCAAATCCTGGACTGGCTCGAACGGGTCCGGCGCAACGGCGTGGACGGCAGGATCCGGATCGGCGTGCCGGGTCCGACCAACGCGGGCCGGCTGCTCGCCTTCGCCAGCCGATGCGGCGTCGACGCCTCCGCGAGCGTGATGAAGAAATATGGGGTCGGGCTTGGCAAGCTGCTCATGACCAGCACCCCGGACCAGCTTCTGGACGCGCTCGCCGGCGGCCTCGATCCGGCCGCACACGGCGAGGTCCTGCTTCACTTCTTCCCGTTCGGCGGTGTCAAGGCGACGGCCGAATGGGTTCGCGATTTTCGGGCGAAGAAGCGCTGCGCGCCGTTGGCGTCGGCGGCCCTCAACCCCCGCACAGCACCTTTGGAGAGCCAGGCGAGATGAACCCTACCCACATCCTCTCCCTGTCCTGCGAGGACCGTCCGGGGATCGTAGCGGCGGTGGCGAGCGCGCTTCACACGAGCGGCGGCAACATTCGCGAGTCGCAGCAGTTCGACGACGACGAATCAAATCGCTTCTTCATGCGGGTCGAATTCGACCTTTCGGCCGAGCGTCTCGACGAATTACGCGGAACGCTTCAGCCCCTGATTCGTGATTTCGCGATGGAGCTGCGGCTTCGCGCCAAGGCGGAGCGGACGAAGGTGCTGATCCTCCTCTCCAAGTTCGAGCATTGCCTGGGCGACCTGCTCTACCGGCAGCGCATCGGCGAGCTGCCGATGGAGGTGGTCGGCATTGTCTGCAATCATCCGCGCGCGGCGCTGAAGACCTACAGCATCGGCGAGATCCCGTTCCATCACCTGCCCGTCACGCCCGAGACCAAATCGGCGCAGGAAGCTGAGATCAAGCGGGTGGTGGAGGAGAGCGGGGCCGAGCTGATCATCCTCGCGCGCTACATGCAGGTGCTGTCGGACGATCTAGCGGCGTTTCTCGAAGGGCGATGCATCAACATTCACCATTCGTTCCTACCCGGATTCAAGGGCGCGAAGCCCTATCACCAGGCGCATGCGCGCGGCGTGAAGCTGATCGGGGCCACCGCCCATTTCGTGACGGCCGACCTCGACGAAGGCCCGATCATCGAGCAGGACGTGGAGCGGATTAGTCACGCGCACGACCCCGCGGACCTGGTCCGCAAAGGTCGCGACATCGAGCGGCGCGTGCTCGCCAGGGCGGTTCTCTGGTGTCTCGACGACCGCGTCCTGCTGAACGGCCGCAAGACCGTCGTGTTCGCCGACTGAGATGAAGGTCATCGATGGAGTCGCTATTGCCGCCCGGCTGACTGCGAGCGTGAAGGCGGACGTCCGCGCGCTCGCGAGCGAGCAGGGGATCGTTCCCGGCCTCGCCGTTGTCCTTGTCGGCGAGGATCCCGTCAGCGCGATCTACGTCCGCCGCAAGCTCGAGCGCACGCGGTTCGTGGGCATGAGTTCCTTCGAGCACCGCCTGCCGCCATCGACCACCGAGGCGGCGTTGCTCGACCTGATCGCGCGGCTGAACCTCGATCCCGACGTCCACGGCATCCTCGTGCAGCTGCCGCTGCCGTCTCACATCGGGGCGGCCCGCGTCCTGGACGCGATCCGACCGGACAAAGATGTCGACGGCTTTCACCCGGTGAACGTCGGCCGCCTGTCGACCAGCGGAGGAGGGCCGGTACCATGCACCCCGCTCGGCTGCCTGATGCTGCTCGACACCGTGATCGACGACTTCCGCGGCCTCAGGGCGGTGGTCATCGGCAAGTCGAACATCGTGGGCAAGCCTGCCGCGCTGCTGCTCCTCGATCGCGAGTGCACCGTGACGGTCGCCCATGTCCTGACCCGCGACCTGCCATCCCTCTCCGCGGCCGCCGACATCCTGCTGTCGCCGCCGGCAGCCCGGGGCTGGTCCGCGGCGACTGGGTCAAGCCGGGAGCGGTGGTGATCGACGTCGGCATCAATCGGGTGGAGGATGCCGCCGGCATAATCCGGATCCTGGGCGACGTCGCCACGGCGGAACTCTCGCACGCAGGCGCGGTGACACCGGTGCCGGGCGGCGTCGGCCCGATGACCGTCGCATGCCTGCTCAGCAACACGCTGAAAGCGGCGAAAGCGATGGCGGACGGAGCGGGCGCGGCCGAGAGGCGCTGACGGGGCTGGGCTCAGGCGACCGGCGCGGTGGACCCGCGCACGACGAGCTCGGCCCCGAGCCGGCGCGTCGACGGCATCCGGACATTGCCCGAGCCGTCGTTCAACTGGGCAAAGAGTTCCTTCGCCGCCTCCTGCGCGAGGCTGGTCACCGGCAGGCGAACCGTCGTGAGCGGTGGCGTCAGCAGCTCGCACCAGCGCGCGTCGCCATAGCCGACGACCGAGATGCCGTCGGGGATGCGAAGACCCGCCTCCTGGATCGCCTTCAGCGCGCCTAGAGTAAGTTCCGAGCTTGCAACGAGCATCGCGGTGGGTCGGATCTCGAGGGCCAGCAGCCGCCGCGCCGCCTCGACCCCCTGCTCCTGTCGAGGTGCCACGAGCTCCGTGCCTCCCGCCAACGCCTCGGTCCCAAACTCTCGATGGGCGCGGAGATAACCTCGAAGTCGCTCACCCCCGATGCTGCTCGCATCGCTGGGACCCAGGAAGGCGATCCGTCGGTGGCCGAGGTCGAGCAAGTGTGCCGTCGCATCCCGGCAGCCCTGCTCGTCGGCCATGCAGACCGCGGCCCCGGCGATCTCGGGCGTGCGCGCCGTCAGCTGGACGCAGATGGTGGAGTTCAGCAGCGTGAGCGACTCGGCGGTGGGCGAACTGGTTAGCGTGACGAGCATGCCGCCGACCCTCGCCTCGAGCAGGCCGCGGATCTCGTTCTCCTCCGTGGCGGGGTCGTCCTCGGTGATGCCCAGCAGCAAACGCAGTCCCGCCTGCCGGCACAGATCGGCGAGGACCTTGGCGATGTTCGAGAAAAAGTCGTTCTGCACGTCGGGAATGAGGAGGCCGATCTGAAGCCCCGCATCGCCCCTGATCTGGCGCGCGGACTGATTTGGAATATAACCGAGCCTCGCGGCCGCCTCGCGGACCCGCTTCCTCGTGTCCTCACTGATCTGCAGGCGGCCGTTTAGCGCCCGCGATACGGTAGAATGCGACATGCCGAGCGTGGCGGCGATGTGCTTGATCGTGACGGGCGGGTTCGAAGGCATCGCGTCGCCTTAGACAATGGTGCGGCTCGCCCGCTTCTGTCGGCAGATGAGTTCGTTCGCAAGAGCCATGCGTCGCCTTCGCCATTGACGAACCGCACACGTGTGCATTAGGGCAGTTCAGAAGCCGGAGAGGACGCACATGGCGAGGGACGATCAGTTCGGTTCATTGCAGCAGCTGCTCGATGCAATGCCCAGTATTGCCGACTATCTCTACAATGACACGCCCGGTCCACACAGCCGCAACGACAGCCGGCTCACCCCGGTGCCGGCCGAGTTCTCCAACTGGCGTTCGGAGCAGCAGGCGTGGCGCGAGAGCGCAGTGCTGTTCGACCAGTCGCATCACATGCCCGAGCTGTTTCTGCGCGGCCCGGATGCGCTACTTCTGTTGACGAAGCTAGGCATCAACAGCCTCGCGAACCTCGCGCCCGGCGTTGGCAAGCAGTTCATCGCCTGCAACGAGCTGGGGCAGTTCATCGGCGACTGCGTGCTGCACGATTTGGGCGACCAGACCTATGAACTTATCAGCGGCATGACGCTCCTGAATTGGGTTCACTTCCATGCCGAGACCGGCGGCTACGACGTGACTGTCACGCGGGACAACGCCACCTCGGACAACCCGAGCGGGCGCCGCGTCAATTTCCGCTACGAAGTGGACGGTCCCAAGGCCGCCGCGATCTTCGACGAGGTGGTTGAGGGCGGCGCCCCGGAGATCGGCTTCTTCCGCACCGCGCGCGTCCGGATCGCCGGCGTCGATGTCCTGGCGCTGCGCCACAGCATGGCCGGTCACAACGGCGTCGAGCTTTCCGGCCCATACGACCAGCGCGAGGCGGTTCGGAACGCGCTGATCGCCGCGGGCGAGAAGCACGGCTTGCGCCTGGGCGGAGCCAAGACCTATTTCAGTACGCCGTTCGAGAGCGGCTGGGTCGCCTATCCGCTGCCGGCCATCTACACGAGCGATGGCACCCGCGCTTTCCGGGAATGGCTGCCGGCGGACGGCTGGGAAGCGAAGTACCAACTCGCGGGGAGCTTCCGCTCGGACGATGTCGAGGATTATTACAGCACGCCCTTCGAGCTCGGCTATGGCCACATCCTGAAATTCGATCACGACTTCATCGGGCGCGAAGCGCTGGAAGCAACGGACCGCTCGCGTCAGCGCAGGAAGGTGACCCTGGTCTGGAACAAGGAGGACGTCGGCCGGATCATGGCGTCGATCCTGACGACCGGCCTGCCGTTCAAATATGTCGAGCTGCCGGTGGCCGATTACGGGACCCAACAGCGCGACGCGGTCAGGACGCGGGACGGCGAGCTGGTCGGCTTGTCGACCCTGTGCGGGTATACCGCGAACGAGTTCGAGATGATCTCGCTGGCGATGGTCGCCCCCGAGCACGCCGCGCCGGGAACCGAGCTGGTCCTGACCTGGGGCGAACCCGATGGCGGGTCCAGGAAAATGCGCGTCGAGCGTCATCAACAGACCGAGGTGCGCGTGACGGTCGCGCCGGTGCCCTATGCGGCGTCGGTCCGCGCCCTGAAGAAGCAGGCGATCGGCCAGACCGCCAGCGCAGCGGCCTGACGGCCAGAGGAGGCGAGGATGGCGCAGGACGCGCGCAACGAGAGCGCACCGACCGGGAGGCTTGCGGCTATCGCCAATCACCCCGCGCGAACCTCGATGTCCGACGCCCGCGGTCTGCGCCACGCATTCCTCGCCTCGCCTGAGGAGATCATCGACGAGGCCAAGAACGGGCGCATGTTTATCCTGGTCGACGACGACGACCGGGAGAATGAAGGCGCCCTGGTCATCCCCGCGCAGATGGCGACGCCCGAAAAGATCAACTTCATGGCCAAGCACGGCCGCGGCCTGATCTGCCTGGCGCTCAGCAAGCGGCGGGTCGACGAGCTCGGCCTCCAGCTGATGAGCCGCAACAACGGCACGCGCCACGAGACCGCCTTCACGACGAGCATCGAAGCGCGCGACGTGGTGACGACGGGCATCTCGGCGGCCGATCGCGCGCGCACGGTCGCGGTGGCGATCGACGCGGGAAAGGGCCGCGACGAGATCGTGACGCCGGGTCATGTCTTTCCGCTGGTTGCGCGCGATGGCGGCGTGCTGGTGCGCGCCGGGCACACGGAGGCGGCGGTGGACGTGGCGCGGCTGGCGGGGCTCAACCCCTCGGGCGTGATCTGCGAGATCATGAACGAGGACGGCACGATGAGCCGCTTCGACGACCTCGTCACCTTCGCCCAGCTTCACCACCTCAAGATCGGCACCATACGCGACCTGATCGCCTACCGCCGTCGTCACGATCATTTGGTCGAGCGCGTGGGCGAGCGCGCGTTCACCAGCGACTATGGCGGGGTATGGAAGGCGATCGTGTACCGCAACAAGATAGACTGCTCCGAACAATTGGTGCTGCAACAAGGCCGGGTCGCACCCGGCGAGCCGACGTTGGTGCGCGTCCACGCCGTTTCGCTGCTTGACGACATGCTCGGCCGTTCCGGCCCGCGCAAGCGCATCCTGCAGCGCGCCATGGCGGAAATCGGCCGGACGGGATCGGGGTTGATCGTGGTGCTGCACGACGAAGGCGCGGGCCGCCTGTCGCAACTCGCGGGCGTCGCTCCTGAAACGGAGATGGACCTGCGCACTTATGGAATCGGCGCCCAGATCCTGGCCGATCTCGGCGTCCACGACATGGTGCTGCTGACAAACGCACACCGCAGCATCGTCGGCCTGGACGCCTATGGCATCGCCATCGTCGGCGAACGCGCACTACCCGACGGGGAGTGAGCGTCGGCGAGCGCCGGAGGCCGCTCTCCCCAGGGGATCAAGTAAATTTCCTAGTGCGTGAAGGTACCGCCGGGCGCATCGGGGCCGAGCAGTGCCACGCGTACCACCTCCCCCGATCCCGACGGAACTCCGTCCCGCCATAGTCGCTGAAGTTGGTCAGGGTGCATCCCGACGCCGGCAGATGGTCAGGCTTTGATCGTTGTCGGCGCGGCGCGCGCCTGGCGGTCGGTCGCGTTCTGGGCCTCGATCCGCTCGCGCGCCTCGCGCCAGTCCTCGGCCGACCAGCTGGCGAGCGCGGAAAAGTTGCCACCCGTCGCCAGCGCATTGGCGCCGTCCATCATGATCGTCTCGCCCGACAGCCAGTCGCACATGCCCGGCGCCATCAGGAAAGTGGCGAGGTTCTGCAGCTCCCTCAGGTCGCCGACGCGACCCATCGGGTTGCCGCGGCTGAGCACGCTATGGTCGCCCGACTTGTCGCCAGGATTCAACCGGCGGCTCATCCCCTCGGTCGGGATCTCGCCGGGGCCTATGGCATTGAGCCGGACCCCGAACTTGGCCCATTCGACCGCCAGCGATTTGGTCATCACCGAGATACCCGCCTTGCTCATCGCGGAGGGCACGACATAGGGCGACCCGTTCAGCACCCAAGAGGTGACGATGCTGAGCACGCTGCGATAGGGTAGGCCGAGCCGCCAGCCCCCGTCCACCGCCGCGGCGATCCAGCGCCGGCCGACCGCGTTGGTCACGTAGAAGGTGCCATGGAACACGATGTTCGCGACCGCGTCGAAGGCGCGCGAGGACAGTTCGTGCGTCTGCGCCACGAAATTGCCGGCGGCGTTGTTGACCAGGCCGGTCAGCGAACCGGTGCGCCAGATCTCCTCGACCATGGCCTCTACTGCGCCGGCGTCTCGGATATCGACTCCGAAGCTCTCGACGCCGCGGCCGGGGAAGCGATCGCGCCAGTCGGCGGCAACCTCGGCGCACAGCTGCGCGCGTCGGCCGCAGATGGCGACGTCGGCCCCAAGGGCCAGGAAGCCTTCGGCCATGGCCTTGCCTAGCCCGGAGCCGCCGCCGGTCACCAGGATGCGCTGACCCGCCATGATCTGCCCGTCGAACATCAAGCAGCTCGTTCCAGGACGGCGCGGGCTGCCTCGCCGGCGAGCTGCCTGGCATAGCTTTGGGCCAACGCGGCCGGTTCGCCGGTCCCGAACACGTAGCGATCGGCCCGGACCAGCACCGCTTGTTCCCCGACGCCGCTCAACCATTGATCGATCTCGTCGCGGAAGCCCCGCAGCACCGGGTCGTCCAGTCCGACGACTCGCAACCCCGGCGCGTCGATCGCCTCCGGCTCGGGGCGGAAGATCAGCCAGGCGCCGACGCCGAGCACGTCGTCCATGCGTGTCAACTGCTCGCCATGGCCCGATACGGGCTGGAAGAAGCGCTCGCCGGCGCGCGGTGTGCCCGGCAACCCGAAGATTAGACCCAACGGCGGCGAGCTGATGTCGGGCAACGGCTCGCCCGCGGCGCGCGCGGCGAGCATCTGCGCGTCCCGGCCTGCCGCGACCTCGGGATCGAGCGTGCAGACGACCCGTCCGATCCCCATCGCGGCTTCGGTGATCGCCCGCACGTGCGGCTCGCGTTCCGCCTGATAAGTGGAGAGCAGCGCGTCCGCGGCCTCCCCGCGCAAGACAAGGGCGAACCGCCACGCGAGCGCGGCCGCGTCGCGCATCCCCGAACACATGCCCTGGCCGGCGAAGGGCGGCATCTGGTGCGCGGCGTCGCCGGCCAGGAACACGCGTTCCGACCGCCAGCGGTCCGCGATCAGCGCGTGGAAGCGATAGACCGCCCGCCGCTCGATCTGTCGCACGCCCCTCGTCCACCAGGGCGCGATCAGCCGTTGGACGGTGGCGTCGGTCAGCATCACCTCGGGCTCCTCGCCCGGTTTCAGCATGAACTCGAATCGGCGGCGGTTGGCGCCCATCACGATGAAGCTGGTTGGCCGGTCTGGATCGCAATGCTGGATGTTGTCGGTCGGCAGGTCGTTGTCGGGATCGACGACGACGTCGAGCACCAGCCAAGGCTCGTCGAACACGAGATCGCTCAGCGAGCCGCCGATGATGCCACGCACGGGACTCCATGATCCGTCGCAGCCGACCAGGTAGCGAGACGCGACCTCGACCGCCGCGGCGCCATCGTGCCAGGTCGAGCGGACGACGTCGCCCCCCTGTT
Organism: uncultured Sphingomonadaceae bacterium; assembly: GCA_964252145.1. Lineage (GTDB taxonomy): Bacteria > Pseudomonadota > Alphaproteobacteria > Sphingomonadales > Sphingomonadaceae > JAQGLK01. Next base: position 12,625 of record CAXUMU010000023.1, read on the forward strand.
CCAGCCGGTCGAACCGTAAGCCGGTGCGCAACTCGACGTGCGGGTCGCGCTCCAGGCGGGCGCGAAGTGCGCCTTCGATGCCGGGCTGGTAGAGCATGTAATAGGCCCAGCCGGTGTCGCCGGGGACCTGCAGGTCGAAGGCGAGCAGTTCCGTCATGTCCCGGTTGCGCACGATGTAGCGTTTGGAAGGGGTGATGAAGGGCGCGATGTCGTCCAGCAGGTCCAGTTGCTGGAACAGGCGCATGATCTCCTGGTCGAACACGGCCGCGCGAGGAAGCGGGTAGAGCTCGGTCGAGGCGTCGCCGACGAACACGCGCAGCCCGAGCTGTCCCAGCAGCGCCGCAAGCATTGCGCCTACCGGCCCCGCCCCGACGATCGCCACGTCGCAGGATACCGTCCCGCGCTCTGCCGTATCCTCACCCATCGCTGCTCACCGTCCGTGCTTGTCGCCGCACTTCCATCTTTCTTGGTCATAATGTCAATAGTGACAGTCTCTGCTGCAACGGCCAGCCTGTCATTGACCCGGTCGGGTAGCTCGGATAGCGTGCCCGTTCCAAGAACCGAACCGCATAGGAGTGAGGGTGTCGGAAAGCGCCCCAGCCCAGAACCGTAACGATCGCCGTCGCGCGCGGACCCGTCGGATGCTGCTCGACGCGGCGCACCGCCTCTACGACCAAAAAGGCGTGGAAGCCACGACAGTCAAGGATATCGCGGCCGAAGCGGACGTAGCGCACGGATCGTTCTACAACCATTTCAAGTCGGTCGACGAAGTCGCTGCGGCTCTGGCCGGCGAAACGATCGAGCGCGTTGCTACGGCCGTCACGGAAATATTCAACGACACGCCGCGCGTCGAGCTGTTGCCCTGCATCGGCGCGCATGTGGTCGTGCGCACGCTGCTGGACGATCCGGCGACGCGCTGGATGATCGGCCGCCCGCACATCTTCGTGGCCGAGCTGCTCAAGGTGTCGGTGCCGTTCATGGAAGCCGCTGAGAGCGACGCCGTGAACAGTGGTTACCTGACGCCGGTCGGTGGGCACCGCGCTTGGATGCAGGCCTATCCTTGGCTGCTGCTCGGCCAACTCCACCACGCGATGGCGAACGACGACACGGACGCGACGGAGGACCTGTTCGCGCGAATCAGCATGCGGTTCTTGGGCATCTCGGACGCGCTGGCGAACGACCTGATCGATGAATCCAGGCACCTGGTCGATCGCAAGCTGCCCCGCAAGGCCTGACCGCGATGGGGAACGGGGAAGAGGCGAAACGGGGCGCGCACCGCAAGCCGCCGCTCCGCCACATCGGCGTCTTCGGGGCGAATGCGCATATCGGTCGCCCGTTGGCGCAGGAGATCGCCGACCGCTCGCCCTCTTCGCAGCTCAGGCTGATCATCCGCAACGAAGCGCATCGCGCCGTGCTCGTTGAGGCCTTTCCCGGCGCTGGGATCGCGCTGGCCGATTATTACGACCTTCCGTCGGTGGAGTGCGCGTTGGCTGGGCTGGACGGATTGTTCGTGGTGACCCCAGACTTCCTGGACGAGGAGCGCGCGATGACGAACCTTGTATTCGCGGCTCGCCGGAACCACGGCCTGCGGCACATCGTACGCCTGCTTGCCGACCCGCCCGGCATGACGCTGACCCGCGTTCCGGAGGCGTTGAAGCGATACGGCGGCGGCATGGCCGTGCAGCACCTGCAGGCGAAGAAGATCCTTGAGGCGAGCGGGTTATTGGTCACCTACATCAATGTCGCATCCTATTTCATGCAGAATTTTGTCACCCAGTTTAACGGACCGATCCGGGCCGAACGGGTGCTCGCCCTCCCGCGCAACCGGCGCATGGGCTTCATCGACACCGTCGACGTGGCCGCTTGCGCGGCCGCCATCCTCCTGTCTGCCGACCAGCGCCACATCGGCCAGACCTATAATCTCGACAATGGCCACGACGTGATGTGGTTCGACGAGGTCGCTGCGGTCATGACGGAAGCCTTGGGAGAGGAAATCGCGTACGACGGATCCGACGAGACCTTCGTCAGACTCTGCGGCGATGGCGTACGGGCCTATATCGGACGCCCCGACGCGGACCGATATTTCCTTGATTACTTCCAGTTCGAGCAAGACAATGAGACGGTCTGGCGCAAGATCGACATTGTTGAATTCCTGACGGGCCGGCCGGCGACCAGGCTGCGGGATTGGCTGCGGAGTCACAAGGCCGAAATCCTGGGCGATTGAGCCCGCATCCGGAGCACTCGAGCGGTATTGACGTATTGTCATTAATGGGGCATCGTCCAGTCAAGGCCGAATAGGCCGGCGCGTTTGGGCGAGGGTGCATGCTGGAAGTAGGCCACGTCATCGACGGCGAAAGCGTAATGTCCACGGAAACGGCGCTCATCGCCGACCCGAGCACCGGCGCCGCGTCGGGCAGGGTGGCGGTCGCTACCGCCGCAGACATCGATACTGCGGTCGCGTCCGCGCGGCGTGCCGGCAAGGCGTGGGCCGCGACCGGACTGCAGGCGCGCGCGAACTGGATGCTGACGCTCCGCCAGGCGGTGCTGGGCGCACGGGCCGAGTTCGTCGAGCTAATCATCGCGGAACTCGGCAAAACCGTGGCCGACGCGACCGCCGAGGTTGACCGTGCGATCGAGGTGCTCGGCCAGGCGGCATCGGTCGGCACCTGGTCCGCGACCCCCTTCAGCGCCGCGGCGGCGGCGGGCATGGACGCGTTCGAAGTCCGCTTCCCGATCGGCGTGATCGCCGCGGTCAGCCCTTTCAACTTCCCGATCCTGATTCCCGTCGTCCAGGTCGCGACTGCGATCGCCACCGGCAACACCGTGGTGCTGAAGCCGAGCGAGCGGGTGCCGTCGGCCTCGACCCGCCTCGCCAAGCTGTTCCTCGAAGCGGGGCTGCCGCGCGGCGTTCTCAATGTCGTTCATGGCGGCCGCGAGGTGGTCGAGGCGCTGGTCGACCATCCCGACGTGGCGGGGATAACCTTCGTCGGCTCGACGCCGGTGGCCCGCGCGATCCGCGCCGCGGGCGTTGCCACGGGCAAGCGCGTCCAAGCGTTCGGCGGCGGCAAGAATCACATGATCGTGCTGCCTGACGCGGACCTGGACTTGGCCGCCGACGCCGCGGTCTCGGCGTCGTTCGGCGCCGCCGGCCAGCGCTGCATGGCCGTGTCGGTCGTCGTCGCCGTCGGCGAGGCGGGCGACGCGCTGGTTGGTAAGATCGGGACCAGGGCAGCGGCCCTCAAGGTCGGCGATCCGCGCGACGTCGCCAACGACATGGGCCCGGTCATCTCCGAAGACAGCTTGCGCCGGGTAAGCCGATACATCGAGGGCGCGGCGGGCGAGGGCGCGACGCTCGTCGTCGACGGCCGGGAGCGCGCACGCGGCGAGGGCTGGTGGCTGGGCGCGAGCGTGATCGACAACGTCCGCAGCGGGATGGCCCTTCACTCCGACGAGATCTTTGGGCCCGTATTGTCCGTGGTGCGCGCGGACAGCTACGAGGACGCGGTCGCCATCGTCGCCGGCCACCCGCTCGGCAATGGCGCCGCCATCTTCACCCGCGATGGCGCGCTGGCGCGACGCTTCATCGACGATGTCGAGGCGGGACAGGTCGGGGTCAACGTACCCATTCCTTTTCCCACCTTCTTCCACGGTTTCGGGGGATGGAAGGACAGCGCGTTCACCGAGACCAAGCTGTTCGGCCCGGGCGCGCTCGCGTTCTGCACCCGCACCAAGACGGTCTCGGTGCGCTGGCCCGACCCGGCCACCAGCACGGTCGACCTTCGTTTTCCCAGCGGCCGCTGACGTCGGAGAAGCTTCTCAATGCGCTTCATGGCCTACACCCACAGCCCGGCGGCCCGGTTCCGTAATCGCCGCATGGGCGTGGTCGTCGACGGCGGCATTGCCGACTTGGCGGACATCGACAGCTTCTACGACGACCTCGAGCATTGGCGCGCCCATGCGGCCGAGACAGCCGTAGCGCAGTTCGCGCTCGCGGATGTCTCGCCCGCGCCACCGGTCCCGCGCGATGCCAAGATCATTTGCGCGGCGATCAACTACCGCAAGCACGGAGCCGAGTCGTCGCTGCCGACACCCGACTTCCCCAATTTGTTTGCGCGCTGGACCGCCGAGCTCAACGTCGATGGCGGTCGGATTCCGGTGCCGCTTGCCGAGCCGGCGGGCCTCGACTGGGAAGGGGAGCTCGCCGCGATCGTCGGCGCGACCCTGACCGACGCGGCCCCGGACGTCGCCGGGCGCGGCGTGTTCGGCTATGCCGTCGCCAACGAGGTGAGCGCGCGCGGCGCCCAGGTCCAGGCGACCACACTCAGCACCGGGCAATGGGCGCTCGGCAAGAACTCGGAACGCAGCTGCGCGATCGGATCCGCCGTGGTGACCGCCGACGCGCTGGATGCCGCCGACCTCCACATCGAGACGGTCGTCGACGGGGCGACCATGCAGTCCGGCTCCACCGCCGAGATGGTTTTCTCCGTCGGCGCGCTGCTTGCCTTCGCCTCGCGGCATGTGACGCTGCGGCCCGGCGACGTGTTCCTGACCGGCACGCCCGACGGCGTAGGCTTCGGGCGTAACCCCAAAATCTACATGACTCCTGGATCGACCGTCACCGTGCGGATCACGGGAATCGGCGAACTCACCAATCATATCGTCGACAGCCGCCATCGCGGTTGAAGGGCAAGGAGCAAGAGACATGGCAGGGGTGGAGCGGCTGACGGACCACGCGATGGAGGTGGACACCAGCCTGCCTGACAGCGCCTTGACGCATGATCAGATCGTCGCGCGCAATATCAAGGTGGTCGAAGCGCATTTTCACAACGAGACGCCCGAGCTGGTCGAGAAGGCGATCGAGCTCTACGCCGACGATATCTCGTGGGAGGCGCCCACCCGCGGCGTCATCATGAACGATCGCGCCGAGATCCTGGAAGCGTATCGCGGCATCTTCCGGACCGTGCAGTATCGCAAGGTCATCCCCCTGCGACGCTTCGCGACCGAGCGCTTCGTGTTCGACGACCAGATCGGCCACATCACCGTCGTCGGCGACGAGATGCCCAACCTGCCCTTTCCCGTCGGGAGCGACTTGGCGGTTCGGCTCAGCCATGTCTTCGAGATGCGGGACGGCAAGATCGTGCGCGAGATTGCTTACGAGATGTGGCGCGAGGAGGGAACGCCCAATGCGGTGGACTACATACCGGAGGGCGCGCCGGTGATCACCTTCGGCGCGGAGCACGCGGTCTCGGCCTGAGCCGGCCAAAGAGCGCCCACTCGCGCGCGGCATCGAGTGGGATCAGGTCGCCGATCCGGAACCGCTCGCGCTCTTGGCCCTCTTCGGCCATCCGGCTCTGCATCTCGCGAACCGCCCAGACCGGGTCGCTGCCCGCGTTCATCGCCCGCGCGGGTGTCGTTCCGCTTATGCGCGGATCTCGCCTTGGCATACTCGGCCAGATCGCGCTCGAACCGCCGCAGGCGTTCGGCGACATAGGGGCCGCAGCTCGCAAGCCGCAGGCCGTGCAGCGCACTCGACATGGTGCTCTCGACCGCCTCTTCGACAAGCTCCCGCAGGGCGTCCGCATCGATCGAGGCCAAGGCGGAGCGCTCGTGCTCGGACAGGTATAGAGCGCGCTCCCATATCGTCCTCCGGCCGACGTCGGCGCCGCTTCACAGAAGCCTTCGTCAGCATGCTCGCGGAACCGCTCGTGGTCGCGCATATATTCGGCGACCATCTGGAGCGAGGCGTGGCGGCTGTGCTCCTTCGACTTGAACAGATTGGCGTTCTGCCGCCCCGCGTCGGTCAGGAACCCGGCACGCAACGAATGGCGGAGAACAGCTCGGGCGAATAGCCTGCCGCCGCCTTCATCACCAGGACAATCCCTTGCGCGCTCATCGCCTTGGTCGTGAGCCGGCCCTGTGGGGTCAACTTGCGGAACACCTACCCCGCGCTGATCCCCGCCTTTTCGAGCCAGACGCAATAGTGGTGCACGAGCTCGAGCCGTCGAGCGCGACGGCCGGTGCTGCCGCGAAAGCACGCGCCTCCCACCTGATGCGTGCGCCCGTGGGGCGATGTCGCCCGACCTTGGGCGAAAGTCCAGTTCACGCCTTCTCGCGCATGGCGGAGCGGCTCAGCCGAGATCGAGCCATTCCCCCGGTTCGCGGATCTCCACCGGGATGCCGATCCGGTCAGCGACTGCCCGGAGGCGGTCGGTCGGATCGCTGGTCTCCACATACTGGGGCGGCCGGTGGAGTGCGCCGTAGTGGATGGGCGTGATCGCGCGTGCGCCGAGCATTCGCGCCGCGCGGACTGCTTCCTCCGGGGTCCATCACCGCCTCCTGCTCGCGCGGTGGCTGCAGGAAGGGCAGTCGACCAGCGCACCGTTGATCGGCAGGAAGGCGTGGTCGAACGGGCGCCCTGTTTGGCAAACCACCCGCCCGCGATGACACGCTTGATGAGTATCGCTGGGGAGGCGCAGGCGCTTGCCGCCGCGCTCAATCACTCGGCATTCAATACCGCCAACGCGCTCGGTCCGTAGTGGCCTTTTTCGAGCGCCACCTCATGATCGGCGTACCTCCATTGGGAGACCTTGTCCGTGTGTTTTCTGCAAGGAACAGGTGCCGACCGAATATGCGACGCGTATGGCGGCCAAGGGATATGCAGCGCTCGTGTTCGATCCGCGTTATCGCGGCGAAAGCGGCGGCGAGCCGCGCTGCTGGGAGAACCCCGCGGCGAAGGTTGAGGACATCGTCAGCGCAGTCTCCTATCTGGCGTCGCGGCCGGAGGTCGACGCCGGGCGCATCGCCGGGCTCGCCATCTGCCAGGGGTCGTCGGAGATGCTGCCGGCGGCCGCCGACGACCCGCGCATCCGCGTGTTCGCGACGGTGGCGGGGCAATACCGCGACCATGAAGGCGACATCGCCTGGCTGACCGAGGAGGGTTACCAGGCGCATCTCGACAAGGCGAACGCCGCCAAGGCCAAGTACGCAGACACAGGCGAGGCGGAATACGTTCCCGCGGTCGACAAGACCCGCACCGACGTGGGCATGCCGGGCGAACTGGTGTGGAGCTGGTATCAACCCTGGGCCGACCGCGGCGTCTGGGAAAACCGCTATGCCGTGCAGAGCGACGCCGACCTGCTCGCCTACGAGTCGCTCTCAGCCGCCAGCCGTTTGAACACGCCGTGGCTGATGGTGCATTCGGACCAATGCATGTTGCCCGACGCCTCCCGACGCCACTTCGATTTGGCGGCGACTGCGGACAAGCAGCTGGCGTGGCGGGGCGACACCCCGCACCTCCACTTCTATGACCATCCCGAGGTGATCGACACCACCGCCGAGACGATCGACGGCTGGTTCCGCCAGCATCTTGACGCCCGGCCAAGCGGAGCCTGAAGCCCGGCGCGGTACGTGCCCATCGCGCTCGTGTCTTCTCAGGTTGCGAGTTAGCGGAGACCGGCGTCCGCACTTGTCTGGAAGGGGGATCGCCGGTCCGTCGCGACCGCGACCGCCCACATGGCGAGTCCGCCTGCCGCCAGCGTGGCCGCCACCCAGCCGGTGGAGGTCCAGCCCCAGCCGGCGGCGATCGCCATCCCGCCGAGCCAGGGGCCGAGCGCGTTGGCCGTGTTGAACGCCGAGTGGTTGAGCGCGGCGGCGAGCGCCTGCGCCTCCCCGGCGACGTCCATCA
>CAXUMU010000024.1:0-3086 GCA_964252145.1 uncultured Sphingomonadaceae bacterium
CGACCGCGCCGCCTGGCGCGGCGTTAACGCGGGCGCCGGCGTCCACGGGGCCGCCCGGCGCCGCGGCGGGCGCGGCGTTGGCGGCGGGGCTGTTGGGGGTCTGCGCGACGAGCGGGCCGGCGATCAGCGCGGCGACGGCGGCGGTCAGGAAAGTGGCGGTCTTCATCGTTCTGCTCCTCGATGATTTAGCTACAGTACCGAAACAAACTAGGTAGGCGCCCGGCCGTTCCCCACCTCTTTGGCGACCAGTCGGCGCAAGCGGGCGGCGGACCGAGCGGGTCCTTGTCAATCCGCGGCGGCCAGGATGCGGCCGATCTCGTCGAGCGGGTGGTTGGTGAGGTCCTTGGCGAACTCGGCCGAGAGCCGGTCGCTCACCTCCTTGTGATAATGCTTGCGCATCTCGCCCAGCGTGCGCGGCGGCGCCACGACGATCAGCGACTTATAGTCGCCGCTCATCACCCTGCGCTTCAGCAGGTCGGCCGCGCCGGCGGCGAAGCGATCCTCCTCGATCTGGTGAAAATCGGCCTCCTGCATGGAGTTGCCGCCCGGCCCTACGCTGGACGAGGCGTGCCCCGAACGGTCGCTCTTCTGGTCGCGGTCGGCCGGATTGTCCTGCTGTTCGACCTGCTCGGTGCGGAAGACCGGCTTGTCGGCGTCGCCCTCGTTGCGCAGGAACAGCAGTTTACGGCCGTCCGCGACCGCGATGAGGCTGTTGTGGGGAACGCGCATCCGGGTCTCCTTATGGTTTGCGTGTCGGTCAACGCCGCTTGCCGCATGGGGTTGCACGGTCGTTCCGGGCACCGCATAGGCGCGGGCGATGCACGACATCGCGCTCATTCGGGACGGTCCCGCCGCGTTCGACGCCGGCCTGGAACGGCGCGGCCAGCCGCCCCGCGCCGCCGAACTGATCGCGCTGGCCGACGCGCGCCGCGCCGCGACGACCGCGCTGCAGGCGTCGCAGACGCGCCGCAACGAGGCGTCGAAGGCGATCGGCCAGGCCAAGGCAAGGCGTGACGAGGCGACCGCCGCGACGCTGATGGCCGAGGTCGCCGCGCTCAAGCAGGACCTGCCGGGGCTGGAGGCGGCCGAGCGCGACGCGGGCGAGGCGCTGGAGCAGGCGCTGGCAGCCATCCCCAACCTGCCCGCCGCCGACGTGCCGGCGGGCGGCGGCGAGGACGACAATGTCGAACTCGCCCGCTGGGGCGAACCGCGCGCGTTCGACTTCAGCCCTCGCGAGCATGCCGATTTCGCGCCGGCGCTGGGCATGGATTTCGAGGCCGGCATCGCGCTTTCCGGCGCGCGCTTCGTGGTGCTGCGCGGGCAGATGGCGCGGCTGAACCGGGCGCTCGGCCAGTTCATGCTCGATGCGCAGGGATCGCGGGGGTATGAGGAGACGGTGCCGCCGCTGCTGGTGCGCGACGAGGCAGCGTTCGGCACCGGCCAGCTGCCCAAGTTCGCCGAAGACCTGTTCCGCACCACCGACGGCCGCTGGCTGATCCCCACCGCCGAGGTGAGCCTGACCAATTTGGTGCGCGAGACGATCCTGGACGAGGCCGCGCTGCCGCTGCGCTATACCGCGCTCACCCCCTGCTTCCGCTCGGAGGCGGGCGCGGCCGGCCGGGACACGCGCGGCATGATCCGCCAGCACCAGTTCGAGAAGGTCGAGCTGGTCGCGATCGCCACGCCGGAGCAGTCCGAGGCGGAGCATGAGCGCATGCTGGGCGCGGCCGAGGCGATCCTGGAGGCGCTGGACCTGCCCTACCGGCGGATGCTGCTGTGCGCGGGCGACATGGGCTTCACCGCGCGGCGGACCTACGATCTGGAGGTGTGGCTGCCCGGCCAGTGCCGCTACCGCGAGATCAGCAGCGTCTCCAACTGCGGCGACTTCCAGGCGCGGCGGATGGCAGCGCGCTACCGGCCGGCGGGCGAGAAGGGCACGCGGTTCGTGCATACCCTCAACGGCTCCGGGCTGGCGGTGGGCCGCACGCTGGTCGCGGTGCTGGAGAATTACCAGCAGGCCGATGGCTCGGTGGACGTGCCCGAGGTGCTGCGCGCCCATATGGGCGGAATCGACCGGCTGACGCCTGCCTAGCTCCTCCCCGTGCCGGGGAGGATCTATACTGGCGCGCGGCCACCCGACATGGTTAACTCGTCCGCCAGATGACTTCCGCCGTCCGCCCCGCCTGCGCCGCGATCCTGCTGCTGGCGGGGTGCATTCCGGGCGACCGGCCCGATCCGGCGAACGGTGCGGTCCGCACCTATCCGCCGCCTTATGCGCCCGCGCCGGAGCCGCCGCGCGAGACGGTCGTCGTGCCGCCCGCCGCCAAGGTGCCGCCGGCCTGGGCGGTCAAGGCGGTCGTGCCCGATGCGGCCGAGGTGCGCGAATCGACCTACCGCGTCCGCCCCGGCGACACGCTCGGCCGGATCGCCGAACGCACCGGCGCGGGCGCCGAGGGCATCGCCCGCGCGAACGACATCGCCTGGCCCTATACCGTGCGCGCCGGCCAGCGGCTGCGCATCCCCGGCGGGCGCTGGCACCAGGTGAAGGCGGGCGAGACCGGCATCGCGATCGCGCGCGCCTACGGCGTCGACTGGTCGCAGGTGACCACCGCCAACCATCTGCGCGAACCGTTCATCCTGCGCACCGGCCAGCGGCTGCTGCTGCCCAGCCGGGCGGAGGTCGCGACCATGTCGCTGGAGCAGCGCGCGCAGGCGTTCCGCGTCGACATCGACGAACTCAGCCCCGGCGCGGAACCGGCGCTGGCGGCGAACGACACGCCGGCCGTGCCCGTCGCCCGCCCCACGCGCCGCCTGCCCGCCAGCGCCGCCGTCGGCGAGCCCGCGCGCTTCTCCGGACGCTTCGCCTGGCCGCTGACCGGGCCGCTGCTCACCCGCTTCGGCCCGCTGGGCGGTGGGCGCAAATCCAACGGGATCAACATCGCCGCGCCGCTGGGCACGCCGGTGCTGGCCGCGGCGGACGGGGTGGTCGCCTATGTCGGCGATCTCGGCATCTATGGCGGGCTGATCCTGCTGCGCCACGGCGACGGCTGGATCACCGCCTATGGCAATGCCGAGGAGCTGCTGGT
>CAXUMU010000024.1:3141-5183 GCA_964252145.1 uncultured Sphingomonadaceae bacterium
CGCGCGGCCAGGCGGTAAAGCGCGGCCAGCTGATCGCCCGCGCCGGCGAGACCGGCTCAGCGACCGAGCCGCAGCTCCACTTCGAGATCCGCAACAAGCGCCTGCCGGTCGATCCGCTGCAATATCTCCCGCGCGGCTAACCCCTTTCCCGCTTGTACCTGTCCCCCTCGAACGAGGAGCAGTACCCCGGCGCAGGCCGGGGTCCAGCAACGGGCCGCGCATAGCTGGACCCCGGCCTGCGCCGGGGTACGGATGCGATATTCGCGGCGTAAGGGGATGATTGCCCTCCCGCCAGCGGGAGAGGGCGACAACCAACTCTCGCAAAATCCGCCGTACGCGCCTATGTGCGCGCCTTCGCATGGCAACGATACTCCCCTCCCCGCCCAAGGTCGGCATGGTTTCGCTCGGCTGCCCGAAGAACCTGGTCGACAGCGAGCGCATCCTCACCAAGCTGCGCGCGGACGGCTACGCCATGTCGCCCGATTATGCCGGCGCCGACGTGGTGCTGGTCAACACCTGCGGCTTCCTCGACAGCGCCAAGGAGGAGAGCCTGGAGGCGATCGGCGAGGCGATCGCCGAGAACGGCCGCGTCATCGTCACCGGTTGCATGGGCAAGGAGGCCGAGGTGATCCGTGCCCGCTTCCCGCAGGTGCTGGCCGTCACCGGAGCGCATCAGTATGAGCAGGTGGTCGGCGCGGTGCACGAGGCGGCGCCGATGCCGCCGTCGGCGTTCCTGAACCTGGTGCCGGAACGCGACCTGAAGCTGACCCCGCGCCACTACAGCTATCTGAAGATCTCGGAAGGCTGCAACCACCGCTGCGCCTTCTGCATCATCCCGGCGCTGCGCGGCGATCTCGTCAGCCGGCGGCCTGACGCGATCCTGCGCGAGGCGGAGAAGCTGGTCGCCGCGGGAACCCGCGAGCTGCTGGTGATCAGCCAGGACACCTCCGCCTACGGGCTGGACCTGCGCCACGCCGAATGGCCGTGGAAGGGCGGCACGGTGCGCGCGCACATGACCGATCTGGCACGCGAGCTGGGCAGGCTCAGCGCCTGGGTCCGGCTGCACTATGTCTATCCTTATCCGCATGTCGACCGGGTGATCCCGCTGATGGCCGAGGGGCTGGTGCTGCCCTATCTCGACATCCCGTTCCAGCATGCCGCGCCGAACGTGCTGCGCGCGATGAAGCGCCCGGCCAACGAGGCGCTCGTGCTGGAGCGGCTGAAGGCGTGGCGCGAAATCTGCCCGGACATCACGATCCGCTCGACCTTCGTCGTCGGCTTCCCCGGCGAGACCGAGGCGGACTTCGATTATCTCCTGCAATGGCTGGACGAGGCGCAGCTGGACCGGGTCGGCGCGTTCCGGTTCGAGGCCGTCGAGGGCGCCGCCGCCAACGCGCTGCCGAACCCGGTGCCGGAGGAGGTGAAGGAGGAGCGCTATGCCCGCCTGATGGAGCGCACCGCCGCCATCTCGGCCGCCAAGCTGCAGGCGAAGATCGGCCGCACGCTGGACGTGATCATCGACGCGGTGGATCAGGACGGCGGCGCGACCGGCCGGTCCAAGGCCGACGCGCCCGAGATCGACGGCGAGGTATATCTGCGCGACGCCGGGCACCTGGCGCAGGGCGATATCGTGGCAGTGTCGATCGAGGATGCCGACGAGCATGATCTATACGGGGTGCCGGTGGCGTAGCGCGCGTCGAAGCGGCTCGACCCACCTTCGTCATTGCGAGCGCAGCGAAGCAATCCATCTCGTCACATGATACGCGGCGTGCGTAGCGGTGGATCGCCGCGTCGCTGCGCTCCTCGCGAAGACGAAATATGGCCCGCCGGGATGCCAGCTTTCGCTGGCATGACGTGCGCGTAAACCCTAATCCGGGCGGATGACCGACTTGGCCGCCCTGCTCCAGCCCGACCGCGGCCAGCCCGCGCACCTTCTCCAACTGGTCTCGACCGCGGGCTTCGCCGAATGGCTGGCCGGGCGCTCGGAACGCGCGCGTACCGGCATCGCCGCGGCGCGGTTCGAGGGGAAGGCCGGCCAGTTC
>CAXUMU010000024.1:5193-12723 GCA_964252145.1 uncultured Sphingomonadaceae bacterium
CCCTCGAACCGCGCCGCGGCGATGCCGGTACGCGCGCGTTCCGAGCGCCCGGCCGACTGGAGCGCCGTGCTGGGCGTGACCGCCACCGCCGGCCCGTGGGATCTGGCCCCCGCCGCCGCACGCCTGCCCGCCGGCACCTACCGCATCGGCGAGGCGACACCGGGCGACGCGGCTCTCGGCTGGCTGCTCGCGCAGCACCGCTTCGACCGCTATCGATCGAGCCCCGATCCCACGCCCCAATGCATCCTGCTGACGCCGGAAGTCGCGCGGATCGATGAGATCGTGCGGCTGGCGCAGGCGACCGCGCTGGTGCGCGACCTGGTCGACACCCCCGCCGCCGACATGGGCCCGGCCGAACTCGCCAATGCGGTCCAGGCGGTCGCGGACGATGCCGGCGCCACCTTCCGCGTGACGCAGGGCGACGCGCTGGAGCAGGACTATCCGATGATCGCCGCGGTCGGCCGCGCCGCCGTGCGCCCGCGCGGGCCGCGGCTGATCGAGCTGGAGTGGGGCAGCCCCGATCATCCGCGCGTCGCGATCGTCGGCAAGGGGGTGTGCTTCGATTCGGGCGGGCTCGATATCAAGCCCGCGTCCGGCATGCTGCTGATGAAGAAGGACATGGGCGGCGCGGCGCACGCGCTGGCGCTGGCGCAGCTGATCATCCGCGCGCGCCTGCCGGTGCGGCTGCACCTGCTGATCCCGGCGGTGGAGAATGCGATCGCCGGCGACGCCTTCCGCCCCGGCGACGTGCTCGCCAGCCGCAAGGGGCTGCGCGTCGAGATCGGCAATACCGATGCCGAGGGGCGGCTGATCCTGGCCGACGCGCTCACCCGCGCGACCGAGGACAGGCCCGTGCTGATGATCGACTTCGCGACGCTCACTGGCGCGGCGCGCGTGGCGCTGGGGCCGGACCTGCCCGCCCTGTTCGCCAATGACGACGCGCTCGCCGCCGACCTGATCGCAGCGGGCCAGGCGGCTGGCGATCCGCTGTGGCGCATGCCGTTATGGGCCGGCTACGGCGACATGCTCAAGTCGGGCATCGCCGACCTCAACAATGCCGCCGAGGGCGGTTTCGCCGGCGCGGTGACGGCAGCATTGTTCCTGGAACGGTTCGTCGCGAACCATATATCCTGGGCGCACCTCGACACGTTCGCCTGGCGCCCGGCGGCGAAGCCCGGGCGGCCGAAGGGCGGCGACGCGCTCGGCCTGCGCGCGGCGTGGCGCATGCTGCAGCAGCGCTTCGGCTGAAATCCTTCACTGTCGCGAATGACAATCAACTGCAGATCGTGATGCCGATGAAACGATCCGTGCGTCCACGTGTTCATACAGCAGGCGGCGTCTACCGCGCCGCATGCAATGCAAGTGGGACATGCCTGTGTCGAAACGTGCATTATCGCGCTGGATGCAGACGCTGGTCGACTATGTCCGATCGGGCAAACCGGATCTGACGAATCGCCAGATGGCCCTGCTGCTGGCGGTCTATCTCAAGCCCGGCCCGCACACCGTGCGCGGGCTGGCGCACCTGCTGGGCGTGTCGAAACCCGTCGTCACGCGCGCCTTGAACACTCTCGGCACGCTGGGCTATCTGCGCCGCGAGCGCGACGAGGCGGACCGTCGCAACATCTTCGTCGCGCAGACCGCGAAAGGGGCGGATTTCCTTGACGGCTTCGGGAGCCTCATCGGCAACGACGAAGAGGAGCGCGTCGAGCGCGGACCGCGACTGGCGGCCGGCTGAGCGGTTCCGGCTGGCCGGGCCGACCGTCGTTCTCGATCCGCGCGTGCACGCGGTGCGCCGCGACGTCGCCGATATCGCGCTGGCGGACCGAGTATTCGCACCGCATTACGCGCGCGCGACGCCGTGCCACTGCGTGACCGCCTCGACGATGCTGCGCGGCGCGCCCGGCGACGAGGCGATCGCGGTATCGCAGCTCCTCGCGGGTGAAGCGTTCGCGCTGCTGGACGTCGCCGCCGGCTGGGCCTGGGGCTATAGCGCGCACGACAATTATGTCGGCTACGTGCGGGCCGATGCGCTCGGCCGGCAGCCGGAGGCGACCCACGTCGTCCCGGCAGCGAGCGCGCTGGTGTTCGCCGAGCCCGACATCAAGTCTCCGCTTGTCGCCACGCTGCCGATCGGGGCGCGGCTGAGCGGCGTCGACGACCGCGGTTTCGTCGCCGGCGCGGGCGGCTTCGTCCATCCGCGGCATCTGCGCGCGATCGATCCGCCGGAGAGCGATCCGGTCGCCGTCGCCGAGCGGATCACCGGCATGCCCTATCTGTGGGGCGGGCGCGGCGGCGGCGGGATCGACTGTTCCGGGCTGGTGCAGGTGGCGCTCGGCCTGTGCGGTATCGCCGCGCCGCGCGACAGCGATCAGCAGCGCGTGCTCGGGCGCGAGATCGCTCCCGGCCAACCGCTACGGCGCGGCGACTTGATCTTCTTTCCCGGCCATGTCGGGCTGATGGTGGATGCCGATCGGATGATCCATGCCAACGCCTATCGGATGGCGGTGACGATCGAACCGCTGGCGGATGTCGTCGCGCGCCTGTCCGCCGCTCATGCCGAGCCGGTGCTCGCGCGGCGGCGGCTGGCATGAGCGTGCGCGTGTTCATCGACGGCGCGGCCGGCACCACCGGGCTGGAGATCCGCGAGCGGCTGGCCGAGCGCAGCGACATCGCGGTGGTCACGCTGCCCGACGATCGCCGCAAGGACCCTGCCGCGCGCGCCGAGGCGCTGAACGCGGCCGATGCCGTGATCCTCTGCCTGCCCGACGATGCGGCGCGCGAGGCGGTGGCGCTCGTCACCGATCCGGCCGTGCGCATCATCGACGCCTCCACCGCCTATCGCACCGATCCCGCCTGGGCCTACGGGTTCGCCGAACTCGAACCGGACGGCCGGCAGACGCTGTCGCGCGCGACGCGGATATCGAATCCCGGCTGCTACCCGACCGGCTTCCTGGCGCTGGTGCGGCCGCTGGTCCGCGCCGGTCTGCTGCCGGCCGACGCGTTGCTCAGCGTGAACGCGACCTCCGGCTATTCCGGCGGCGGCAAGGCGATGATCACAGAGTTCGAGCAGGCCGGCGCGACCGAGACGGCGTTCCGTACCTATGCGCTGGGCTTGGCGCACAAGCATGTGCCGGAGATGCAGGTGCGCGCCGGGCTCCACCATCCGCCGATCTTCCAGCCGGCGGTGGCGCGCACCTATCGCGGCATGCTGGTGGAGGTGCCGATCCACCTCCACGCGCTGCCGGGCGCGCCGATGCTGGACGACCTGCGCGATGCGCTCGCCGACGCCTATCGCGACAGTGCCGTGGTGCGGATGGGCGATGCCGACGTCGCGCAGTTGGGGATCGAGCAATGCGCCGGGACCGACCGGCTGGAGCTGTTCGTGCTCGGCAACCCGGCGCGCGGGCAGGCCCGGCTGGTCGCGACGCTGGACAATCTGGGCAAGGGCGCGGCCGGCGCGGCGGTGCAGAACCTCAACCTGGCGTGCGGGCTGGACGAAGCGGCGGGCCTGCGGCTTTAGACTCGGCTGGTTCAAGTCCGTTCGTCATCGCGAGGAGCGCAGCGAGGCGGCGATCCATGTCTCGACGCTGATGCGAACTTCGTCGCGCGACGGATTGCTTCGCTGCGCTCGCAATGACGACGGGGAGGAGCTTTGCGGCACCCCGCTACATCTCGCCCCGTTCGCGCCGGATCGCATAATATCGCTGCACGTTGGCATTATGCTGCGCTAGCGTGTCGGCGAACACGTGCCCGCCCTTGCCGTCCGCCACGAAATACAGCGCCTTGCTGTCCGCCGGATCCAGCACCGCCGCGATCGAGGCCCGCCCCGGATTGGCGATGGGTCCCTGCGGCAGGCCAGCGCGGGCGTAGGTGTTGTAGCCGTTGTCCGCCTCCAGCTCCGACTTGCGGATGCGGCGGCCGAGCGGGCGGCCTTGCGTGATCGGATAGATCACCGTGGGGTCGGCCTGCAGCTTCATGCCCATCCGCAGCCGGTTGGAATAGACCGCCGCCACCATCCGCCGCTCGGCCGGCAGCGCGGTCTCCTTCTCGACGATCGAAGCGAGGATCAGCGCGTCGCGGGGCGAGGAGACCGCGGTCGTCGGCTTGCGCCTGGCCCAGAGCGATGCCAGCGACTTGTCCATCGCCGTGCGCATCCGGGCCAGCACGGTCGCGCGCGTGTCGCCGCGATCGAAGCTGTAGCTGTCGGGCAGCACCGATCCTTCGGGCGGCACCGGGACCGCGCCGGTCAGCAGCGGCTCGGCCATCAGCCGGTCGCGCACCAGCACCGCGGGCATGCCTTCGGGGATCGTGACCAGCCGCTGCTTGGTCTTGCCGCCCTGGAGCAGCGCGAGGATGTCGGCGGCGCTGGCGTGCGCCGGCACCTCATATTCGCCCGCGCGGATGGCCGCGTCGCTGCCGAACATGCGGGCGAGCCGCAGGAAGCGGCTGCGCGAGCGGATCGCGCCGGCCGTCTCCAGCTGCTTCGCAGCGGCGGAGAGCGTCGAACCTTCGGCGATGGTGACGCTGAGCGGCGCCGCAGCCGGCCCCGCCCCGCGCCATTCGCGGGTGGTGTAAAGGTATGTCGCCAGGGCAGCCGCGATCAGCAGCGCGATCACGATCACGATGGACCGCGCGCCGCGCCTCGGTCTTTTCTTCGCCACTACAACGTCATCCCAGCGAAAGCTGGGATCTCATGCAAGTGGGTCGCGCCCTTGCTGCACGAGATCCCAGCTTTCGCTGGGATGACGATGGGCCGTGCGGACATCATTCCGGCGGGGCGATCAGCACCAGGCTGGCGTTGGTGCCGCCGAAACCGAAGCTGTTGTTCAGCACCGCCTTCACCCGCCGCTTCTTGGCCACGTGCGGCACGAGATCGACGCCCTCCACGCCTTCGCTGGGATTGTCCAGGTTCAGCGTAGGCGGCACGATCTGGTCGCGCATCGCCAGGATGCAGAAGATCGTCTCCACCGCGCCGGCGCCGCCCAGCAGATGCCCGATCGCCGACTTGGTGGACGACATCGACACCGTCTGGATCGCATCGCCGAACAGCCGGCGCACCGCGCCCAGCTCCAGCTCGTCGCCCAGCGGGGTCGAGGTGCCGTGGGCGTTGATATAGTCGATGTCGGACGGCTGCAGCCCCGACTTGCGCAGCGCCATCTGCATCGAGCGGAACGCGCCCGATCCTTCCGGATGCGGTGCGGTGACGTGGTAGGCGTCGCCCGACAGGCCGTAGCCGACCACCTCGGCATAGATCTTCGCGTCGCGCGCGCGGGCATGCTCCAGCTCTTCCAGCACGACGATGCCGGCGCCTTCGCCCATGACGAAGCCGTCGCGGTCCTTGTCGTAGGGGCGGCTACCCTTTTCGGGCGCATCGTTGAACGCGGTGGAGAGCGCGCGCGCCTGCGCGAAGCCGGCGATGCCCAAGGGGCAGATCGCGCCTTCCGCGCCGCCGGCCAGCATCACGTCGGCATCGTCCATCGCGATCATGCGGGCAGCATCGCCGATCGCGTGCGCGCCCGACGAGCAGGCGGTGACGACCGCGTGGTTCGGCCCCATCAGGCCGTATTTGATCGAGACCTGGCCCGAGATCAGGTTGATCAGCCGGCCATGGACGAAATGCGGGCTCACGCGGCGCGGGCCCTTCTCGGCCAGCACCAGCGATTCGCTCTCGATGCCGGGCAGGCCGCCGATGCCCGCACCGATCGAGCAGCCGGCGCGGTAGCGCTCCTCCTCGGTCATCTCCAGCAGGCCGGCATCCTCGATCGCCTGACCCGCCGCATCAATGCCGTAGACGATGAACGGATCGACCTGGCGCTGCACCTTGTGGTCCACGCGCTTGCCCGGATCGAAGCCATATTCGTGATCCTTGGGCTTCACCTCGCACGCGATGGTGCACTGGTAACCGGTCGCGTCGAAGCGGGTGATCTGCGCCGCGCCCGATTTGGACGCCAGGATATTGGCCCAGGCGGTCTCGACCTCGGCCCCGAGCGGGGTCACGAGCCCTAGTCCGGTGACGACGACGCGCCGCATGCCCTCATCCTTTCCAGCATCTACTTTGCCCGTTCGGGCTGAGCCTGTCGAAGCCCCGGCACCGGCACTTCGACAGGCTCAGTGCGAACGGGCGAAAATCAGCGCAGGCCCCACAAACAAAAACGGCTCCCGGCGCCGGTCGACCGGGCGGGAGCCGTCGATCGGCCGGATGGCCGGCGGTTCAGGCCTTGTGGTGGCTCTCGATATAGCTGATCGCGTCCTTGACGGTCCCGATCTTCTCGGCGGCGTCGTCGGGGATCTCGACACCGAACTCCTCCTCGAACGCCATCACCAGCTCGACGATATCGAGGCTATCGGCGCCCAGATCGTCGATGAAGCTCGCATCCTCGGTGACCTTGTCGGCCTCGACGCCGAGATGCTCGACGACGATCTTCTTCACGCGCTCGGCAGTCTCGCTCATGCTCTCTTCCTTCAGGCTTATTTGCCGCTGCCCTAACGGCGGGGATGCCGCCATGCAAGCCTAAGCGGGGGCTTACAGCATCGCCATGCCGCCGTTGACGTGGATCGTCTGGCCGGTGACGTAGGCGGCCTCGCGGCTGGCGAGATAGGCGACCGCGGCGCCCACGTCGGCGCCCTCGCCCAGCTTGCCGGCCGGGATGCGGCCCAGCAGCGCCTGCTTCTGCGCGTCCGGCAACCCTTCGGTCATCGGCGAGGTGATGAAGCCCGGCGCGACGCAGTTGACGGTGATGGCGCGGCTGGCGAACTCCTGCGCCAGCGCCTTGGACATGGCGGTCAGCCCGCCCTTGGACGCGGCGTAATTGGCCTGCCCCGGATTGCCGGTCGCGCCGACGACGGAGGTGATCGAGACGATCCGCCCATGGCGCGCCTTCATCATCGGCCGGGCGGCGGCGCGGATCAGGCGGAACGCCGCCTCCAGGTTGACGCGGATCACTTGCGCCCATTCATCGTCCTTCATCCGCATCGCGAGGTTGTCGCGCGTGACGCCGGCATTGTTGACGAGGATGTCCAATCTGCCGCCCAGCGCCTCGACCGCGCGGGGCACCAGGCCGTCGACCGCTGCGGGATCGGACAGATCGCACGCCAGCGCGACATGATCGCCGCTTAGGCCGTCGCGGAAGGCGGCGAGCTTCGCCTCGTTCGACCCCGAAAGCGCCAGCCGCGCGCCTTGCCCGGCCAGCGCCTGCGCGATGGCGGAGCCGATCCCGCCCGATGCGCCGGTCACCAGCGCGGTCATGCCTGATAGGTCGAACATTCCGAATCTCCATCGGGTTGGTTCACGCGAAGGCGCGAAGACGCGAAGCTGGTGTGGCCGTTGACCACGCGCTTCAAGCCTTCCTTGAGCGTAGCTCCGCCAAAGTTGATCAGCAGCCCCAGAGGCTGCCTGGCGAGCCGCAGATAGGTGAGCAGTTGCTTCGCATGGACGGGGTTCAGCCGTTCGACCGACTTGATCTCCAGCAGGAGCCGGTCTTCGACCAACAAATCGATGCGGAACGCACCATCGAATCGCATGTCCTCGCA
>CAXUMU010000024.1:12733-19320 GCA_964252145.1 uncultured Sphingomonadaceae bacterium
ATACCGGCACCTGCCGCCCGACCCGGTAGCCCGATCGCGCCAGCTTGGCAGCGAGCACCGTCTCGTACACGCTTTCCAGCAGCCCAGGCCCAAGCTCGCGATGGACGCGCAGCGACAGGTCAACCACATCCCGGGCGATCGTCTCGAGGTCCATCTTCGCGTCTTCGCGTCTTCGCGTGAGACTACAGCGCCGCCGCCAGCGCCTCGATGTCGTCCATCGTGACGACGCTCGTCACGCCCGCGTCGGGAACGATGCGCTTGACCATCGGGCCCAGCACCTTGCCGCCGAACTCGACGAACTGCGACACGCCCGCCTCCGCCATCGCGGCGACGCTCTCGCGCCAGCGTACCGTGCCCGTCACCTGCGTGACCAACAAGGTGCGGATCTCCGTCGGGTCGGCCACCGGCGCCGCGGTGACGTTGGCATAGACCGGCACCAGCGGCGCGCGCAACGCGGCATCCGCCAGCGCCGCCTCCATCGCGTCGGCGGCCGGCCGCATCAGCGGGCAGTGGAACGGCGCCGAGACCGGCAGCAGCACGCCGCGCTTGATCCCGAACGCCTTCACCAGCGCGATCGCCCGGCCGATCGCCTCGGCGTGGCCGGAGATCACCACCTGGCCGGGATCGTTGTCGTTCGCGACGGCGCACACCTGTCCCTGCGCGGCTGCCTGCGCGATGGCGCTCGCCTTGGCGAGGTCGGCGCCCAGCAGCGCCGCCATCGCGCCGACGCCCACCGGCACCGCCGCCTGCATCGCGCGGCCGCGCAGCTTCAGCAGCTTGGCCGTCGTGCCCAGATCGAGCGCCTCGGCGGCGCACAGCGCGCTATATTCGCCCAGCGAATGGCCGGCGACGAACTCGGCCTTGTCGGCCAGGCGGATGCCGCCCTCCCGCTCCAGCACGCGCAGCGTCGCGATGGCGTTGGCCATGATCGCTGCTTGCGCATTCTCGGTGAGCGTCAGCTCGTCGGCGGGGCCCTCGCGCATCAGGCGGAACAGGTGCTGGCCCAGCGCCTCGTCCACCTCCTCGAACACGGCGCGCGCCGCGGCACTGGCATCGGCGAGCGCCGCGCCCATGCCGACCGCCTGGCTGCCCTGCCCGGGAAAGATGAATGCGCGCATGCCCAGATGTCCCCTCCAACCCCGTTGGTGTCGAGCGGAGGTTCGAGCGCAGTCGAGAACCGCAGTCGAGACATCCCTCGACGCCGCATCTCGACTTCGCTCGATGCTCGCTCGGGACCAACGGGTTGGGGGTTAGTCAGGCGGATCGTGCGACGCAACCCTTGCCTTCCCCCCGCTTTTCGGCCATGGCCCTGCACATCCGGGGCGGAGGCCATGCCTTTCCGCCCCGGACTTTATTGAACGAAAGCCGGAGGGGCGCTCGCACGGTGCGGCGTCAGCGATCGGCCAAAGCGAAGGACGTGAGCACCATGCCGCTCTACGAGCATGTGTTTCTCGCGCGTCAGGATCTGGCCCAGGGCCAGGTCGACGCGCTGGCGGAAACCGCCACCAAGATCGTAACCGATACCGGCGGCAAGGTCGTCAAGACCGAGACCTGGGGCCTGCGCGGCCTCGCCTACCGGATCAAGAAGAACCGCAAGGCGCATTATGTGATGCTCGAGATCGACGCGCCCGCCGCGGCGATCGCCGAGCTGGAGCGCCAGACCGCGATCAACGAGGACGTCGTGCGCTACATGACGATCCGCGTGGACGAGCATGAGGCCGGCCCGTCGGCGATGATGCGCCGCAACGAGCGCAGCGAACGCGACCGGGGCGACCGCGGCGGACGCCGCGACCGCGACGATCGCCCGCGCGACCGCGACCGCGAGGATCGCCCGCGCCGCGACCGCGACGACCGCGACGCGGCCTGAGGAGGATAGAGCAAGATGGCACGCCCGTTTTTCCGCCGCCGCAAGAGCTGCCCCTTCTCGGGCAAGGATGCGCCGAAGATCGACTATAAGGACGTCCGCCTGCTGCAGGGCTTCGTGTCCGAGCGGGGCAAGATCGTCCCCAGCCGCATCACCGCGGTTTCCGCCAAGAAGCAGCGCGAGCTCGCCCAGGCGATCAAGCGCGCCCGCCACATCGGGCTGCTTCCGTACATCGTGAAGTAAGGAGCGGATCCCATGGACGTAATCCTGCTCGAACGCGTCGAGAAGCTCGGCCAGATCGGCGACGTGGTGTCGGTGAAGGCCGGCTACGCGCGCAACTTCCTGCTGCCGCGCAAGAAGGCGCTCCGCTCGAACGAGGCCAACCGCAAGGTCTTCGAGCGCAACCGCGCGCAGATCGAGGCCGACAACGCCGCCCGCCGCGAAACCGCGGTCAAGGATGCCAAGGGCATCGACGGCAAGACGATCACGCTGATCCGTCAGGCATCGAACGTCGGCCAGCTGTACGGCTCGGTCTCGGCGCGCGACCTGTCGGAGGCGCTGGAGGCGGACGGCGCGAAGCTCGCCCGCAACCAGATCGTGCTCGATCGCCCGATCAAGGCGCTCGGCATGCACGAGGTGAAGATCGCGCTGCACCCGGAGGTGTCGGTGACGATCAAGGTCAACGTCGCCCGCTCGCCCGACGAGGCCGAGCTCCAGGCGCAGGGCGTCGACGTGATGGCGTCGATGTTCGAGAAGGACGAGTCCGGCTTTACCGAGGACTATGATCCGAACGCCGAGCCCGGCGAGATCGCGACCGACGACGATCGCGGCTGAGCCGACGTCGATGTGAGAGGGCCGTCCGGAGCGATCCGGGCGGACCTTCTCGTTCGGCGCAGCCGCGTCGACCCACCAGCCGTCATTCCCGCGAAGGCGGGAAATCCATGGAGGCGCGACGTCCCGGTTCGGTCGTGCCCCGTATCCATGGATCCCCGCCTTCGCGGGGATGACGCGTAAGGGGCAAGCCGCTCAGTCCGGATCGACCGCGATCAGGACAAGGCTCACATTGTCCGGGGCGCCCCGCTCCAACGCGAGCGCGAGCAGGCGATCCGCCGCGCGATCGAGATCCGCGCCGCCCAAAATCTGCGCGATCTCGTCGTCGGTCACGCAGGTCGGCAATCCGTCCGAGCAGAGCAGGAACAGGTCGCCGTCCGCCACCGCGGCGGTCCGGCGATCGAGCTCCACCCGCGGGCGTACCCCGATCGCGCGCGTGATGACGTTGCCGCGGGGATGCGCGCGCCGTTCGGCCTCGGTCAGCGTGCCGCGGTCGACCATCTGCTGGACGACGCTATGATCGCGCGTGATCGTCTGCAGCACCCCGCCGCGCAGACGGTAGGCGCGGCTGTCGCCGGCCCAGATGCAGGCGTAATGGCCCTCGTGGATCAGCAGTGCCACCACGGTGGAGCCGCCCGCGGGGCCGGCCGCCTCGTGCAGCGACCGGTTCACGCCCTGCAGCGCGCCCGCGATGTCGTCCAGGAATGCCGGCCCGGAAAAACCGTGATCGACCGCGGCGAGCGCGTCGATCACGCGGTTCGCCGCCTCCGCGCCGCCGGCCTGCCCGCCCATCCCGTCGGCGACCGCCCACAGCGCCGCGTCCGGCCGATCGAGCGCGCGATCCTCGTTGATCCGGCGCACCAGCCCGGCATGGCTGCGCGCGACCGAACGCACGCCGAACGCGGGCGCCCGGTGCGATGGTTGCGCGCTCACGTCGCCGCCGGTTCCTCGCCCGCGCTCAGATAGGCCGCGGTGAACGCACGCTCGACGAGCGCGCGGTCCCCGCCGCTCAGTTCGGCATGGCGGCGCGCCACGATATCGCGCCATACCGCGCTACCGGAGCGCAGCGAGAACCGCTGGCCCGACGCCTCCTTCTCGATCGCCTCGGGCGCGAGTTCGGCGAGCGCGGCGAGCAGGGCGGCGTTGGCCCCCGCCGACAGGCCGGCGAGATGGTGCGCGATATCCTCGAACGAAGCGCGCATCGCCTCCGCGCCGCCCAGGAAGCCCGGTTCGGGCTCGCACAGCAGCGACTGCGCCAGCCGCCTCGTCGGTGCCCATTTGAACGGATTGTTCGCGGCCGCGCCGATCGTCGTGCGGTCGAGCGCATGGTCGCCCTTGAACCGTGCACGTTCGGACAGCAGCGTCGCGACGCCCAGCACCGCCTGCTGGTAGAGCGCGCCGAGCCGCCGCATCAGCTGGGCCGGATCCTCTCCCGACAGCATCGACGAATCGAGCTTGGCGCCTTCGCAGAACGCCTCGATCAGCGATTCGTCGCGGTGGCGCGGCCGCGGTGTCGCAGCGCCGTCCAGCCAATCGCCGGGCAAGGGGGTGTTGCCGGCCGCGGGCAGTAGCGGCACGTCGCCGCCCGGCGCCGCCTGCGCCGGCCGATCGACCAGCAGCGACAGCGTGCCGAACCGCAACGTCTCGCGCGTCGCGATCGGAATCGGCACGTCGCGCGGCGCGCGCTCGCCATTCGCCAGGAAGGTGCCGTTGGTGCTGCTGTCGGTGAGCAGCAGCGAACCGTCCTCCACCGCCAGCGTGAAGTGGATGCGCGACAGCGTGCCGTTCGGATCGTCCAGCGGCCAGTCCGCGGTGGGATCGCGGCCCACGCTGAGCGTGCCGACGTCCAGCAGCCGTGCGTCGATCTCCTCGAACGGCTGGTCGCGGTGGAAGAGCCGGCAGACGTACATCAGGCGGATCGCCTCCGCACGGTGGTGAAGCGGCCGCTCTCATCGCGGCCGGCCGCAGCTTTGGCAGGCGCCGCATCGATCTGGGTCGCATCCAGCGAGCGCGGCGTGCCGGCGGGGCGGTCGGCCGCCTCCAGCCGCTCCTGCATCGCGGCGGCGAGCAGGTTGAAACCGTCGAACAGCTGGCCGAACTCGTCCTTGCGGCTGTGCGAGATGCGGAAATCGAGATCCCCCAGCGCCGCATCCTGCAACGCCGCCTTCAGCCGCCGCAGCGGCCGCTTGATCAGGCCGGCGAGCAGGAAGCTGGCACCGGCGACGACCAGCAGCACCACGCCCGCCATCGCGAAAAGGAGCAGCCGCGAAGTCGCCGCCGCCGCTTCCAGCCCGGCGCGGCTGATGCTCACCTCGATCGTGCCGAAGCTGCGGCCGGCGTAGAGGATCGGATGGACGAAGCGGAACGCGGCGCGGCCGTCGATCACCGCGGTATCGGTCGCGGTGGTGTCGCCCGATCGGTAGACGAGCGCCTCGCCCGCGGGGATGCGGTAGCGCGTGCCGATCAGTTCGGGATGCGTCGATCCGCGGATGATGCCGTCGCTGTCGACCATCGTCATCCACCGGACGGTCTGATCCTGCGAGGCGGCGGCGATGAATGCCTGGACCGGCGCCCAGTCGCGTTGCGCCGGCGGCAGCCCGGCATTGTCCACCGCGGCGAGCGCGGCGTTGCTGGCGACGAACGAGGCGATCGACGCGCCGGACACCAGCGTCATCTGCTCCATCACGCGGTACTGCCGGTTCAGCACCGTGCCGACGCTCGCGATCAGCGCCAGCGCGGTCACCAGCACCACCGCCAGCGTCAGCCGCGCCTGCAGCGGCAGGTAACGCCCGCGCTGCGCCGAATCGGTCTGCACCGCCTCATACGCCTTGGCCTCGCGGTCGATCGCGCGGGCTAGCTCGGTGCCGTCGGCGAAACGCCGCTCGGGCCGCTTCGCCAACAGCTTCTCGATCAGGTAGCGCAGGCCACCCGGGCAATGCGGCTCCAGGCTGGCGATCGGCGGGGGGTTCTGCTGCGTGATCTGCAGCGCCAGCGTCGCCGCGCTGGTGCCGTTGAACGCGTGCGCGCCGGTGACGATCTCGTAGAGCACCACGCCGATCGAAAAGAGATCGGACCGCCGGTCGATCGGCCGGCCCAGCGCCTGCTCGGGGCTCATGTAGCGCGGCGTTCCCAGCACCTGGCCGGATTGCGTGCGCAACTGCTCGGCATCGCGCATGCCCGCATCGGCCTCGGCGACGCGGGCGATGCCGAAATCCAGCACCTTGATCGAGCGCCCGTCGCGCGACAGCATCAGGTTGGCCGGCTTGATGTCGCGGTGGATCACCCCCGCGCCGTGCGCATAGGCGAGCGCGTGGGCGAGCTGGCTGCCGATCGAGAGCACCGCCTCGATCGGCAGCTTGTGCGTCTTGGCCAGCACCTGGTCCAGCGGCACGCCGTCCAGCAGCTCCATCGCGATATAGGGCACGCCGTCGGCCTGGCCGACATCGTAGATCGTCACGATCGCGGGGTGGCTGAGCGCGCCCGCCGCACGCGCCTCGCGCAGGAAGCGGGCGGAGCATTCGTCGCTGGTGCGGTATTCGCGCTTGAGCAGCTTGATCGCGATCACGCGGTCGATGCTCGGGTCGTGCGCGCGCCACACCTCGGCCATCGCGCCTTCGCCGATCTTCTCGCAGAGCTCGTACCGTCCGATCAGCCGCATGGGCATCCTCTGCCTCTCTCCACCGCGTCTAGGACGCAGATGTTAAGAGAGCGTTGGAGCGCCCCGCGCCGCGGCCCGAGTCAATGGCCGTTACGGACCGTTCGCTGGATCCGCACGGCCCGCTCCCACAGCTTGCGGTGGAGGCATTCGACCTGAACTGCCGCGGGGCAGTCGAGTTCCGGCGACAGACCGTTGTGCAGGAAGACGTGCCCCTCCGACTCCGCGACCCACGGC
>CAXUMU010000025.1:0-11641 GCA_964252145.1 uncultured Sphingomonadaceae bacterium
CTTCAGGGGAGGGGGGAGCTCCCGCTACAGCGTCTTCGTGATCGAGAACCGCGCCGATCGCGGCTCCAGCGGGTGGACCTGGAAGTCGGTGATCCCCGCCGCCGGCTCACCGGGCAGGCGGCTGGTGTAATAATAGTCCGCCGCATTGTCGTGGCTGTCGAAGATGTTGAACACGCTCACCCCGAGTCGGATGCCGTGCGGCAGCGCGTAGGCCACGTCGAGGTTGAACTCGCTATAGCCCTTGTCGGTCGGTTCCCTGTCGCCATCGCTCAGCCGGTGCGTGCCCAGCCGCCGCCATTGCAACCCGCCCGAGAAATGGTGGAAGTCATCCACCAGGATGCCGGCCGAATAGATGAAGTCCGGCGCATCGGCGATGTACGGGCCGGCCAGATCGAACGCGGCGAGCCCGCTCTGCCGATAGCGCGGCTTCGAGAAAGCAAGGTCGGTGTTCAGCTCAAGCCAGCGGAACGGGTGGTACTGCGCCGATATCTCCACGCCGCGACGCCGGCTGGGCGCACCCGCCTCATCCTGCCCCGCATCGGCGTTGTAGACCAGCTCGGACCCGAAATCCTGCTGGAACGCCGCCAGCTGCAGCTGCACGCGCGGCACGATGTCGGTCCGTAGCCCGATCTCGTACCCCGTGGTCTTGGCGAGCAGCGGCGTCTTGCCGCCGGCCAGCGGCACGCCCTCCTCGGGCACCGTGCCGAACACGCCGCGCACGTCGTCCGAATGGAAGCCGCGGCCGTAGCTGAAATAGAGTTCGGTCTTGGCCCACGGCCCCAGGATCAGGCTGCCCTTGGGCTGCGTGAACCACTGATGCCCGCGCCCGCTGGTGCCGGTGACGCGGCTGGTGTCGTTCGCCCAATAATATTCCTGGCGCACGCCCGCGACGGTCCGCAGCCACGACGTCCAGCGCAGCGTGTTCTGCACGTAGGCGCCCAGATCGAGCAGGTGGACCCGGTCGGCGTTGCAATAGCTGTCGAGCGCCGGATACTGGATCGTCGGCCCATCCTCCTGCGCCAGCGTGCAATAGTTCAGCACGGTCTTGCGCCCCACGGTGTGGCGGCGATCGACGAAGTTGCTATCGTACCGGCCCTGGAAGCCCAGCACCGTCACGCTCTCGATCCCGCCGATCTCGTTCTTGAACGTATAGGCGGCAGCCCCGCCCAGCGTGTCGCGGTTCTCGTCCTGCTGCTCCTGGTCGCCGTTGATCGGATCGTCGAGATAATGGGTGAAGTTGTTCCACAGCGTCATCGTGGCATGGATGCCGTACAGGCTGACCGCCAGCTGCCCGTCGCCCAGCGGCTTGTCGACATGCGCCGATAGGCTGGTGCGGAGCGACCGGCTCGCGTCCGTCGGGTCGAGCGTGCCGAAGCGGCCGATCAGCCCCTGGTCGATCGCGCGCTGCGGCTGGTCGGTGATCAGCAGCCCGGCGCTCTTGTAGAACATGGCCGTCAGCGAGACGCCGTCCTCGTCGGTGCCCTGGCTGTAACGCAAAGTCGCGTTGACCTTCCTGAAGTCCTGCTTGGGCTGCCACGGGCCGTCATAATGGCTGAGCTCCAGCGCACCCAGCAGCCGCTGATCGTCCGAGAATTGATAGGTGCCGCCGGTGAACAGCGACTGGAAGCCGTCCGTCCCCACCGTCAGCATCGCCTGCGTCGGGATCTCGTTGGCGAGCCGCGTGTGCGATGAGGCGACCGAGCCGAAGTCGCCGATCGCCGCGTAATAGGGGCCCTTGGTGTAATCGATCGCCTGCACGATCTGCGGGATCAGGAAGGCCAGGTCGGAATAGCCCTGGCCGTGCGTGTTGGTCGGCCGGTTGACCGGCATGTCGTCGATGAAATTGGCGAAATCGGTGCCGTGATCCAGATTATAGCCGCGGATCAGATACTGGTTCGCCTTGCCCTCGCCCGAATGGATCGTGACGACCAGTCCGGGGATGCTCTCGAACAACTGGCCCGGGCGGAAGATCGGGCGGAGCGACACCTCCTTCGCGGTGATCGACCCCTGGCTCGCGGTCGCCGCCTTGCCCAGCAGGTCGAGCCGCGAGGCGGTGACGACGATGTCGGCCTTGTCGGCGGTGGCGGTGGGGGCAGGGGTGTCCCGCGCCTGCGCGGTGGCGAGGGGCAGAGTCGTGGCCAGGAACGACGCGACGATACGAACAAATGGGGAGCGCAAATCGGGTTCCTACGGCCGGGGGAGCGCACAGTCCCTGGCGCGCGATAGTGGACTAAGTCACGTATTGAACGGTTCGGATGGGGTTACAGCTGGGGTTACAAAACCCCTCCGCATTCTTCCGTCATCCCGGACTTGATCCGGGATCCTTGGACGGCGGCACGTCTGAGATGGGAGGGTACGGTTTCCATGGATCCCAGCTTTCGCCGGGATGACGGTGGCAGGTGATCACCCCAGACACGCGATCACCGCCGCCACCGCCGCCTGCGTGTCGCCCACGTCGCGCACCGCGATCGCGTCGATCCCCGCGGCCTTCACCGGATAGTCGTTGCCGCCGGGGTACATCGCGTCGCCCAGGAACAGGATCTGCTCGGGCGGCACGCTGGAATGCTCGGTCAGCCGCCGCATGCCGTAGGCCTTGTCGATGCCCTTGCGGGTGATGTCGATCGAGGTCGAGCCGCCCACGTTGATCGACAAATCGGGCAGGCTCTGCTGCAGCGCCGCCTGCAGCTTCTTGCGCTTGGCGAAATCGGGATCCCACCTGGTCTTGGCGTCCAGCGGCGCCTGCTGGCCGAGGCCGGAGAAGGTGATCTGGCTGCCGCGGTCCTCGATCCGCTCGCCCCAGATCTTCTCGTCGGCCAGCCCCTGCTGCGCCACCGCGTCGTTCAGCGCCTGCTCGATCTTCGCGCGCTCGTCGGCGGAGAACAGGTCGGCGTAGATTTGCCGCCACTGTCCGTCCTGATAGCGGCACAGCTTGGTGCCCGTGGTCGGCATGATGAACAGCCGCGTCAGGTCCGATCCCGCCGGGATGCGCGAGACGACCTGCGTCTCGAACTGCGGCCAGTCGCCGCCCGAGATCACCGCAACCTCCGCGACCCCCAGCAACTTGCCCAGCAGCTCGGCCATCGGCGGCTGGATCGGCTGCTTGCTCTCGGCGAGCGTGCCGTCCAGGTCGAACGCGATCAGCTTCTTCATGGCTTGTCTCCGGCTGCGCAGGCGGGCAGCACGAACCGCGCGATCGCGTCGGCCACGCCGTCCTCGTCGTTCGATTTCGCGACGTGCGTCGCCCTGGCCTTCACCTCGTCCGGCGCCTGGCCCATCACCACCGACAGCCCGGCGCGCGCGAACATCGGCAGGTCGTTGCGCTGATCGCCCAGCACCGCCACCGCTTCCAGCGGCACGCCGTACGCGTCGGCCAGCGCGGCTACGCCGTCGCCCTTGTTGGCGCGGCGGCCGGTCACGTCGAGATAGTAAAGCTGCGATCGCGCGACCGTGGCATGCTCGCCCAGCGCGTCCGCCACCTCGCCTTCCATCCGGGCGAGCAGATCGTGATCGTCGCTCACCCCCACCAGCTTGTCGACCCGGTCGAGCAGCCCCACGAAGTCGGCCGGCGGGGAGGGCTGGATGTTGGCCGCGCGCCGCTCGCTGTCGTCATGCGCGCTCGGCCCCTTGGCATACCAGCGGCCATCCGCGAACAGCCACAGCACGACGCCCGGCCGGTCGAGCAAGGCCAGCGCGCGCGCCGCCACGTCGCGCTCCAGCCGGTCGGCCGATACGACCGTCCCGTCCGGCCGCACTATCGTGCCGCCGTTGAACGCGCCGATCGGCCCGGTCAACTTCAGCCGCTCGGCGATCCACAGCATGCCGGAGGGCGGCCGCGCGCTGATCAGGCTGACCGGAACGCCCCGGTCCTGCAGCGTCCCGATTGCCGCGACCACGGGATCGGAAAGGCTCTTGTCCTTGCGGACGAGCGTGCCGTCGATGTCCGAGATCAGCAGGCGGATGGGCATGCTCATCCCAGACGGTGCCAGCGGCGGTGCGCGCGGTGCATCAGCGCATCCGCGCTCTCCGGCCCGGCGCTGCCGGCGGGATAGCTTTCGGGCGTCCCCTGCGCCCAGACATCCAGCAGCGGCTGCACCGCGCGCCAGCCGCCCTCGATCTGGTCGGCGCGTTGGAACAAGGTTTGGTCGCCGATCAGCACGTCGTACAGCAAGGTCTCGTAGCCGGTGCGCTGGCCAATCTTGAAATGATCCTCGTAGCGGAAGTCCATGCTGACCGGCGCGGTGTTCACCACCGGCCCGGGGCGCTTGACCACGAACTCCAGGCTGATCCCCTCGTCGGGCTGGATCTGGATCACCAGCCGGTTGGGCGGCAGCCGGTCGACCACCGTCTCGCGGAACAGCGCCAGCGGCACGTCGCGGAACTGGATCACGATCTCGGTGTCGCGCGCTGCCAGCGCCTTGCCGGTGCGCAGGTAGAAAGGCACGCCCGACCAGCGCCACGTCTCCACCTCCACCTTCATCGCCGCGAACGTCTCGGTGCGGCTGGCGGGATCGACGTCGGGCTCCGCCAGGTAGTCCGGCACCGGCTTGCCGCCTACGCTGCCCGCGGCGTAGCGCCCGCGGATCGCCTCGTGCGGGTCGATCGGGCGGACGGCGGAGATGACCTTCGACTTCTCGGTCCGGATCGCGTCGGCATCGAAGCTGATCGGCGGCTCCATCCCCACCATCGCCAGCAGCTGGAACAGATGGTTGGGCACCATGTCGCGCAGCGCCCCGGTCGCATCGTAGAACTTGCCGCGCGTGCCGACCGTCACCGCCTCGGCGGCAGTGATCTGGACGTGATCGATGAAGCGGTTGTTCCACACCGATTCCAGCATCGTGTTGCCGAACCGCGTGACCATGATGTTCTGGACCGTCTCCTTGCCCAGGAAATGATCGATCCGGTAGATCTGCTCCTCGCTCGCGCGAGCCAGGATCTGCCGGTTGAGCGCCTGCGCCGAGGCGAGATCGGTGCCGAACGGCTTCTCGATCACGACGCGGCGGAAGCCGTCCGCCTGGTCCAGCAGCCCGGCCTCGCCCAGGCTGTCCACGATCGGCCCGAAGAAGCCGGGCGCGGTCGCGAGATAGAAGATCGCGTTGCCGCGCAGCTGCTTGGCGATCGCCTTGAACGTGCCCGGCTGGGTGAAGTCGCCCTTCAGATAGGTGATCCGCTCGCGCAGCGCCTTCCACGCGTCGTCATCGTCGACGAAATCGTCCAGCTGTCCGCGCAACTGCGCGTCGTTGGCGTCGTGATAGCTGACGCCCAGCAGCGTCGTCGCGTCGTCCAGCAACCCGTCGCGCGCGAGGTTCACGATCGCCGGCACCAGCAGCCGCCGCGCCAGATCGCCCATCGCGCCGAACACCACGATCGTCGCGGGCGGCGCGCGCTCGGCGGCGGCGGTCACTGCGGCATCTCGACATGGCCGCCGAAGCCGAACCGCATCGCCGAGAGCAACTTGTCGCCGAACGTCGTGTCGACCCGGCTGCGGTAGCGCGCGAACAGGGCGGCGGAGAGCACGTAGGCCGGCACCGCCTCCTCCATAGCCGCGTCGATCGTCCACTGGCCCTCGCCGGAATCGGCGACCTTGCCGCTATAGGCGTCGAGATGGTGGTCCTTCGCCAGCGCGGCGGCGCTCAGGTCCAGCAGCCACGACGAGATCACGCTGCCGCGCCGCCACACCTCGGCCACATCGGTCAGGTTGATGTCGAACCGCTCCTCGGGGACGAGCTTCTCCGATGCCTTGCCCTTCAGGATGTCGAACCCCTCGGCATAGGCCTGCATCAGCCCATATTCGATGCCGTTGTGCACCATCTTGACGAAGTGCCCCGCACCGGCAGGGCCGGCGTGGATATAGCCCTTTTCGGCGCGCGGATCCTCGTCGCTGTCCACCCGATCGGGCGTGCGCGGGATCGTGCCGTAGCCGGGGGCGAGGCAGTCGAAGATCGGATCGAGCAGATCGACCGTCGCCTTGTCGCCGCCGATCATCATGCAATAGCCGCGCTCCAGCCCCCACACCCCGCCGGAGGTGCCGACGTCGACATAGTGCAGCTGCTTCTCCTGCAGCGCGAGCGCGCGGCGGACGTCGTCCTTGTAGAAGCTGTTGCCGCCGTCGATGATGATGTCGCCCGGGCTCGCGAGGTCGGCGAGCTTCGCGATGGTGTCCTCGGTTGGCGGGCCGGCCGGCAGCATCACCCAGAAGATGCGCGGCCCCTGCAGCTTCGCCGCGACATCCTCGAGCGAGTTCGCGCCCGTCGCGCCCTCGCCGGCGAGGCCGCTCACCGCCGGAGCGTTCCGGTCGAACGCGACGATCTCATGCCCGCCGCGCATCAGGCGGCGCGCGATGTTCGCACCCATCCGGCCCAGGCCGATCATGGCAAGACGCATACGGAGGAATCCTTTCAGGAGAGCGCGGCGGTGACGGCCGCGGCCAGCGCGGCGATGCCGCCGCCATCATGCTTCAGGTTGATGCGCAGCACGCGCTGCCCGCGCGAGGCGAGCACGTCGGTGTCGCCCTTGGCCTGCGCCAGCTGGACGGTGCCGAAGCAGGCGCGGTGGCCGGGAATCTCCAGGTCCGGATCGGGATCGCGCGTGATCGTCAGGAACGCGCCGGTCGCGGGCCCGCCCTTATACGCCTGCCCCGTGGAGTGGAGGAAGCGCGGGCCGAACCCGGCGACCGTCGCCACCGCCTTCGCATCGCGCACCGCCGCCCGCATCCCGGCGATGGCGGCGGCATGCGCCGCGTCGCGCTCGATATAGGCAAGGAACCCCGCATAGTCGCCCGGCTTGAGGCTGGCGAAATGCAGCCGCAGCAGTTCGACCGGATCGGTCGGCGCGAGCGCGTGATCGCCGTCCGCGAACAGCGCGAAGTCGGCATTCTCGGCGATCGCGGTCTCGGGCTCCAGCGCGCCCGATTTCTCATAGGCGTCCACCAGCTTGCGCGTGGCGACCTTGGCGTCCTCCACGTCGGGCTGGTCGAACGGATCGATCCCGATCACCGCGCCGGCGACCGCGGTCGCCATCTCCCAGCGGAAGAATTCCTGCCCGATCAGCTCGGGCCGCGCGATCGGGATCACCACGACCGGGTGGCCCGCGGCGCGATACTGATCCAGTTTCTCATGGATGTCGCCCATGTCGTCGCCCTCCAGATGAAGGTGGACGAACAGCCGATCGCTGCCATAAGCGGCGGCATCGCCGGTCGGCTCCAGGTCGATGGGGATGATGCCCTTGCCCTGCTTGCCGGTCGATTCCGCCAGCAATTGCTCCAGCCACGCGCCAAACGGAACGAGGCGCTTCGACGGCAGGATGGTCAGCTTGTCGCGCCCGGCCACCGCCGCCTCGCCGATGATCGCGCCCAGATGGAAGCCCGGATTGACTGCGGGCGGCACGTCGCCGCCGCACGCGAACACCATCGGCGCGGTCGCCTCGAAAAAAGCGTGCGTGTCGATCCCCATCACGGCGGCCGGCACCATCCCGAACGCCGACAGCACCGAATAGCGCCCGCCGATCGCCGGATCGCCGGGGAAGATCATCGCGAACCGATCCGCCTTGGCCGACGTCTCCAGCTTGGAGCCGGGATCGGTCACCGCCACGAAGCGCTCGCCGTCCCCGCCCGACAACGCCCAGAAATAGGCGCGCAGCAGCTCGGGCTCCATCGTCGAGCCCGACTTGGACGACACGATGAAGAGCGTGTCCTTCGGATCGATCGCGCCCGCGACGGTCGAGATCTGGCCGGGATCGGTCGTGTCGAGCACGTGCAGCTTCGGGCTGTCGGGCTCGCTGCCCAGGATCAGCGACAGCACCTCCGGCCCCAGGCTCGATCCGCCCATGCCCAGCAGCACGGCATCCTTGTACGATTTCACCTTCTCGGTCAGCGCCTTCAGCTGGTCCGGATCGACCTGCTGCCCGCGCGCGGCGGGGAGCCAGCCGAGCCATTGGTCCTCGTCCTTGCCGGTCCAGAGCGTCGCATCGCCCTGCCACAGCCGCCGGGTCCACGCTTCCGCCCGCGCCGTCTCCAGCCGCGCCTCGACCGCCTTCTGCAGAGCATCGGGCAGCGTGACGGTCATGCCGTTCTGGCGGTCGCCCAGGAACGCCTCGCGCTTGCCCGCCACCGCGCCCAGCAGCGCATCCGCCGCATCGGCGAACAGCCGCACGCCGTCCTTCACCAGCGCCGCGGTCACGTCGCCCAGCTTCAGCCCCAGCCGCTCCGCCTCGGCCAGCACGTGGCGCGCGCCGTCCACATCCTCGGTCAGCGTCTGGTGCGCCGTGCCGTGGTCGCGGAACGCGTCCATCGTCTTCGGCGGCATCGTGTTGACCGTGTCCGGCCCGATCAGCGTGTCGATATACAGCGTGTCGGGATAGGCCGGATCCTTCACGCCCGTCGAGGCCCACAGCAGCCGCTGCGGCATCGCGCCCTTGGCGGCGAGCGCCTGCCAGCGATCGGACGCGATCATCTCCGCATACCAGGCATAGGCGTTCTTGGCGTTCGCGATCGCCACCTTGCCGCGGACCGCCTTCAGCGCCTCGCTCTCGGCGTCGCCCGCCTTCACCCGCTCGTCGATCGCCTTGTCGATCTGCGCGTCGATCCGGCTGACGAAGAAGCTGGCGACGCTCGCGATCCGGTCGATCGGCTCCCCCTTCTTCACCCGCGCCTCCAGCCCGGCGAGATAGGCTTCGGCGACGGCCTGATACGCCTCCAGCGAGAACAGCAAGGTCACGTTGATGTTGAGCCCGTCCTCGATCAGCTGGCGGATCGCGGGCGTGCCGGCCTTGGTGCCGGGCACCTTCACCATCAGATTGGGCTCGTCCACCGACGCCCACAGCCGCCGCGCCTCTTCGATCGTCGCCTCGGTCGTGTCGGCGAGATAGGGCGAGACCTCGAGGCTGACATAGCCGTCCTTGCCATCCAGCCGATCGTATACCGGGCGCAGGTCGGCGGCGGCGGCCTTGATGTCGGCGATCGCCTGGCTCTCATAGGTGTCCTGCACGCTGGCGTCGGCCTTGCCGAGGAACGCCTGGAACCCCGCGTCATAGGCCTCGCCGTGGCCCATCGCCTTCTCGAAGATCGACGGGTTGGAGGTTACGCCGGTG
Organism: uncultured Sphingomonadaceae bacterium; assembly: GCA_964252145.1. Lineage (GTDB taxonomy): Bacteria > Pseudomonadota > Alphaproteobacteria > Sphingomonadales > Sphingomonadaceae > JAQGLK01. The sequence continues at coordinate 9,085 of CAXUMU010000025.1, forward strand.
AGGCCATCCTCCTCCACCAGCTTGCGCAGGCCGCCGTCGGCCAGGAACTTGCGATCGACGAAATCGAGCCACACGGCCTGGCCGGCTTCGCCCAGCTGCTTGAGACGACTGGTCATTTGCTGTTCTTCTCGATGAGTTTGCGGGCGACGTCGCAGATGTTGTCGACGGTAAAACCGAATTTCTGTTGCAGTTTGGCGAGCGGGGCGGAGGCGCCGAACGTCTTCATCGTGATCGTCCCGCCGTCATGGCCGACATAGCGATCCCAGCCCAACGGCCCGCCTTGCTCCACCGCGAGCCGCGCGCGCACCGCATCGGGAAACACGCTCTCGCGGTACGCATCGTCCTGCTTCTCGAACAGATACCAACTCGGCAGCGACACGACCCGCGACTTGACGCCCTCGGCGGTCAGCTTCTCGTGCGCGTCCACCACCATCGGCAGTTCGCTGCCGGTGCCGATCAGGATGATCTGCGGCTCACCCTCGCAATCGGCCAGCACATAGCCGCCCTTCGCCAGCCCGTCGGCGGAGGCATATCTGCTCCGGTCGAGCGTCGGGATCGCCTGGCGCGAGAAGATGAGCGCGGTCGGCTCGTGCGTGTGCGTCAGCGCGACCTTCCACGCCGCGGCCACCTCATTTGCGTCGCCCGGCCGGATCGTGTCCAGCCCGGGGATCGCGCGGAGCGCCGCCAATTGCTCGATCGGCTGGTGCGTGGGGCCGTCCTCGCCCACGCCGATGCTGTCGTGGGTGAACACGAACACCACCGGCAGCTCCATGATCGCGGCCAGCCGGATCGGCGGGCGCATATAGTCGGAGAAGACCAGAAACGTGCCGGTGTAGGAGCGCAGGTACGAGAGCGCCATGCCGTTGGCGATCGCGCCCATCGCATGCTCGCGCACGCCGAAATGCATGTTGCGCCCGCCATAGCTGCCGGCCTCGAACGCGCCCGCGCCCTGGAACGTCAACAGCGTCTTGGTGGAGGGGGCGAGGTCGGCCGCGCCGCCGATCAGCATCGGCACGTGCGGCGCGATGCCGTTCAGCACCTTGCCGCCCGCGTCACGCGAGGCGACGCCCTTGGCGTCGGCGGGGAAGGTGGGGATGTCGGCCTGCCAGCCCTCGGGCAGCTTGCCCTGGCGCAGCCCGTCCAGCTCCGCCGCCTGCTCGGGAAACGCTTGCTTGTAGCGCGCGAAATCGGCTTCCCACGTCTCGCGCAGTGGCTTGCCGCGTTCCGCCATCGCGTCGCGCAGGATCGTCTTCGCCGCATCGGGCACCAGGAACTCGGCGTCTTCCGGCCAGCCATAGGCTTTCTTCGTGGCGCGGATCACCTCCTCGCCCATCGCATCGCTGTGCGCCTTCTGCGTACCCTGGATCGGGCTGCCATAGCCGATCACCGAGTGAACGACGATGAAGGTGGGCTTGTCGTCGGTGGCCTTGAACGTCTCGATCGCGCGGCCGAACGCGGCGGTGTCGTTGGCGTCGTCGACGTGGATCACCTGCCAGCCATAGCCTTCGAACCGCTTGCCGACATCCTCGGTGAAGGCGAGGTCGGTGCCGCCCTCGATCGTGATGTGGTTGCTGTCATACACCCAGCAGAGGTTGGACAGCTTCAGGTGCGCCGCGACCGAGGCGGCTTCCTGGCTCACGCCCTCCATCATGTCGCCGTCGCCGGCGAAGACGTAGACGTCATGGTCGAACAGCGTGAAGCCGCCCTTGTTGAAGTGCGCCGCCAGCGCGCGTTCGGCGATCGCCATGCCCACCGAATTGCCGCAGCCCTGGCCCAGCGGCCCGGTGGTGGTCTCGACGCCCGTCGTCATCCGATATTCGGGATGGCCCGGCGTCTTGGAATCCAGCTGGCGGAAGGCCTTGATGTCGTCGAGGCTTACCGCAGGCTTGCCCGTCTTCCTGCCCTCGGCGTCGATCTCGTCGATCCCGGCGAGGTGGATGAGCGCGTACAGCAGCATCGAGGCATGGCCGACCGACAGCACGAAGCGGTCGCGATTGGGCCAGTCGGGCGCCTGCGGATCGTAGCGCAGATAATCGCGCCACAGCGTGAAGCCCACCGGCGCCAGCGCCATCGGCGTTCCGGGGTGGCCCGAATTGGCCTTCTGCACGGCGTCCATCGCCAGCGTGCGGATCGTGTCGATGGCGAGGCGCTCGGGCGAGCCGTCCTCGTGCAGCGCGGTATCGGTGGCTTGGGTCATCGTCGTCCTTCGTTCGCGGCTGTTTAACGTGAGAGCGGGGGGAAGGATGCCGCCGCCGATGTTGTTACGCCAACGTAATGCGGCGGTCGCGTCGTATCACGCCTTCCGCCGTGCCCAGATACAGCGCGTCGATCTCCCGCACGAACAGTCCGTGGCCGAGCAGGCCCGGCACCGCGGACAGCGCGTCCGCCAGCCGGACGGGATCGGCGATCGGCCCGAACGCGCAATCCAGCACGATATTGCCCTGGTCGCTGCGCCACGCCGTGCCGCCCGCGTCCAGCCGCAGCGTCGCCGCCGCACCCAGTTCAGTCACCTGCCGCTCGACGAAGCGCCGCGCGAACGGCAGCACCTCCACCGGCA
>CAXUMU010000025.1:11651-15052 GCA_964252145.1 uncultured Sphingomonadaceae bacterium
GGGCGGGCGCCCAGCCGCGCCACCGCCTTCGTCGCGTCCGCGATCGCGATCATCCGGCGCGCCGACGCGGCGACCGCCTTCTCGCGCAGCATCGCGCCGCCCGCGCCCTTGATCGCGAGGAAGCTCGCGTCGATCTCGTCCACGCCGTCGATGCCCAGGGCGATCGCCGCGACTTCGGCGAAGTCGATCACGCGCAAGCCCGCCGCGCGCGCCGCCTGCGCCGTCCGCTCAGATGTCGCGACGGTCTCGATCGCCAGCCCCGCCGCCGCGCGCTCGCCCAACGCGGCGATCGCGTGCGCCGCCGTCGTGCCCGTGCCCAGCCCCACCAGCATGCCGCGCTCGACCTCCGCCACCGCGGCGAGCGCGGCGGCGTGCTTCCAGGCGTCCAGGGTCCCCGCGTCCATTCCCTGCCAATCCCCCGCGGCCCGCGCCGTTCCACCGCATCGGCCGGATGCGCCCTGTCGTGCTTTGGCACAGCCAGGCGCCGCTAAACTGTGTTTTGCGCGCAACGCCCTTGTGGTACAGCCGCCACGATGACCGCGTCCATCGGCAGGCGCCGAGACATATCCCCGCTGCGCAGGCGGCTTGCCGTGCTCGTTCGCCGGCAGCGCTGGATGCCGCTCGTCGAGTTCGGCACGCTGGCGGCGGCGATCATGATCTTCGCCGGCAGCTACGTGCTCGTCGCCGACAAGGGATCGCCCACCCGGCTGCTCACCCCGCCGCTGGTCGCGCTGCTGCTGGTGGCGAACCTCGTGCCGGCTATGGCGCTGCTCGTGCTGCTCGCCCGCCGCATCGCCAAGGGCCGCGCGGCGCGTTCGCCGATGGGCGGGGGCGGGCGGCTGCACGTCCGGCTGGTCGCCTTGTTCTCGGTCATCGCCAGCGTGCCCACCTTGCTGGTGGTGATCTTCGCCTCGTTATTGTTCCAGTACGGCGTCGAATTCTGGTTCTCCGACCGCGCCCGCACCGTGCTGGAGAATGCCAACAGCGTGGCGCAGGCCTATGTCGACGAGAATAAGGACCGCATCGTGCGCGAGGTCGTCGCGATGAGCGGCGACGTCAACGGCTATGCCGCCTCGTTCGGGATGGACGGCCCCAAGTTCGCGCAGGGGCTCGCCTGGCAGGTCGCCGCGCGCAACCTGTCGGAGGCCGCGGTGATCCTGATCGGGAAAGACGGCCAGCGCCGGCTGATCGCGGGCGCCAATCTCGACCGCCGCCCGTTGGAGCTGCGCCTGCCCGCATCGGCGCTCGGCGAACTGCGCGACGGGCGCGCCCGCGCGGTCACCGACGCAGGCGACCGCGTCGAGACGGTGGTGCGGCTCGATCCGCAGGCGGAGGTGTATCTCTACGCCTCGCGCGACGTCGATCCGCTGGTGCTCTCGTCGGTGTCGCGCGCGCGCAGCGCGCTCGGCGACTACCGCCTGCTGCTGGAACGGTCGCGCACGCTGCAGCTGCGCTTCAACGCCGCCTTGCTGCTGGTGTCGCTGCTGATCGTCGCCGCGTCGATCTGGATCGCGCTCACCGTCGCCGACCGGCTGGTGCGGCCCGTCTCCGATCTGGTCCAGGCCGCGCGCCGCGTCGCCGCGGGGGACCTCAGCACGCGCGTCGTGGCGCCCCGCCGGCAGGACGAGGTCGGCATGCTGGCCAGCGCGTTCAACCGCATGACCGGCCGGATCGAGGAGCAGACCGGCGCGCTCGATCGCCGCCGCGTGTTCACCGAGGCGGTGCTGACCGCGGTCAGCGCCGGCATCGTCTCGGTCGATCACGAACGCCGCATCCGCCTGATCAACCGCTCGGCCGAGGCGCTGCTGGGCACCGCCGGCGAGAGCCCGGTCGGCCAGCCGCTGGGTCAGGTCTCGCTGGAGCTCGCCCGCCTGATCGACGGCGACGAGCGCGACGCGATCGCGCAGATCGCCAGCGGCGGCGAGGCGCGCACGCTCGCGGTGCGGATCGTCAGCACCGATGCGGGCCACGTCCTCACCTTCGACGACATCACCCAGCAGCTGGCCGACCAGCGCCGCGCCGCCTGGGCCGACGTCGCCCGCCGCATCGCGCACGAGATCAAGAACCCGCTCACCCCGATCCAGCTCGCCGCCGAACGGCTTCAACGCAGGTACGGCCAGGAGATCCAGTCCGACCGTTCGACGTTCGAGCGGCTGACCGGCACGATCGTGCGCCAGGTGGGCGACCTCCGGCGCATGGTCGACGAATTCTCTTCCTTCGCGCGCATGCCGAAGCCCACCTTCCGCGAGGAGGCGATCGTCGATATCGCCCGCCAGGTGCTGTTCCTGCACGAGGTGGCGCATCCCGGCATCGCCTTCGCGCTGGACGCGCCCGATCCCTCGCCGCTGATCGTATGCGATCGCCGCCAGCTGGGCCAGGCGCTCACCAACATCGTCAAGAACGCGGTCGAGGCGATCGAGCGGCGGCCCGACAATGCCGGGAAGGCGCAGCCGCTCGGCCGGATCGAGATCGCCATCGCCGACGCCGGCGAGCGGCTGACGATCGACATCGCCGACGACGGCGCGGGGCTCCCCGCCGACCGCGAGCGCATCACCGAGCCCTATGTCACCACGCGGACGCGCGGCACCGGGCTGGGGCTCGCGATCGTCAAGAACATCGTCGAGCAGCATTTCGCGACGATGACCTTCGCCGACAGGCCCGGCGGCGGCAGCATCGTGCGGCTCTGCTTCGGCACCGCCGCGCTCGCCCCGCTGGTCGAGGCGGGCGACGACAGCGACAGGAACGACCGGAGGCTCCCGGAACTGAGCCGCATGAGGGATGGCTGAGGCATGGCACTGGAAGTATTGATCGTCGACGACGAGCAGGACATTCGCGAGCTCGTCGCGGGCGTGCTGGAGGATGAGGGCTATGCCGCCCGCGTCGCCGCCGACAGCGACACCGCGCTCGCCGCACTGGCCGAGCGCCGGCCCAGCCTCGTCCTGCTCGACGTCTGGCTGCAGGGCTCGCGCCTCGACGGGCTGGACCTGCTGGACGAGATCAAGCGCCGCGATCCCTCGCTGCCGGTACTGGTGATCTCGGGCCACGGCAACATCGACACCGCCGTCGCCGCCGTCCGCCGCGGCGCGGCCGACTTCATCGAGAAGCCGTTCGAGGCCGAGCGCCTGCTCCACCTCGTCGCCCGCGCGACCGAGACCGAGGCGCTGCGGCGCGAGAATGCGTCGCTGCGCGCGCAGATCGGCCAGGATGACGAGCTGACCGGCAATTCCGGCGCGATCAACGGCGTCCGCGCCACCCTCAAGCGCGTCGCCGCGACCGGCAGCCGCGTGCTGATCAGCGGGCCCGCCGGCGTCGGCAAGGAGGTCGCCGCGCGCCTGCTGCACCACGATGAGCCGGTCCTTGGCGGCGCGGACATTGTCCTCCAGCCCGGTGCGCACGCCGTC
>CAXUMU010000025.1:15062-19053 GCA_964252145.1 uncultured Sphingomonadaceae bacterium
CTGCTGCACCTGTGGAGCCCGCGCGCGAGCGCGCCGTTCATCGTCGTCTCGGCGGCGCGGATGACGCCCGAGCGGGTCGAGGAGGAACTGTTCGGCAGCGAGGAGGGGGGCGAGATCCGCTCCGGCATGCTGGAGCAGGCGCACGGCGGCACGATTTTCCTCGACGAGATCGCCGACATGCCCTTGACCGCGCAGGCCAAGATCCTGCGCGTGCTGACCGACCAGAGCTTCAGCCGGGTAGGGGGCTCCCGCGTGGTGAAGGTGGACGTGCGCGTCGTCTCCGCCACCTCCAAGCCGCTGACCGAGGAGATCGCCGCCGGCCGCTTCCGCGAGGATCTCTATTACCGCCTCAACGTCGTCCCCGTGCACCTGCCCGCGCTGACCGAGCGGCGCGAGGACATCCCCGCGCTCGTCGAGCATTTCGTCGCGCGCTACGCCGCCGAGCGCCGCGTGCCGACCCCCGGCATCGCCGGCGAGGCGATCGCCGCGCTGCAGGCGTACGACTGGCCCGGCAACGTCCGCCAGCTGCGCAACGTGGTCGAGCGCACGATCATCCTCGCCCCCGGCGACCGGCTGCGCACGATCGACGTCGACATGCTCCCGCCCGAGGTGCTGAGCGACCAGGAGCGGCTGAACCCCGGCAACGCCGCGAAGTCGATCATGGGCACGCCCTTGCGCGAGGCGCGCGAGACGTTCGAGCGCGAATATCTCCGCGTCCAGATCCGCCGCTTCAGCGGCAACATCAGCCGCACCGCCACCTTCATCGGCATGGAGCGCTCCGCGCTGCATAGGAAGCTGAAGACGCTTGGCCTGGGCGAGGCGAAGGACGGGGAGGAATAGCGCAGGCGCTCGGGCGGTTCAGCCCGTCGGCGGGCGCGCCGGCCGGTCCTTCGCCCAGCGCGTCTCCGCGCCGCGGTTTCCGACCCACAGGCTCTTCGTCTGCGCCTTGATCGCGGGCAGCGTGGCCAGATAGGCGTCCAGGCTGTCCCAGTCGGCAAAGGTCAGCTGCAGCGTCACGGGCGTAGCCGGATCGTCGATCGCGTCGCGGACGTTGCTGTCGATCGCGAGCACGCCGACGGCCGTCGCCAGATGCTGCTCCAGCGCCTCCAGGTCGCTCCGAAACTGGTCGTCGCGCGTGTCCGTGGTCCGCCAGAAGGCGATCCACCAGGGATGGATGTCGGGCAGGCCGAAGCGATTGTGAAGCGGGTTGGCGCTGTTCAGCCAGTCGCTGATCTGCGCCGAAGCGATGGTGCTGGTCGCCTTGTCGCCGCGCACGTAGCGGCGCAGCAGCGTCAGCAGATTGCCTATCGTCGTGGCATATTCGGCGTACCGCTTGTCGAACTCTTCCTTCGTGGTCTCGTCCGGCACCTTCTCGAGCACGAAATTAACGACTCTCAGCTGCTGGTAGATCGTCCTGTTGGTGATTTCCATGAATTCGCTGATGATCTGTTCGTCCACTCCCAGGATTACCGAGGCACGCAACCGGCTGAGCGTCGTGCCCGCGCTGATCCACTTCTGCACTTCGTCCATGTCGAACAGGAGCAGCGAGCGCATGCTGGGCGAGTAGGACAGGCTGCTGAGCTTTTCGACCGCGATCTTCACGATCGCTCCGCGCCGGATGACCTCCAGCAGCGCGTCGATGAACGGATCAACCTGCTTGTTGCGCAGCGCGAACGCGCGTTCGTCCTCGCGCAGGAAGCGGGCGTTCAAACTGTCCAGGTCGCTCCGCAGCTGTATCTCGCGTGTCGAATTATCCCGGGCAAGCTGCGCCGTTTTCGCGGTCCGCATGGTCGCGATCACCGATGCGATCGCCGCGCACAGGGCCGCCGCCAGCGTCGCCGCGGGCGATGCCAGGGTCTCGACCAGGCTTTTCGACGCCGCCTGGCTGGCCTGCTGGGCCAAGGCGGGCGCGCTCGAAACAAGGACCGCGACTATCGCGACTACGGTGTGCCTCAGTATCCGCACAGTTCGCCCCCAACCGTCGGAGGAAGATCATAGCTTAAAACGTCTCGCGCATAAAGGAACTGCGGACTAGCATTCCGCTATGACCGATCGCGACGGCAACGGATCGAATACCGCCCGCGCGGCGCTCCCGATGGCGGGCGGCCCCGACCGCTTCAAGCTCGCCGTGTTCGGCCTGAACGTGAGCGGCGGCCAGAGCGCCACCTCGGCCGAGGGCATCATCCGCGGCGGCGACTGGGGCGAGGTCCGCCAACTCGCGCTCCAGGCCGACGCCGCCGGGTTCGACGCGCTGATCCCGATCGCGCGGTGGAAGGGCTATGGCGGCGCGACCGACTGGAACGATCGCGCTTGGGAGACCTTCACCTGGGCCGCCGGCCTTGCCGCGGTGACAGAGCGCATCCAGGTCTTCGCCACCGTCCAGGTGCCGACGGTCCACCCCGTCCGCGCCGCCAAGGAGGCGGTCACCGTCGACCATATCTCGGGCGGCCGCTTCGGCCTGAACATCGTCGCCGGGTGGAACGAGGCCGAGATGGCGATGTTCGGGCACGCGATGCGCCCGCACGCGGAGCGCTACGCCGTCGCCGACGAGTTCGCGACCGTGCTCAAGCGGCTCTGGACCGGCGAGACGTTCGACTATGACGGCGCCTATTACCGGCTGAAGCAGGCGCACGGCGCCCCCGCGCCGCTCCAGCAGCGGCCCGGCCCGCTGCTGATGAGCGCCGGCGGCAGCCCGGCCGGCTCGCGCTTCGCCGCCCGCCACGCCGACATCCAGTTCCTCAACCTGCAGACGCCGGACGGGGCGGGCGATCTCGTCGCCGCGCTGAAGCGCCGCGCGCGCGAGGATCAGGGCCGCGCGATCCGCGTAATGACCTGCGTCTACATCATGTGCCGCGACACCGAGCGCGAGGCGCGTGATTATTTCGATTACGTCGTGCACGATTGCGGCGACCGCGTCGCGGCGCGGAACATGGTGGCCGCGCTCGTGCCCAATTCCAGCTTCCAGACGCTGCCCGGCGTGCTGGAGCAGGTGTGCGCGGGGTTCGGCGCAATCCCGCTGATCGGCACGCCCGAGCAGGTGGTGGACGGCTTCGTCCGGCTCTCGGCGGCAGGGCTGGACGGGGCGGCGGTCTCGTGGATCGACTACGCCGCCGGGATCACCCAGTATCGCGACGTGCTGCTGCCGCGGCTCCGCGCGGCCGGCCTGCGCGCCTGACGTCCGCAACCCTTCGTCGTTGCGAGCGCAGCGAAGCAATCCATCGGCGGGCATCGATCTGCGCCGGGGATGGATCGCCGCGTCGCTCCGCTCCTCGCGATGACGAGCCTGAGGGACGTCATCGCCTTCCCAATCCGGTAAATCGACGATCGAGCCGCCGACGGCGATGGACGTTCCGTATCTCGCACGCTACATATGCTGCACTGCGGCAACGCCTGCCGCGGGCACGACGCCGTGACGGCGCAAACGCGGGCACATGACCCGCCACGAATCCGAAAGACCGGACCTATGGCCGACAAGGTCAACAATCTGCAGGACATCTTCCTCAACTCGCTGCGCAAGTCGAAGACGCCGGTGACGATGTTCCTCGTCAAGGGCGTGAAGCTCCAAGGCATCATCACCTGGTTCGACAATTTCTCGGTGCTGCTGCGCCGCGACGGCCAGTCGCAGCTGATCTACAAGCATGCCATCTCCACCGTGATGCCCGCGCACCCGCTGGACCTGAGCGAGGTCGAGAAGAATTTCGCCGACGAGCGCAAGCCCACTTTGCTGCAGGAGATTTTCCTCAGCGCGGTGCGAAAAGCACGCGAGCCGGTGACGATGTTCCTCGTCAACGGCGTGATGCTGCAAGGCGAGATCGCCGCCTACGACCTGTTCTGCATGCTGCTGCGGCGTGACGGCCTGAGCCAGCTGGTGTACAAGCATGCGGTGTCGACGGTGCAGCCCAATGGTCCGCTCAATCTCGCCGGTGTCGACGGGGAAGCGGCGGCCGATTGAGCGTCTTCGATCGCGCGGATGACGACGGCGCTGGTGATC
>CAXUMU010000026.1:0-18358 GCA_964252145.1 uncultured Sphingomonadaceae bacterium
CACGACCGCACCGGCTGGTCGTCGATATGCACGGTGCACGCCCCGCACATCGCGATGCCGCAGCCGAATTTGGTGCCGGTCAGCCCCAGATCGTCGCGCAGCACCCACAGCAGCGGCGTGTCGTCGTCGACGTCCACCTGCCGCGTCGTCCCGTTCACCTTCAGCGCGAAGACCATTCCATTTCCTCCGTGGAGGAGGGCTTCTATACCGATCGGTAGCGCCGTGTCATCGCCCTGTTTGCCGTTGTGGGATTATGGACGCACCGCACGCGAATACGGAGACGTTTGCACGCCGTGCAAACCAGATGCGATCCAGCACGATGACAAATTGCGCGCACCGATGCCGACCGACTATGAGCGCCCGATAAGCGGCCGTTCGTGGTCGCATCGGGGGAGGAAAGAATGATCCGCTATCTGGCGGGCGCCGCGGCGCTGCTCGCATCCACCAGCGTGCTGGCGCAGGCCTCGACCTCCGACACGCAACCCTCGGCTCCCGCCGCCGCCAGCCCGGAACCCTCCGCCGCGGATACCGGCGTCGCCAATGACATCGTCGTGACCGCCCAGCGTCGCGAGCAGACGCTGCAGAACGTCAGCGTCGCGGTCAGCGCGCTTTCCGCGGATCGCCTGGCCAACGCGCACGTCAACAACCTGCAGGACCTGCAGACGCTGGTGCCCAGCGTCAGCTTCGGCAACGATTTCAACCAGGCCAAGGTGTTCATCCGCGGCGTCGGCGCGAACACCTCGACCACCGGCAACTCCACTGGCGTCGCGTTGCACGTCGACGGCGCCTATGTGGCGCGCGCCGAGGCGCAGCTGACCTCGCTGTTCGATCTGGAGCGGGTGGAGGTGCTGCGCGGGCCGCAGGGCACGCTCTATGGCCGCAACGCGGTCGGCGGCTCGATCAACCTGATCACCGCCAAGCCGACGCGCGACTTCTCCGGCTACGCCCGGCTGACCTACGGCAATTACAACCAGATCATCAGCGAGGCCGCGATCAGCGGGCCGATCACCGACGCAATCCGCTTCCGCCTGGCCGCCAAGACCGAGAATCGCGACGGCTACGGTAAGAATCCGGTCAGCGGCGCCGACGTCGACGATCTCAACCGGCGGATGGTGCGCGGCCAATTGCTGTTCGATTTCTCCGCCGCCACGAACCTGCTGCTGGAAGGCGAATATTTCCGCCAGAACGACAGCTCGGGCGCGGTGCATTATCTGCGCGCCTCGTTCCCCGGTGTGGCGCGGCTCGCGCCGCTGGGGGTGGGCGGCTATGCGGTCAAGCCGCGCGACCTGGCGACCGAATCGCAGCCCGGCACGATCACCAGCACCTATGCCTTCACCGGCACCTTCCACAGCGAGCTGAGCGACACGCTGACGCTGACCGACATCGCCAATTACCGCCGGTTCAAATCGTCGCTGTTCCAGGATCTCGATCTGTCGGCGGTGGTCGACAGCCTGCCCACCAATGGCCAGCCGACGACGATCCAGGAGCGGCGGATCGACAGCACGCAGTACAGCAACGAACTGCAGGTCAACTACAAGACCGATCATTTCAACGCGGTGCTGGGCGGCTTCTATTTCCACGAGCGGCAGCGCCCGATCGACAATGTCGGCCTGTCGCGCCGCAATGGTCTCGCCACCAACATCGCCAAGCTGACCGCGGCGGGCGTCGACCTGGCCTACGCTTATTATCTGTGCGGCTACGAGCCGGGCACGGTCGCGGGCGGATCGACGATCATCGCACCGAAGCGGGTGTGCACGCATTCCAACCTGGGCGACGATTCCGCCGCGGTGTTCGGCCAGGGCAATCTCGATCTCGGCGCCTTCTCGGAAGGGCTGAGCACGATCACGCTGAAGTTCGGCGGCCGCTACAGCTACGAGAAGGTGACGTCGGAGAATCCGTCCGAGGTGATCACCGCGGGCGGTGCCGGCGCGGTTTTGTTCTATTCCGCCGCGGCGACGCACCGCGAGCGCAAGTTCAACAACTTCTCGCCGGAAGCCGGCCTGGAATGGAAGCCGTCGCGCGACCTGCTACTTTATTATACCTTCTCGAAGGGCTTCAAGGCGGGCTCGGGCGAGAATGCGTCGGGCAGCACCACGATCGTCGATCCGGAAAAGATCACCAACCACGAATTGGGCATCAAGGCGACGATCCTCGACCGGCGGCTGTCGGTGAACCTCGCCGGCTACACCTACAAGCTGCGCGGCGCGCAATATAACAAGACCATCGCGGGCGGGCCGACGGGCTACACCACGATCTTCCAGAACGCCGCGACCACCACCGCCAAGGGCGTGGAGCTGGAATTCTTCGGCCGCCCGGCGCGCGGGCTGCGCGTGAGCGGCGGGCTGTCGTACACCGATGCCAAATATGACAACTACCTGACGCTCGATCCGCTGAACCCGGTCAACATCGCCGGCGGCACGCCCTACAACGCCGTCACCAACCCGAGCCCCACCGCGTTCGGTGCGCCCGGCGGCGGCAACGTCCAGTTGGCCGGCAACGAGGTGCGCAACACGCCGAAATGGGCCTGGGCGCTGCACGGCGAATATGATCTGCCGCTCGACGCGTTCAGCGGCAAGATCACGCTGCAGGGCGACGTGTCGCACAAGAGCCGGATCTACTTCAGCGAGTTCCAGCGCGATATCGAGAGCTCGGCGCCCTACACGATGGTGGACGGCGCGATCGATTTCACCACCGGCGATTCGCACATCCATGCGCAGCTATGGGTGAAGAACGCGTTCAACCTGCTCCGCCGCAGCAGCACCTTCGCGCTCGCCACCGGGCGGCTGATCGGCGCGACCTACCTGCCCCCGCGCACGTGGGGCGGGACCGTCGGCTACAAGTTCTGATGCGCATTCAGTCCGGATCCGGCGGCGAAAGGGGCTTGCCGCAGGATCATTATAATCATAACAATCCTGCCAGACCAAGCAGCAGGAGCAGGACCCATGTCGACCTTTAGGATCCACACCCACGGCCGCCTTCAGGAGTGGGTCGCCGACGCCAAGGGCTATTTCGCGGAAGAGGGTCTGAGCGACTATACGTTCGGCCAGGTCGCGTTCCCGGATTCAAAGCCCGGCGCGCCGACCGGTGCCTATCAGAGCTACGAACAGGGGCGCGATGCCAGCGTCAGCTGCGCCTGCCACTGGACGGTCAACATGGCCGCGTCCAACCGCCACGGGCGGCTGTGGGGCGATGCCTATTCGGTCAGCCCGTGCGGCATCTTCGTCGCGCCCGACAGCGGCATCGCGCGGCTGCGCGACCTGGCCGGCGTGGCGGTGGACGTCGGCTTCCAGTCGGGCAGCCACTATACCACGATCCAGGCGCTGGAGACCGCGCTCGCGCCGGACGAGATCAAGCTGAACTTCGCCGGATCGTTCGACACGCGGCTCGCCCGGCTCGCCGCCGGCGAGACGAAGGCGGCGACCCTGTTCGGCATCCAGCTCTACATCGCCGAGCAGCTCGGTTTCCGGAAGGTGGCCGACACGACCTTCATGATCGTGGCGATGGTGCCGGAGGGCGTCGATCCGGAAGACGTGCGCAAATATTACCGGGCGCTGCAGCGCGCGCAGCAGGATATCGACCTGAGCCATCAGGATTACGCCCATTTCTACCTGCGCGAGATGCCGGCCGAGTATCACGACCGGATTGACGTTTCCGCGTTCGGCCCGGGCGAGCGGATCGTGTTCGAGCCCTATTCGGCCGAGATGTACGCGAAGACGCACGATTGGGTGGAGGAGCGCGCGATCTTCGCGGCGGACAAGGTGGGCCGCGCCGCTTATGCCGACGCCGCGCTGACGCTCGCCTGAGCCCGCGCATGGACGACGCCGCAGCCGAGCCCGCCCGGCGCGGCGCGTTCATGGACCGGCAGATCGGGCACCTGCTGCGCCGCGTCTACGCGCGCGCGCGCGGCAATAGCGCGGACGCTTTGCTCACGCTGGGCGACGTGTCGCCGGTGCAGGCGGCGGCGCTGGCGGCGCTGATCGACGGGCCGCTCAGCCAGGCCGAACTCGGCCGGCGCATCGCGATGGAGCCGGCGAACACGCATACGCTGGTCAGGCGGATGGCGGCGGCGGGGTGGATCGCGGCGCGCGCCGATCCGGCCAACCGCCGCACGTCGGTGATCACCCTGACCGGCAGCGGCGCCGATCTGGCCGGGCGGCTGCAGGCGGTGTTGGCCGACGCCGCCGACGCGACGCTGGCGCCGCTCGACGCATCCGAGCGGCAGCAGCTGATCGCGCTGCTGGGCCGGATCGCGCTGGCCGGCGACTAGGCGGGTGCTACCGAAACGCGCCGGACAGGCGGCGGCAACCGCCCCGCCGCCAGCGACAGCATCGCGGCGGCAAGGCCCCACATGCCGAGCCCGAAAGGCACGCTGAGCCCGAACGCGAGCAGCAGCGCCGCGCCCAGCGGCGTGTGGCGCGCCTTCGCGACGATCGCCGGCGCCAGGAGCGCCAGCTCATAGTTCATCGCATAGGGCGACAGCAGCAGCGCGCCGCCGGCGAGCGCGATCAGTCGGTCGGCCGGATCGCACTCGCGCCGGAACGTCGCCCAGATCGCGGCGAGCGCGAGCATCGTCGCGATCGCGAACACCGGCCACCCCGCGATCCCGCTGCGCTGTGCCAGCGCATAGGGGGTCACCGCCGCGTCGACCAGCATCGGGCTATCCCGAAACAACGCCTGGAAGCGCGGCAGCGCGGCGAGCCAGTCGGCCCACGCTCCCCATCCGAACAGCGCCAGCGAAAGCAGCAGCATCGCCGCCCCGCCGCCGCCCCAGCCGAACAGAGCCCGCCAGTTCTGCGCGACGATAAGCGCGATCGGCACGAGGACGCAGATCTGCGGCTTGATCGCGGTGGCAAGGCCCAGGATCAGCCCGGCCCAGACGGGTCGCCGGTCCAGCAGCAGCAGCCCGAGGATCATCATCCCGCCCAGCAGGAAGCTGGTCTGCCCGGTGAGCGCGACCAGGATCACGGGCGGCATGAGCGGCAGCATCCACCAGCGGCGGCTCAGGCCGGACGCCGCGGCGAGGTAGAAGGCGCCGGTCGCGGCGGTCCACAGCACATAGGAGGGCAGCACCGGCAGCGGTGCGAACGGCGCGAAGACGGGCAGGGCGCTCGGCGGATAGACGAACGGCCGGAGACCGGAGACGAGCCCGATCAGCGGCGCCTGTGCGCGCGTGATCCGCGCGAAATCGTACAGCCCGCTTGCGTGGCCGGGGGGCACGCGCGCCGCGGCCCACAGTGGCGACCAGTCCACGCCGGGCGGCTGCGCCCCCAGTACCGCGATGGCCAGCCGCACGTCGATGCCGAGGAACAACAGCAGCGTGCCCAGCATCAGCAGGCGCACGGCCGTCACTTTCGCTCGGGCCCCGTCCGCACGTGGACGATCGCCCATTCGTCGCTGCGCAGCCGGTGCCAGCCGGGCTCCCGGTCCAGCGCCGCGACGAGCCGCGCCTTGGGCGGCAGGATCGTCCAGCCGATGCCGTAGCGCGTCGCCGCGCGACGGAAGACGGTCATGTCGCCGCTGTCGATCCGGGCATATTCCTCGACGAACGCATCGCCGTACATGTCGGCGCGGCCGTCGATGAACGGGGCGATGCCGCGGCGGATCAGCGGCCCGCCAAAGGCGTAGCCGTTGAGAACCGGTTGGTGCGTCAGCGCGGCAGGCAGGCGGTCCAGCGTTGCGACGGGGTTGTTCGCGCCGCCACGTTCCGCCGCCGGCCATGCGAGCCTTGCGATCGCGGCGAGCGCCAGCGCAGCGACGAGCGCGGCGGGGATCGGCCACGGCTGGCGCGCAAGCGGCCTGGCCCGCATCGCCGCGCCGATCGGCGCGGCCACCAGCATCGGCGCGACGATCGCGAAGATCGCCTGATGGCGCGCATGCTGCAGCGCCATCGCCAGCGTGACGACCACGATCAGCCCCCGGACGATCGGCACGCGCACGCGGTGCCTGGCGATCGCGCACAGCCCGACGACGAGCAGCAATGCGAATGCCGGCTGGTCGGTGAAATCGGTCGGCAGCCATTCGGTGATCAGCGGCAGCGTGCGCATGCCGCTCAGCTGGATCGGGAAGAGCAGCCCGCTCGCGCCCTGCGGCGTCGCCAACGCCAGCGCCAGCGTGAGCAGCCCGAACGTCACCCAGCCGCGCAGGACCGCCGGCCGTGCGCCCGCGATCAACGCCTCGAGCGCGAGCCCGCCCGCCAGCGCCAGCCCGAACAAAAAGCTCGCATGGAGGTTCGCCCAGAGCAGCATCAGCAATGCCGCGGCGGGGGGCGGCGCGCGCTCCGCCGCGCGCGCCCGCAGCAGCAGGTCGAGCCAGACCGCGAGCAGCAGCCAGCCCATCACGTGCGGGCGGGCGAGCGCGGTGGGAGCGAACGCCGCCGCGACGAGCGCGAGCGCCACCGCCAGCCGGGGCGGCGCGAAGCGGCGGCCGAGCGATCGGCCCATCACCAGCAGCGTCGCCGCGACCAGGCCGGCGAACAGCAGGCCCAGGCCGTTCCACGATCCCGCCGCGAACGCCGCCGCCATGATCGCCTCGGCCAGCCATTCGTGCGCCGCCCACGGCCGCCCGGCGAAGGTGAAGGAGAATGGATCGACATGCGGCACGGCGCGGTGCGTAAGGATCCAGTCGCCCGCAGCGAGGTGCCAGCTGGTGTCGCCGTCGCCGAACAGCGCCGGGCCGAACGCCAGCACGAGGAACGCGGCCAGCGCCACCGCGGCGGCAGGCGCGAGCCAGCCGGGCGCAGCGCCGATCGCCGGCACACGCATCGTCCAGCCCGGTCGCGGATCTGCCCTGTCCATGCGATCGGGTGTAGGCGGCTATGGTTAGCGGCCGGTGAAGGGCGCGGGGCTTGCTCGGGAATGCAAGCATGTGCCAGCCGACGTTTTGCGGCGCAGCACGAACGCTGCCAGGGTAGGGCGCCGCCTGACGGCGGCACCGCGGCCAGTCCGCCGTTCCCGATCGCCCGACTTTGCACCATCGCCGTGCAATTCGCTCGCGACAAAATGGATCAACAGGTTCACATTGGCGTTCTAAGCCGGAAATGGTCCGTACTTTCAGACCTCTGTGGCGGAACACGGCAGAAACGCGCGGCTACTCGCAGCCGGTCCATTTTCGGTTGTTGTGCTAATACAACCCAGGGCCGTCTCGGCGACTTGAATTTTACCCATATGGTTAGCTGCTTAGTTTGCAGGCAACTTTGGGGTCGCTATCGGCCGCCATCGCGACTCCGCCATACCCCAGCTGTTGCGTTGCGACTCGAGCTGCTGTGCCATTTTGCGCCATATTTACGATTTTCCTCGTTATGGTGGTTAATTCGCTATTCACGAATCAGTAAAGTGATGTAAAGGTTCTCTTAACCACGGTGCACCCCCGCCCGCGGTTAGGGTCGAAGGAATTACCATCATGCTGAAGCTCATCCTCGCCATCATCTGGGGCGACATCGCGCCCTTCTGAATTCGGGCGTTTAGTGTAAGGCGCGTGGCGGGCCATCTTGGCCGCCGCGCGCCTTTCCATATTTGGACTGAATCGGTTCTGGTTGAGTACCGCATCGGTCATCGGTTGTTACGCAGCCGATCCCGCCATTAACGCCACTATTGGCGGCTTGGTGGGATCGTTACGCGCAGTTCTTTTATTTCAAGTGTGCCGATAACGGCATCTTGATGTCGGCCGCCGACGATGCCGGCCGCATCCGCCGCTCTTCCATGAGAAAATCTACTCTTGCCGATGCTCGTCCGCGCCGCTCGCGAACGCGGTGCCGCGTCGCCGCGATGACGGATCCGCCACAGCTGCCGCACTGCAACGCCGCCGCGCAAAATGGTGGTTGGCAAATCGCGGTGAGCGGAGCTATCAGCGCGCAATCGCCCGGGGGTTCTGCGGGCGAGGGCGCGGTGCCAGGAGACGGAAAGCCGGATCGGCGCCAGCTTCCTGCGCATCCGTTTCGGGTACAGCGCAAGGGCTCATGAATGGCGACGATCGATCAGACGCAGGATCCCGGCGGCGCGCCCGCCGCGCATGCGGAACCGGTACGCCGCCGTGACTTCATCAATATCGCCGCGGTCAGCTTCGCCGGCGTCGGCGCGGCGACCGTGATCCTGCCGCTGGTCAACCAGATGAACCCCTCGGCCGACGTGCTGGCGCTCGCGTCGATCGAGGTGGACCTGTCGGCGATCCAGCCGGGGCAGGCGATCAAGACGAGCTGGCGCAAGCAGCCGGTATTCATCCGCAACCTGACGCCGAAGGAAATCGCCGCGGCGAATGCGGTGCCGGTCTCGTCGCTCCGCGATCCCGAGACGCTGGCGCAGCGTACCAAGCCCGGCAAGGCGAACTGGCTGATCACGCTGGGCGTCTGCACCCATCTCGGCTGCGTGCCGCTGGGCGCGGGCGAGGGCGAGCAGCGCGGCGATTTCGGCGGCTATTTCTGCCCGTGCCACGGATCGACCTACGATACCGCGGCGCGCATCCGCAAAGGCCCGGCGCCGAAGAACCTGGCCGTGCCGCAATATGCGTTCAAGTCCGATACCGTCGTGCAGATCGGGTGAGGTGACCGAATCATGAGCTTCCCCTGGGCCAAGCATTACGAGCCGACTAATCCGCTGACGCAGTGGATCGACAGCCGCCTGCCGCTGCCGCGGCTGGTGTATAATGCGGTGGGCGCCGGCTATCCGGTGCCGCGCAACCTCAACTATTTCTGGAACTTCGGCGTGCTGGCCGGTGCGGCGCTGGCGGTGCAGATCGTCACCGGCATCGTGCTCGCGATGCACTATGCCGCGAACGCCGACATCGCGTTCAACTCGGTCGAGCACATCATGCGCGACGTGAACTCGGGCTGGCTGATCCGCTACGCGCACATGAACGGCGCGAGCATGTTCTTCATCGTCGTCTACGTGCACATCTTCCGCGGCCTCTTCTACGGATCGTACAAGCCGCCGCGCGAGATGGTGTGGCTGCTGGGCGTGGTCATCTTCCTGCTGATGATGGCCACCGCGTTCATGGGCTACGTGCTGCCGTGGGGCCAGATGAGCTTCTGGGGCGCGCAGGTGATCACCGGCTTCTTCTCGGCGCTGCCGATCGTGGGCGATCCGATCCATACCTGGCTGCTGGGCGGCTTCGCACCGGACGATGCGGCGCTGAACCGCTTCTTCTCGCTGCACTATCTGCTGCCGTTCGTGATCGCCGGCGTGATCATCCTGCACATCTGGGCGCTGCACATCCCGGGGTCCAACAACCCGACCGGGGTGGACGTGAAGGGGCCGCAGGATACGCTGCCGTTCCATCCCTATTACACCGCCAAGGACGGCTTCGGCCTTGGCGTGTTCCTGATCGTGTTCGCCGGCCTCATGTTCTTCGTGCCGAACCTGCTGGGCCATCCGGACAATTATATCCCGGCGAACCCGCTTTCGACGCCCGCGCATATCGTGCCCGAATGGTATTTCCTGCCCTTCTACGCGATCCTCAAGGCGTTCACCGGCAACTTCCTGATGATCCCCGCCAAGCTGTGGGGCGTGATCGCGATGTTCGGGTCGATCCTGCTCCTGTTCTTCCTGCCGTGGATCGATCGGTCGCCGGTGCGCTCGGCCAACTACCGTCCGCTCTACAGGAAATTCTTCTGGGTGCTGGTGGCCGACGTGTTCGCGCTGGGCTATCTGGGCCAGGCCGAGGTCACGCCGATGGTCGTGCTCGCCAGCCAGATCTGCGCGGCTTATTATTTCGCGCATTTCCTCATCATCCTGCCGATCGTGTCGCGGATCGAGCGGCCGTTGCCGCTGCCCTATTCGATCTCGGAATCGGTGCTGCATGGCGAAAAGGAAGAGTCCGCTCCGTTCGGAACGGCCGGCTCCCCGCACGCCCAGCCCGCTGCCTGACCCATTAGGAGCCAACGACCGATGTTCCGCCTTTTCGCGCCGCTGCTCGCTCCGCTGGTCGGGCTCGGCTTCGTCCTCGCGCTCGTCTGGGCGGTGATCGTCACGCCGCGCGAAGCCTCCGAGGAGACGGCCGCGCAGTTCGTGCACGAACATATGACCGAAAAGCCGCTGCACCTGGCCAGCGACGGTCCGTTCGGCCGGTTCGACCGGCAGCAGCTGCAGCGCGGCTTCCAGGTCTATAAGGAAGTCTGCTCGGCCTGCCATTCGATGAAGCTGGTGGCGTTCCGCGACCTGACCGAGATCGGCTTCACCGTTCCGGAAGTGAAGGCGCTGGCGAAGGGCTGGGCAGTCGAGACGCCGTCGCTCAATCCGGAGACGGGCGAGCCGGCGACGCGCAAGAGCCTGCCCTCGGATCACTTTCCGCCGCCCTATGCGAACGAGACCGCGTCGCGCGCCGCGAACAACAATGCGCTGCCGCCGGACCTGTCGCTGATCACCAAGGCGCGCGAGGGCGGGGCCCGCTACGTCCACGCGCTGCTGACCGGCTACACCGATCAGCCCGCCTCGCTGCTGAAGAAATTCCCCGACATCAAGACGCCCGACACGCTGCATTACAACCCGGTGTTCGCGAACCTGAACATCGCGATGCCGCCGCCGCTAGTCGCGGACGGCCAGGTCACCTATGCCGACGGCACCAATGCGACGGTCGACCAGATGGCGCAGGACGTCGCCGCATTCCTGGTGTGGACGGCCGAGCCGAAGCTGGAGGATCGCCACCGCACCGGCGTGGCCGTGCTGATCTTCCTGCTGATCGCGACCGTGCTCGGCTACATGGCCTATCAGAACGTCTGGGCGGGAAAGAAGCATTGAGCGATCCCGGGCGGCTTCGGCCGCCCGGCGCGGATTCGCCGGCGTCCGGCGCCGGCGCGGCCGATCCGGAGCGCAACGCCGACCTGAAGGCGCTGATCCGCACGATCCCGGACTTTCCCAAGCCCGGCATCCTGTTCCGCGACATCACCACGCTGCTGCTGGATGCGCGCGGCCTCGCCGCCACGGTCGAGCGGCTCGCGGCGCTGCATGCCGGCCCGATCGACATGGTCGCCGGGATCGAGGCGCGCGGCTTCATCTTCGGTGCGGCGGTGGCGCATGCGCTGGGCGTCGGGCTGGTGCTGATCCGCAAGGACGGCAAGCTGCCGGGTGCCACGATCGCGGTCGATTATGCGCTGGAATATGGCCAGGACCGGATCGCGCTGCACGAGGACGCATTGGTTCCCGGCGCACGCGTGCTGCTGGTCGACGACCTCATCGCCACCGGCGGCACGGCGCTCGCCGCGATCCGGCTGCTGCGGCGGGCCGGCGCGGTGCCGGTCGCGGCCAGCTTCGTGATCGACCTGCCCGACCTGGGCGGCGCGGCGAAGATCGCCGCGGAGGACGTGCCGGTCGGATCGCTGGTGGCGTTCCCGGGCCATTGAGCCGTGATCCTCCCCGGCACGGGGAGGGGAACAGCCGCAGGCTGGTGGAGGGGGGCTTCAGCCATCACATCGCTCCGTTCGCGGCGAGCCCCCCTTCCACCACGCTTCGCGCGGTCCCCCTCCCCGTGCCGGGGAGGATTCTCAGCGCACCGGCTGGAAGTTGGCAGCCACCTGCGTCATCACGGTTTCGTCGTGCTGGTTCAGCACCGTCATGCGCGCCTTCACGATGCCCATTCCGGGCTTCGAGCGCGAGGCGCGGACCTCGATCACTTCGCTCTCCACGCGCAGCGTGTCGCCGGGATAGACCGGCTTCAGCCAGCGTATCTCGTCGATTCCGGGCGATCCCAGCGTCTGCCGGTCCATCGATCGGTTGTGATCGACCAGCATCCGCATCGTCATCGCGCCGGTGTGCCAGCCGCTGGCGGAGAGCCGCCCGAAGATGGGATTGGACGCCGCCGCGGCATCGTCGAGGTGGAACGGCTGCGGGTCGTAGCGCCGCGCGAAATCCAGCACCTCCTCGCGCGTGACGGCATAGCTGCCGAAGCGCTCGACCTGGCCGACGTGGAAGTCTTCTAGGTAGCTGGGCATTGGCGGTTCCTACTCTGGAGCCCTCTCCCATGTGGGAGAGGGTTGGGTGAGGGTATCCGACTTCCGAAGTCGCACGCTCGGGCTGCGCCCTCGCTCCCCCTCACCCCAACCCTCTCCCCGCAGGGGAGAGGGGTTTTTGGTCAGACGTTGAACCGAAACAGCAGGACGTCGCCGTCGTGGACGACATAGTCCTTGCCTTCGGAGCGCAGCTTGCCCGCGTCGCGCGCGCCGCTCTCGCCGTTCAGCGCGACATAGTCGGCATAGGCGATCGTCTCGGCGCGGATGAAGCCGCGTTCGAAGTCGCTGTGGATCGCGCCGGCGGCCTGCGGCGCCTTCGATCCCTGCTCGATCGTCCAGGCGCGCGCTTCCTTGGGGCCGGCGGTAAAGAAGGTGATCAGGTCGAGCAGATCGTAGCCGGCGCGGATCACGCGGGCGAGGCCGGTCTCGGTCAGTCCCAAATCGGCGAGGAATTCGGGCCGGTCCTCGGATGCCATCGTAGCAATCTCCGCCTCGATCGCGGCTGAGACGACCACCGCGCGTGCGCCTTCGGCTTCCGCCTTGGCGAACACGTGGGCGGAAAGCGCATTACCCTCCGCCGCCGAACCCTCATCGACGTTGCAGACGTACAGCACCGGCTTTGCCGTCAGCAGCTGCGCCTGCGCGAACACCCGCGCCTCATCGTCGTCGGCCGGCACCGTTTCACGCGCAGGGCGCCCCTCGCGCAGCAACGCCAGCGCGCGGCCCAGCACGGCGGCGGCGACCTTGGCTTCCTTGTCGCCCTGCTGCGCCTTCTTCTGGAATCCGGGCACGCGCTTTTCCAGGCTTTCCAGGTCGGCGAGCATCAGCTCGGTCTCGACCGTCTCGGCATCCGCAATCGGATCGACCCTGCCCTCGACATGCGTCACGTCGCCGCCCTCGAAGCAGCGCAGCACGTGCACGATCGCGTCCACCTCGCGGATGTTGCCGAGGAACTGGTTGCCCAGGCCCTCGCCGGTGGAGGCGCCGCGCACCAGCCCGGCGATGTCGACGAAGGCGAGCTGCGTCTCGACGATCCTGGCCGAATGCGCGATGCGCGCGATATCGTCCAGCCGCGGATCGGGCACGGCGACCTGGCCGACGTTCGGCTCGATCGTGCAGAACGGATAGTTCGCCGCCTGCGCCGCCGCCGTCTCGGTCAGCGCGTTGAAGAGGGTCGATTTGCCGACGTTCGGCAGGCCGACGATGCCGCAGCGGAAACCCATTGCATATCCTTCTCTGGAATCCTCTCCGCATGCGGGAGAGGGGGCTATGGTTGCAAGCGCAACGCCACCTCGTTCATGAACCGCACCGCATCGCCCTTCGCCAGCCACGGCGCCTCCGCCGCGACCGCGCCCAGCATGTCGGCCAGCGGGTCCAACTCAGCCTTGGCGTAGGCGTTCAGCACATGGCCGAGGACGCGGTCCTTGTGGCCCGGATGGCCGATACCCAGCCGCACGCGGCGGAAGGCGTTGCCGATATGCGCCTCGGTGGAGCGGAGACCATTATGGCCGGCGGTGCCGCCGCCGGTCTTCACCTTCACCCGCATCGGATCGAGATCGAGCTCGTCGTGGAAGACGGTGACGTCGCCCACCTCCAGCTTGAAGAAGCGCAGCGCCTCGCTGATCGCGCGGCCGCTCTCGTTCATGAAGGTGGCGGGCTTCAGCAGCAATACGCGTTCGGCGCCGATCCGCCCGGCGGCGGACCAGCCCTGGAACTGCTTCTTCCAGGAATCGAACCCGTGCACTTCGGCGATCGCGTCCGCCGCCATGAAGCCGACATTGTGCCGATCCAGCGCGTGCTTCGCGCCCGGATTGCCGAGGCCGACCCAGAGCTGCATGAGCGTGATCTCTACCCCTTGTCCGTCATGCCAGCGAAAGCTGGCATCTCGCCGAACGGATGTGCTCCGGTTCGATGAGACCCCAGCCTGCGCTGGGGTGACGGCATGGTGATATGGGCCTTACGCTTCCGGCGTCGCCTCGTCGGCGTCCGCCTCGGCGCGGCGCAGCGCCGACGGGGTGGCGATGGTGGCGATGGTGAAGTCGCGGTCCTCGATCGCCGAGGTCACGCCGGCCGGCAGCGTGACCGCCGAGATGTGGATCGTGTCGCCCAGTTCCAGCCCGGCCAGCGAGATCTCGATCTGGTCGGGGATGTTGGCCGCGTCGCACACCAGCTCGAGTTCGTGCCGCACGATGTTGAGCGTGCCGCCGCGCTTGATGCCGGGCGAGGCTTCCTCGTCGGTGAACGCCACCGGCACGTTGACGTGGATCGTCGCATGCTCGGCGATGCGCAGGAAATCGACGTGCAGCGGGCGATCGCTGACGGGGTGGAACTGGACATCCTTGGGCAGCGTGCGCGTGGCCGCGCCGCCGGCGTCGATCATCACGACGGTGTTCATGAAATGCCCGGTCGAGAGCGCCTTCACGAGCGCCTTCTCCTCGACGTGGATCATCACGGGTTCCTGCTTCTCGCCGTAGATCACGGCGGGGACGCGGCCCTCACGACGCATTGCGCGGGAGGCTCCCTTGCCTGCCCGCTCGCGCGTCTCGGCCGACAGCGTCAGCTGATCGCTCACTTGCCAGTCTCCAAATTCATGGGTTGGATATAGCCCCGCCACGCCTCCAGGGATGACCAGGACGGGGAACGCGCGCCTATAGGCAGGTTCGTCCGCCAAAGCAAGGCAGCGGGCAGGGCGCCGGCGGCAGGCGATCATGAACGGCGGCTGCCAGCGCCATACCACCGTCATTCAGAACGGAACGCCTAGATAACGAATCAAGGTTCCGAACGGGAGCCGGAATGATGGAGCAGTTCCGATGATGAAACTTGCGAAGATCGGTATCGCCTCGGCCGTATTGGCGACCTCCTCGCTCGCCGCGGTTACGCCTGCGGCAGCGCGCGACAATACCGGCGTAGCGGTCGTGGCCGGGATCATCGGGCTGGGACTTGGCGCGGCGATCGCCTCGGATCATCCGCATTACCGCCCGACCCAATATTATGATGGCGCGCCGCAGGTCTATCATCCGCAGCAGGGCTATGGCTACGGCAACGGCTATAACAATGGCTACGGTTACGGCAGCGGCTATGCCTACGGCAACGGCTATAATTCCAGCGAGCGCTACTGGGCGCAGCGTCGCGCGCAGGAGGCCCGCCAGCGCCAGTGGGAGCGCCAGCGCTACGCCCACCGCCGCGACCGCGACGACGACGACGGCTACGGCTACGACAACCGCGGCTATGGCTACGGCTCGGGCTACTAAGCGCTGCTCCCTCTCCCCGGCGGGGAGAGGAACAAGCAGGTCGGTCAGGCCCCCGGCCTGACCTTCGAGATGCCGGTGGCATCTCGAACCTGCTTGTTGGTGAGGGGGAGCAAGGCGTAGCCGAGCGTCCTACCTCCGAGTTCGGGAACCCTCACCCAACCTCTCCCACATGGGAGAGGGCTTTCGTTACTCCACCCGCGTGATCGTGAGCCCCTGCGCCTTCAGCCGCTCGGGCACCGATCCCGGCCCGGCAAGGTGCCCGGCGCCCACCGCGACCAGCACCGTGCCCGGCTTCGCCAGCCGCGCCTCCAACCAGCCCGTCCAGGCGGCGTTGCGGCGGTCGATCAGGATGCCGCGCAGCTTGGGCGTCATCTCGGGATCCTTGTCGAACGTCGCCGCGATCGCCTTCTGGTCGCCGCGCGACCAGGCCGCGAGCATCTTGTCGAAATCGCGCCGGCCCTTGGCGGGATCGTCGATCAGCGTCTCCAGGAAGGCGCGCTGGTCCGCCTCGGACAGCGAATTGAGATAGCCCAATTGCTCCTCGGGCTTTTCCAGCCCGCTGATCGGCTTGGTGCCGAACTGCGTCTTCAATTGCTCCTCGACGCCGCTCTGCGCCTCGACGCCCAGGTCGGTGAGCGTCACCGCCACCAGCATCAGCGCGGCGGTCCACGTCTTCAGGCCGTCCAGCAGCTTGGGCGGCAGACCGCTGCGTGCGATGATCCCCTGCAGCGCCGCCTTCTTCGCCGGCGGCACGCGGTCGGCCAGCGGCGGCAGGCCGGTCGCCTGGCCCATGCCGAGCAGCATCGCGGCGGATGCCTGCGGATCCTTCCCGATCACCGTCTCGATCACGAGCTCGTCGGACTGGGCGACGATCTCGCGCAGGCGCGGGCTTTCCCACACATAATCCTTGGGCAGCACGTGGATCGTGCCGAACAGGTAGATCGTGGTGTCCGCGTCCGCGACCTTCCACAGGCCGGGATGCGCGACATGCGCCGCCTCGGCGTGCGTTGCCGGCGGGGCGGCCGGCGTGCAGGCGGAGAGCAGCCAGGGGAGGGGCAGGAGGAGCTTGCGGATCTTCATGGAAACCGCCTCTACCCGCAAATAGGTTACCGACGAACCCCCCTCGGGCCGGGCGGTTGACCCGCTTGGCCCCTTGCGGCAGACGCACGCGGTTTCCGCCGCACGACCTTCAGGGACAGCCGAATTGGGCGACGCCGCCACCGCACCGCTCAGCTTCCAGCGGCTGATCCTGACGCTTCACGATTATTGGAGCCGACAGGGCTGCGTGATCCTGCAGCCCTACGATATCGAGATGGGCGCCGGCACCTTCCACCCCGCGACCACGCTGCGCGCGCTGGGGCCGGATGCGTGGAAGGCGGCGTACGTCCAACCCTCGCGCCGTCCCAGCGACGGGCGCTACGGCGAGAACCCGAACCGGCTGGGCCATTATTATCAGTATCAGGTGATCCTGAAGCCGTCGCCCGACGATCTGCAGCAGCTGTATCTCGGTTCGCTCGCCGCGATCGGGATCGACTTCACGATGCATGATATCCGCTTCGTCGAGGACGATTGGGAGAGCCCGACGCTGGGCGCTTGGGGATTGGGGTGGGAGATCTGGTGCGACGGGATGGAGGTGAGCCAGTTCACCTATTTCCAGCAGGTCGGCGGGTTCGACTGCAAGCCCGTCTCCGGCGAACTGACCTACGGGCTGGAGCGGCTGGCGATGTACATCCAGGGCGTCGACGATGTGTACGATCTGGCGTTCAACGATGCCGGCGTCTCGTACGGCGACGTGTTCAAGGAGAATGAGCGGCAGTTCAGCGCCTACAGCTTCGAGGCGGCGAACACCGAGACGCTGTTCCGATCGTTCCGCGATGCCGCCGACGAGTGCAAGGCGCTGCTGGACCGCGCGACGCCGCTGCCGCTGCCGGCCTATGATCAGGCGATAAAGGCCAGCCACATCTTCAACCTGCTGAACGCGCGCGGCGTGATCTCGGTCGCCGAGCGCCAGGCCTATATCGGACGCGTGCGCGAACTGACCAAGGGCGCCTGCGCGGCGTGGATGGCGCATAATGGGTGGGAAGCGTGAGCGCGCTGTCAAATCCGCCCCGAGCTTTGCTCGGGGAGGGGGACCACGCGCAGGCTTGTGGAGGGGCTGGCGTCGCAGACGCCGCTTCGCGGCGCCCCTCCACCAGCCTGCGGCCGGTCCCCCTCCCCGTTCCGGGGAGGATCTAGATGGATTTCCTGCTCGAACTCTTGTCCGAGGAAATCCCCGCGCGGATGCAGGAGAAGGCGTGCGCCGACCTCGCGCGCCTGTTCACCGACGAGCTGGCCAAGGCCGGCCTCGCCGCGCCGGAAATCGAGACCTACGCCACCCCCCGCCGCCTTGCGCTGATCGCGCGCGACTTGCCGCAAGCGACCGAGGCGACCAGCGAGGAAACCAAGGGCCCCCGCGCCGGCGCACCGCCCCAGGCGCTGGAAGGCTTCCTGCGCAAGACCGGCCTCACCGCCGACCAGCTGGTCGAGCGCGGCGGCGTGCTGTTCGCGGTGGTGGAAAGGCCCGGCCGGTCGACCGCCGACGTGCTGGCCGCCGCGATCCCCGCGATCGTGCGCGGCTTTCCGTGGCCCAAGTCGATGCGCTGGGGCGATGCGTCGGCTTCCACGAGTTCGCTGCGCTGGGTGCGGCCGCTGCACGGGATCGTCGCGCTGCTGGGCGATGCGGTCGTGCCGTGCGAGGTCGACGGCATCGTCAGCGGCGCGACGACGGCGGGCCACCGCTTCCACCATCCCGACGCGATCACGATCGCCAACGCCGGCGACTATGCGGCCAAGCTGCGCGCCGCGCACGTGATCGTCGACCAGCGCGAGCGGCAGGCGATCGTGCGCGACCGCGCCACCGCGCTCGCCGCCGAGGCGGGGCTGGCGCTGGTGCCGGATGAGGGGCTGGTCGCCGAGAATGCCGGGCTGACCGAGTGGCCGGTGCCGCTGCTGGGCCGCTTCGACCCCGCCTTCCTGGAGGTGCCGCGCGAGGTGATCCAGCTGAGCATGCGCACCAACCAGAAATATTTCGCGGCTGTGGATGCGGCGGGCAGGCTGGCGCCGAACTTCATCTGCACCGCCAATATCGCGGCGGCGGACGGCGGCGCGGCGATCGCCACGGGCAATGCGAAAG
>CAXUMU010000027.1:0-7160 GCA_964252145.1 uncultured Sphingomonadaceae bacterium
GCAGATAGCCGCCGACGAACGCGCGCGTCTCCGCGCTCCCCGCCCGCGCCCCGTCCAGCGCCGGGCGGGCGGCGATGATCGCCGCGTCGCGCGCCGCGCCCGCGAAGCTCTGCTCCAGCGGATCCGCCTTCACTTCGTACATGTTCGTCTCCTCAAAAGATCGGGTGGGAAATCGGAAAGGGCGGCGCTCACGCCTCGCGCTCGTCCAGCGCATGCACCCGCGCGAGCGGCTGCATCGGAAACGTCACCAGCGAGATCTCGACCAGGTCGAGGTCGGTCAGCTCGCGGTGGATGCCGTGGGCGGCGGAGCGGACGCGGTAGCCGAAGCTCAGCCCGCCCAGCGCCCCGGCCTTCAGCAAAGCGGCCGCCTCGGTCGATTGCGGCGACAGCCGCGCCACGACGCGCAGGCCGCGCTCGTCCTCGGCGATCTGCTCGATCCGGCCGATCGGCTGGGCCGGGCGGTGCTGCCACAACAGCGGTACGCGTTCCGGTCCGGCCTTCACCGCTTGGGCGAACGCTCCCTTGCGCACCACGTCGCCGCCGCGATCGACCCGGTCGAACACGGCGGCATAGCCCGCGAACCGCACCGTCACGCCTGCACCCTGAGCACGCCCAGCTTCACCGCCAGTCCCAGTACCAGCAGCGCCAGCCCGATACGCACGAACCAGGCGTCCACCGCCGCGCTCGCCGAGCGATTGGCGTCGCGCCAGGCGCCCAGCAGCTCGCGCAGTTCGTCCAGGTCGCGCCGCGCCCGCGGATCGGCCAGCCCCAGCCGCTCCAGCGCGCGCTGCGCCCCCATCTCGCTCGCCTCCTCGCCCAGCGCGCGCAGCGTCACGAGCTCGGCGCGCTCATCGCGCGCCTGCTCGATCAGCCGCGCCAGCACGCCGGCGCCGTCACCCATGTTCATGCTTTCTTCTCCGGAAAACCGAGCATCTGGCGCTTCTCGGCCTCGCTCAGGAAGTCGGCGGCGGAGAGCTGCGCCCACAGCCGCTCGCGGTCCGCCGCCAGCGCCGGCACCGCGTCGAAATCGATCGCGAAAGCGAGCTCCGGCCACCAGCCGCGCAGCGCCTGGGCGATCCCGCCCAGGATCTTGTCCACCAGCGGCAGCACCGTCAGCCGCGACAGCGCGCGGTTGGCCTCCGAATAATTGGCGTAGGTATTGTCGCCGGGCAGCCCCAGCAGCATCGGCGGCACGCCGAACGCCAAAGCGATCTCGCGCGCCGCCGCGGCCTTCAGCCCCACGAAATCCATGTCCGCAGGCGACAGGCTCATCGCCTGCCACTTCAGCCCGCCCTCCAGCAGCATCGGCCGCCCCGCATTGGCGGTGCCGGCGAAGCTCGCCTCCATCTCGGCGCGGAGGCGATCGAATTGCTCGGTCGAGAGCGCCGCGCCCGGCTCGCCCGGATCGTACACCAGCGCGCCGGACGGCCGCGCGGCATTG
This sequence comes from uncultured Sphingomonadaceae bacterium, assembly GCA_964252145.1. GTDB lineage: Bacteria > Pseudomonadota > Alphaproteobacteria > Sphingomonadales > Sphingomonadaceae > JAQGLK01. The sequence goes on from CAXUMU010000027.1 coordinate 1,442, forward strand.
TCCAGCAGCGCCTTGTTCCAGCGCGTCGCGGCATTGTGGATCGCCACCGCCCCGGCCGCCGCGCCCAGGCAGCCGAGCCCATAATGGTCGTCGATCGGATGCATCGTCTTGATGTGCACGATCGTCGGCCGGCCGATCCCGTCGCGCACGGACAAGCGCGTCACGCTCTCGCCGGCGCGGTACACATAGGCCGCCGGCCAGCCGCTCGCATCCGGCTCGATCGATACCCGCTCGGGCCGCAGCGCGAACAGTTCGGCCGGCAGCCCCGCATCGTCGCACAGGATCTGGATGAAGGCATTGCCGTGCAGCAGCAGCTGGCTCGCCACCGTCTCCAGCAATCCCTGCCCCGCGCTGGCGGCGCGGATCAGCGCCTCGGCCGGATGACCCTCGGGCGTCGCATAGAGCGGCGTCGAGGCGCACCCCTCCGCCACCATCCGCACCGCGCGCTGCGCCACCGCATTGCCCAGAAACGCCTCGCGCACCTGCGCCTCATAGCCGCGCGGCCATTCGCCGGTGACGAGCGCCCCCAGCATCGAGCGCACGAGCGCGGGCCGCACCCCGCCGGGCGCCGCCGCCTTCCGTCCGAACAGGCGCATTTGGTTCTCCTGGTGAATATCGTCATCCCGGCGAACGCCGGGATCTCGGGCAGAAAGGACGCCGCGCCAGTTCCACGCGATTCCGGCTTTCGCCGGAATGACGATCGAAATTAAAGCCGCCGCATCCCCGGCTGGCCGCCGCGCTTGCCCAGCATCAGCTCGGTCATCGCCCACACCAGCGCGTCGGCCCGATCGGGCGAGCGCCCCGGCCCGGCATAGCCGCCGCCGGTGATCAGCCCGGCCATTTCGTCCTCCAGCTCGGGGAAGGCGCCCACATGGAACGCCCGCCCCGCCTGATACAAGGCAGCTACCGGCTCGGCGCGCGCGCTCTTGCCGCGCGACGCGTGGACCAGCTTGACCGGCAGCGCCCTGTCGGCCGCGCGCAGCACGCTCTCCACCATCGACCCGCCGTTATTCGCCTCCGCGATCACGCGGTCCGCGCCGTGATCTTGGACCGTATCCGCGACCGCGCTCGCCCACCGCTCCGGTCCCGCGCCGGCAACGCTCGCATCCTCGATCACATAGGCCGCGCCGTCGTCGCCGAGCGCGACGACCACGATCCCGCAGGCATCGCCGCCGATCCCGGCCGGCGGGTCCACGCCCACCACCACGCGCTTCGGCGGCGGATAGCTCCGCGACCGGCAGCGCTCGATCAGCGCGCGCGTCCACAGCGCCCCCTCGACCTCCTCGATCAGCTCGCCGTCCAGCTCCTGCCGGCCCAGCCGCGTGCCGCCATAGGCCTCGTGCATCGCCGCGATGAACGCCGGCGGCAGGTGCGCGCGATTGTCGTCGGTGCGCCCGCGCGTCACCACCACTTGCGGATCGGCGATCAGCGCGCGCAGCAGCGGCACCGGGCGCGGCGTGGTCGTCGCCACGATCCGCGGCCGCTCGCCCAGCCGGAGGCCCAGGTTCAGGTTGGCCCACACCGCCTCGCCCTCGGGCCATTTGGCGATCTCGTCCGCCCAGGCGTGATGATGCTGCGGTCCGCGCAGGCTTTCCGGCTCCGCCGCCGAATAGAGCGTCGCCTGCGCGCCGTTCGGCCAGCGCAGCCGGCGGAGCGACGGCTCGTAGGTCGGCCGCAGACCGCGCGGCGCGATCGCCAGCAGCCCGCTCTCGCCTTCGATCATCACCCCCCGCCCCTCGGCCGCCGTCGCCGCGACCAGCGCGATGCGCAGCCGCCCGTCCGCCTCGGCCAGCCCGCGCACCCATTCCGCCCCGGCGCGCGTCTTGCCGAAGCCGCGACCGGCCAGGATCAGCCACGTCCGCCAGTCGCTCTCGGGGGCGGCCTGCGCCTTGCGGCTCCAGAACATCCAGTTGACGTCGAACGTCGGCAGATCAACATCGCGCAGCGCCGTCATCACCTGCGCCCGATCGGCGGGCGACATCATCGCGATATATTCCGCCAGCGACACCTTCTCCGGCAGCTCGAATTCACCCATCCGGCAGCAGCCGCGCGTTCATCTCGGCCAGTTTGGCCAAGATGCGTTCGCGCACTTCCTCGGGCCGGCTCGCGCGCGGCGCATCGTCTTCCTCGCCCATCACCGAGCCGCGGTGCGCGCTCAGCAGCGTCATCGCGGTACGATCGGGATATTCGCGCACCCGGCCCACCTCCTTGCCGAGATGGAAGACCGGCTTCTCGGTGCCGTTGATCGCCCGCTCCAGCATCGCCAGTTCCAGCCGGGCATAGCCTTCGCGGAGCGCCGCCTTCCATTCCGCGCGGAACTCCGGCGATGTGCGCCGCAGCCGGTAGACCGAGGATTCCGACATCGTGATTGATCGGACGCTGGCGCTCACGTTGCAGGTCGCCGCCAGCGTGGCGAGGAACGTCTCCTTCTTCTGGACCGTCCAGCTCTCGCGCTTGATCTTGGGCTTGCGCTTCCTGGCCGGCGCGCGGCCAGCCCGCGCCGGTGGTGCCTTCGCTTCGCTCATCACCGCTCCGGAATAGAAAAGGGCCGGCAGCGGTGTCCCGCTCCGGCCCTCGACGCAATTTCTAAGCTTGCCCTGCTTGTACCTAAACAGCGGTCCGCTGTCAATCGCTAATAACCTATCTGGTTAGATAAGTGCGAGCATCACCTCGTTGCGCCGGAGCGGCGCGGGAATGAACGGCGAATTGTAGAAGGCGTGTTCGGCGCGCCCGATCGGCGCCCGCCCGCGGGCCGCCAGCCAGTCGCGCAGCTCGCGCTCCTTGCGGGCGAGCAGCGCGTCGTCGGCCCACCCGCCGAAACGCACGACGCCCACAGTGCGCGCGGGCACGTCCGCGATCGTCACCCCCGCTCCCGGCGCGGGAAGCCCGGCCGCGACGTCCTGCGCCGGCATCACGAAGCGTACCCGCCACTTGTCTCCGCTCGGTTCGACCAGCACCGGCGCGGTCATCGCGATCTCCTTGCCGCCGCGCGATTCGGCGAAGATGTAATCGGCCAGCAGGCCGAAGCCGCTGTTCAGCGCGCGCTTCCGCGTGCCGGCCTGCACCGTCTCGGCCACGGTGATCGCCGGATAGCGGCGGATCGAGAAGGCGCCGTCGCGCTCCAGCTCCGCATAGCTGGGTTTCTCGGCCACCCGTTCGCGCGCGTAGAACCACACCGCGCCGCCCGCTGCCGCCGCCGCGCACAAAGCGCCCGCTATCCTGCCTGCCTTGCCCATGCCGCTACCTCCGCCTCGTCCGCCAATGCTCCGGCGGCGGGTCGGTTCCGGGATCAGGCCGCGACCTGCTCCAGTGCTTCGGTCGCCTCCAGCCAACGGGCCTCCGCCGCTGCCAGCCGATCGTTGACGTCGGCGCGCTCCTTCATCAGCGCGGTCATCGTCAGCTTCGCGAATTCGGGCGCAGCGGACGAGGGATCGAACATCGCCCGGTCGATCGCGCTGCGCCGCTCGGTCAGCTTCGCCATCTCGGCTTCGCTGTCCTTCACCGCCTTGCGCAAGCCTGCGCTCTTTTCGCGCGCCTCGGCCGCGGCCTTGCGATCTTCCTTGCGCTTCTGCTTGGATCCGCCGCCGGAACCGTCGGCGGTCTGCGGCGATTTGCCCAGCACCATGTCGGTATAATCGTCCAGCGTGCCCGAATATTCGGTCGCGGTGCCGCCATCCACCAGCACCAGCCGGTCGGCGGTCAACTCAAGCATGTGACGGTCGTGGCTGACGACCACCACCGCGCCCTCATATTCGTTCAGCGCCTGCACCAGCGCCTCGCGCGTATCGACGTCCAGATGGTTGGTCGGCTCGTCCAGGATCAGCATGTGCGGCGCCTCGCGCGTGATCAGCGCCAGCGCCAGCCGCGCCCGCTCGCCGCCCGAAAAGCTCCCCACCTTCTGCGTCGCCTTGTCGCCGGGAAAGCCGAATCGCCCCAGCTGCGCGCGCACCGCCGCCGGGGTCGATCCCTTCATCAGCCGCGTCATATGCTCCAGCGCGGTGTCGGCGGTATCCAGTTCCTCCACCTGATACTGCGTGAAATAGCCGACCTTCATCTTGCCCGACACCGCCATGTCGCCGTCCTGGGGGCTGAGCTGCGCGGCGAGCAGGCGGGCCAGCGTCGTCTTGCCGTTGCCGTTGCGGCCGAGCAGCGCGATGCGGTCGTCCGGGTCCAGCCGCAGGTTCAGCTTGGACAGGATCGTCTTCTCGCCATAGCCGACGGCCGCCATGTCCAGCGTGACGAGCGGCGGGCGCAGCGGCTCGGGGCTGGGAAAGCCGAACACCAGGCTCGGATCGTTCGCCGCCTCGGCGATCGGCTGCATCTTGGCCAGTGCCTTGGCGCGCGACTGCGCCTGCTTGGCGGTGGACGCGCGCGCGCTGTTGCGGGCGATATAATCCTGCAGCTTCGCGCGCTGCTTAGCCTGCGATGCGCGCGCGCTCTCCAGCTGCGCCAGCCGCTCGGCGCGCTGCCGCTCGAACGCGTCATAGCCGCCGACGTACAGCGTCACCTTGCCCTGCTCCAGGTGCAGGATGTGATCGACCACGTTGTTCAACAGGTCGCGCTCGTGGCTCACCACCAGCATCGTCGCGCGGTAGTTGCGCAGGAAATTCTCCAGCCACAGCGTCGCTTCCAGGTCGAGATGGTTCGACGGCTCGTCCAGCAGCAGCAGGTCGGGCCCGGAGAACAGCAGAGCCGCAAGCGCCACGCGCATCCGCCATCCGCCCGAGAAGCTGTCCAGCGGCGCCTGCTGCATCTCCTCGTCGAATCCAAGGCCCACCAGGATCCGCGCCGCCCGCGCCGGCGCGCTGTGCGCCTCGATCGCGTTCAGCCGCTCGTGAATCTCGCCGATGCGGTGCGGATCGTGGCTGTGCTCGGCTTCCGCCATCAGCGCCGCACGCTCGGTATCGGCGGCGAGCACCGTCTCGAACGGCGTCGCCGAACCCGCCGGCGCCTCCTGCGCGACATAGCCGATCCTGGCGCCGCGCGGCATCTCCACCGCGCCGCCGTCGGGCTCGGCCAGCCCGGCCACGACGCGCATCAGCGTCGACTTGCCGGCGCCGTTGCGGCCGATCAGCCCGACGCGCGCGCGCGGCGGCAGCGCGGCGGTCGCTTGGTCAAGGATGAGGCGGCCGCCCAGGCGGACGGTGATACCGGCAAGGTTCAGCATAAGCGCGGCCGTTAGCGGATGCCGTACTGATCCGCCACCCTGTCCAGCGCCATCAGCAGCACCAGCTTGCCCGCGCGCTTGGGCCAGCCGAGCGCGGCTTCCGCTCCCTCCAGCCCCTCGCCGGCGCAGATCACGCGCCACAGCACGTCGCGCATCCCCGGCCCCGCCGCCTCCATCGCGCTTTCCATCCGGCGCTTGGCGGAGATCTGCGCGATCGTCGGGTCCACCGCCTGGCTCGGCCCGCGCCGCACGCCGGACGGCGGAGCCTCGCCCCAGCGCATCGTCACGCGCGCGCCCAGCCCGGCCATCTCCCAGTCCGCGCGCAGCCGCTCGCCCGCCTCGAACTGCCGGTCGCTCACCAGACCGCGCGCCTTCAGCCAGCCGAGCGGAGATTCCGCCAGGTTCACGGTCACGCTGCGCGCGCGTTTAGGCGCCGCGCCGGCTCGGGGCGCGGCCGCCTCGCCGTCGCGCGGCCGGGCGGGGTCGGTCAGCATCCGGTTCGGCAGATCGGGACGCGCCGGGCGGCCCTGAGCGCGGCCAAAGAGCATGCCG
>CAXUMU010000027.1:7170-8956 GCA_964252145.1 uncultured Sphingomonadaceae bacterium
CGCGTCCCGCCTCGGTCAGTGCCAGCGTATCGCCGTTTACGCGAACCAGATCGCGGCGTTTCAGGTCCGTAATCAAGCTGTGTGGTGCGACCAGCCCGCGTCCGCGCCACTCCTCACCGTTTCGGCGCAAAGCGCGCCCTTGATCCAACGCCTCGATAACTCTGCGCCCGTGCGCTCCGATTGTACCCATTACTTGACAGGCTCCTCCGAATCCGACGCAAACCCTTGTCATTGCTCGGCTCTTGTAGGAAAGCCCTAACCATAACGGTGGGGGACCATTTCGATGATTACCTGCATTCGGGAGGTTCGACGCGCCAAGGGTCTGACGTTGCAGGACGTCGCCGCGCGCTGCGATCCACCGACGACGCCGCAAACCGTCGGGCGGCTCGAAACCGGCATGCGTACCGTCTCGGTTGGCTGGCTCAACCGCATCGCCGACGCGCTGGGCGTTTCGGCCGAACAGCTCGTGCGGCTGCCCGCGCGCAACGATCTGCCGGTCGCGGCGGTGCTGGGCGCGCACGGCGCGCACGCGCCGCGGCGGGAATCGGTGGTGATGCCGCCCAAGCCCGGCAGCGGCCTGCTCGCGATCACGGTCGAGGCCGGCGTCGGCGAGTATCGCACCGGCGACGAGATCTGGTGCGAACGCGTGTCGGCCGAGGAATATAATGGCGCGCTCAACCGCGACGTGCTGCTGCCGCGTCCCGCCGGCCGCTTCCTGTTCGGCCGCCTGATCGGGCGCGAGGACGGCAAGCTCCACCTGCTGCCGCTGGGCGCGGGCGCGCGCCAGCAGGTCGTGACCGATCCGCCCTGGCTCGCGGTCGCGTCGCGGCTGGTTCGCGCGCTGTAGCTGCGGGCTTGCCGCCGCGCGTGCGGCGTGGCAACGCGCGGCGGCGCACGGGCGGTTAGCTCAGTTGGTAGAGCATCTCGTTTACACCGAGAGGGTCGGCGGTTCGAGCCCGTCACCGCCCACCATGTCTATTCGGCGGGTTAAGTCCGCGACAGCAGGATCCGCTGCAATTGCGCGAGGTAGCCGATCATGCCGGCCTGCGCCCGTTCGGTAAGCTCGATGAACACGCGCCGGCCGTCATTATTGTCGGCGACGCGCGCGAACAGCTGGGCGTCGGTCAGCGTCTTGATCCAGCGCAGCGCCGTCGTCGGCGGCACCGCGGAGGCGATGCACAGGCTGGATACCGCGACCGCGCGGCCCTCCAGCTTGGCCGCCGCCAGGTCGAGCAGCATGTCCCACGCCGGATCGGCGAACATGCTGGCCGGGAAGAACTGGCTGCGCATCCGCCGTGCGCGGATCAGCGACCGGATCATTCCCGCATCGACCGGCCAGTCGCCCGCCTCGCCGCGCGCCGCCGGCATCGCGGGCTGCCGCGGAAGATCGTCGGTTGCCATCGTCGCCATCATCTTGGCGATCCGCGCGACCTCGTCCGCGAGTTCGCGCAGGCGCTGGCCGCTGCCCTCGGCATTGACGTCCGACAGCCGGTGCCGCGGCTGCGCCAGCGCGGCGCCGATCGCGGCGATCCGCTCGAACGGCTCCGGATCGCACAGCAGGTCGACGTCGCGATGGCCGGCGCGCGCCGCCGCGACGTCGATCAGGTCCGCCGGCAGGATCACGATGCTGCCGTGGCGACCCGCCCGCGCATTCTCGTCGAGCCGGTCGAGCAGGGCGTCGAGCGCCTCGCCGCCGTCCTCGCCGATATCGACGATCACCGTGCGGTAGCTCGCCGTCCCGGCCAGCCGCTCTATCGCCCCCGCCAGCGGCCACGCAGCCGCCACC
>CAXUMU010000027.1:8966-17802 GCA_964252145.1 uncultured Sphingomonadaceae bacterium
CGCGCTGGGCGGCGTTGTCGGCCAAGATCAGGGCGGTCGGCTGGCAGGAATATTCCAGTGTCGGCTCGGACGTGGTCACCATAGATAACACCCATTTTGACAGCCGCTTACATGCGATTCGGTGCGGACAATCTGGCAACTTGCCCTATGTTATCCAGACGCCTTCACTCCAAAACGGACAGGGTCCCCGGAATCAGCACCATGTGTGTCTTCCTTGCCGGTGTGGAACCGAGCGATGGCGCACCCGTTGGCATCGTTCATGAGCGGAGAAGCGGCATGGCCGGCAAATATACGACGCGCAACGAGCAGGGCCATCACGTCATCGCGGACGACGATCCGAGCGCGTTGAAGCTGCTGAAGGATGAGCATCACGTCTTCCGCAAGCTGTTTGATGCCGCGGAAGACGCTTCGGGCAGCGCGCTGAAGGAGATTGCGGACGAACTCTGCCTGCGTCTGGGCGTCCACATGACGATCGAGGAGGAAATCCTCTACCCGGCGCTCAAGCCGGTCATCGGCGCGGACGAGGTCAACGAGGGCATCGTCGAGCATCAGTCGGGCAAGCGGATCATCGCCGAGCTGGAGCAGCTCACCGGCACCGAGGAACTCTACAAGGCCAAGGTCCACGTCCTGGGCGAAGAGACGATCCACCACATCGACGAGGAAGACGAGGATCTGTTCGAGGATGCCAAGCAGGCGCACGCCGCCGGCAAGCTCGACCTCGACGCGATCGGCGGCCAGCTGCGCGACCGGCAGGCCGCGCTCTACAACGAGATCGGCGCCACCGGCGAAGTAGGCGAAACCGACGAGGCGGACGCCGAGGAGATACCCGCCGCCTGATCGCCGGCGCGCCGTTCAGCTGGAGAGCTGCGCCGCGCGGTAGTCGCGCGGCGACAGGCTGTATTTCTCGCGGAACACGCGGGCGAAGTGCGTCGCGTTGTTGAAGCCCCACGAGAAGGCGATCTCGGTGATCGTCCGCCGCGCCCACAAGGGATCGCGCAGCTGCTTGGCGCATTCCTCCAGCCGGCGCCGCAGGATCAGGTTGGATACCGTCTCCTCCCCGGTCGAAAAGATGATGTGGAGGTAGCGCGGGCTGATCCCGAACGCCGCCGCCACGGTCCGCGCCGAAAGCTCCGGATCGCGCAGATGCGCCTCGACGTGCCGGCGGATCTGGATGCGGCGCGAGATCGAGACCGCCGATTCGGCGACCTGCACCTTGCCGGTCGCGATCCACGATGCGGAGAACACGTCCAGCACCGCGGAAGCGAGCGTGTCCCCCATCGAATCGGGGATCAGGCCGGTACGCGCTTCCTCCCAGATGCCGGCGAGCAGCGACGAGGCCGTCCCCGCCATCCCCTCGCGGCCCGACATCTTGACGCCCAGCAGGTCGTCGGGCGCGGGCAGCCGGTTGGCCAGGTCGCCCGCGGTCAGGATCATCACCAGCGTCGAGCAATCCTCCTCGTAGCGCAGCGAATAGGGCATCGCGCTGTCGGTCAGCACCAGGTCGCCGCGATCGAGCATCGCGTCGCGCCCGTCCTGCACTACCTTCAGCCGGCCCTTCAGCTGCAGATGGAGGAAATAGGGCCGGTCGCGCGTCTTCACGATGTGGCCGGGATTGCGCTGCACGAAAGCGGGCGTGGAACGCGCATTGGCGAGCCAGGTGCTGCCCAGCTGCACCGTATCCAGCTCCGCCTCGAACCGGTCCCGGTCCAGCGGCTTGGCCTCCATCGGCGCGAAGATGCTGCTCGTGAGCTCGTTCCAGTAGCCGACCTTCGAGCCGGCCGGAACGTCACGCGTGGAATAATGCTGCATCCACCCCTCCAGTGCGATTTTGATTGTTATCGCAACCGCTTTAGCACCCTGTCGCGCCGATGCGAAGGGGGGATGTGGACATCGTCATCTTGCGGCGCGGATCAGCCGGCGGCGGCCTTCAGCCGTTCGTGCAGGACGTGCTTCTGCACCTTGCCGGAAGCGGTCCGCTCGATCGCGTCGGTCACCACCACCGATTTCGGCACCTTGTATCCCGCCAGCCGCGCCTTGCAGTGGGCGATCACCTCCGGCGCGGTCAGCGACGATCCGGGCCGCGGGATGACGAACGCGCAGCCCACCTCGCCCCATTTTTCGTCGGCCACGCCGATCACGGCGACCTCGCCCACCTCGTGCAGCTCGGTGATCGCGGCCTCCACCTCGGCCGGGTAGACGTTCTCGCCGCCGGAAATGTACATGTCCTTGATCCGGTCGACGAGCGTGAAATAGCCGTCGGCATCGCGGAACGCGGCGTCGCCGGTCTTGAACCAGCCGTCGGCGAAGGCCTTGGCGTTCAGCTCGGGTCGCTCCCAATAGCCCGACGATACGGTCGCGCCGCGGATCCAGATCTCGCCGACCTGCCCGTCGGGTAGCGCGTTGCCCGATTCGTCGACGATCTTCATCTCCACGCTCAGGTGCGGCAGCCCGGACGATCCGGCCTTCGATCGCAGCAGCGCGATGTCGCCGATCGGCAGCGCGGTGGACGAGCAGGTCTCGCTCATCCCCCAGCCGTTCGCCATGTGGACGCCGTCGTCCAGCCAGCGGCGGTGGTGCGGCTCCGGGTTGGGCGATCCGCCGGTGATGTAGGCGGTGAGTTTCGCCAGCGCCGGCCCGTCGAACTCGGGCAGCTGGCGCAGCAGCATCGCCATCTGCGTGACCGAGAAATAATGGGTGATGCCGAGCGCCGGGTCGATCAGCCGCCGATAGGTGAGCGGCGCGTCGAACTTCTGGCTGACGTGCACCGTGCCGCCGATGATCAGGCACGCCCAGCACGCGCCGAACAGCCCGGCGGTGTGGAACAGCGGCATGTCGATCAGGAAGGCGCTGCGCTGCGTCACGTCGGTACCCAGCGCCAGCCCCAGCCCGCCGGTGAACCCGTTCAGCATCGACACCAGCGCGCCCTTCGGCCGCCCGGTCGTGCCCGAGCTGTAGAGGATCGTGATCACCGTCTCGGGATCGATCCGCGCGCCCGTGCCCACGTCGGTCGGCGCGGGCGCGGCGGCCATCGCCTCGGCCAGCCCGTCGCGATCCTCGCCGATCCGGATCGTCGGGCAGTCCATCTCCGCCGGCACCAGCGCATCCAGCGCGCCCTCGTGGATCAGCAGCGCCGGCCGGCAATCGGCGAGCAGGAACGCAATCTCCGGCGCGGCGAGGCGGAAGTTGAGCGGCACGAAGATCGCACCGGAACGGATGCAAGCCAACTGCACGAACAGCATCGCCAGCGAATTGCGGCTGAGCATCGCCACGCGCTCGCCCTTGGGCTCGGCGATCCGGTCGCGCAGTACCCGCTCGGCCCGGCGCGCGTCCGCATCGAACTGCGCGAAGGTCCAGCTGCGCCCGCTCGCGAATTCGGTCGCCGCGATCTTGTTCGGCATCACGCGCGCATGATGGGCGATGAAGTCGAGGATGATGGGGGTCATGCGTTTCTCTCGCGGCGTATCGGTCCGACTAGGATCATCGTCGAGCGAGCGTCAACCGCCCGCCGTGCGCCGCGCGGCCTGATAGGTCTGGCGGCGGCCCGCCTCGAATGCCAGCCGGCGCGGATCGGCACCGCCGGGCTCGGGGATGGCATCCAGTATCTCGTCGAACAGCTCCTTCAGCTCGTCGCGGAACTCGGCATGGGGGAAGATGTACAGCCGGTTATGGCGGATGCCGTCGATCACCCGCTCGGCCACCTCCTCGGGATCCATGCCGACCTGGTGGAGCTGCGCCAGCCGCGCCATGAACTCGCGGTCCGCCTCCGACGCCTCGCCCTTCAGCGCGTCGGGGCGGACGAGGTCGCTCTCGTAGATCGCGGACTTCACCAGCCCCGGGCACAGGCACGAAACGCCGATGCCGTGCGGCGCGAGGCTCCAGCGCAGGCTCTCGGTCATGCCGCGTACGGCGAATTTGGTCGCGGTGTAGATGCCGGCACTCGGCCCCGCCAGGAATGCCGCCATCGATGCGGTGTTGACCACCTGCCCGCCGGCCCGCCGTGCCTTCAGCCGCGGCACGAACGTCTGGCAGCCGTTGATCACGCCGTGCAGGTTGACGCCCAGCAGCCAGTCCCAATCGTCGTAGCTGCACTCGTCGATCGGCGCGAACAGATTGACGCCGGCATTGTTGCAGACGATCGAGACCGGCCCCAGCTGTGCCTCGGCCTCGTCCGCCGCCGCGGCGAAGCCTGCCCGGTCGGCCACGTCCAGCCTCAACCCGATCGCCTCGCGATTGTTAAGGCTGGCGAGCGCGCTCTCGAGATGGTCCTCGCGGATGTCGGCGATCGCCACCTTCGCGCCCGCCTCCAGCAGCTTGCGCGCGATCCCCAGGCCGATGCCGCTCGCGCCTCCGGTGACGAAGGCGGTCCGCCCCGCGATGTCGATCATCCCCGTCCCTTCACGTGCGCGCCGCCTCGATCGCGATCCCGGCCGCGATCATTCCCTCGCCCCCGTTCGCACGCTCCACTAGGCGCGAAGGCAGACGCGCGTGGCCGCCTCAGTCGATCGCGTGAAGATCGATCAGCACCTGCGCCGGCCGGCGCGTGCCGACGCCGACGAACAGGCGGGTGGTAAGTTCGGCCAGCGCAGGCGCAGCCGTCAGCAGCCGCACGCCGGTGCGGAAATAGACGAGCGCCGGATCGACCGGCTCGCCCGCCAGCAGCGCGCGCATCGTATCCGGGCTGCCGGATCGGATGCCGCGGCTCGTCACCTCGATCGTCTCGCCGGCGTCGGTCAGGATCGCGTAATGCGCCTCCAGCTCGGTCGTCCCGCCGGGCAGGATGCGCTGCCAGTCGGTCCCCCCGGGCAGGACGGTGCCGGTCACCCGGCCGCTGACGGTGCCGCTCAGGATCGGCACGCAGCGCCGCTCGAACCCCTCGGCCGCACCGAACAGCTGCGGCTTGTCCACCTCGACCGCGATGCGCAGCCACGGCTCCGCCGACAGGCCGGGCACGGTCAGTGCGCCATGGCCTTTACGATATCGTCGACCATCTTCTTGGCGTCGGCGAGGAGCATCATCGTGTTGTCCATGTAGAACACATCGTTGTCGACGCCGGCATAGCCGACCCCGCCCATCGATCGCTTCACGAACAGCACGGTCTTGGCCTTTTCCACGTCCAGCACCGGCATGCCGTAGATCGGCGACGACTTGTCGGTCTTGGCCGCCGGATTGGTCACGTCGTTGGCGCCGATCACGAACGCGACGTCGGTCTGCGCGAACTCGCCGTTGATGTCCTCCAATTCGAACACCTCGTCATAGGGCACGTTGGCCTCGGCCAGCAGCACGTTCATGTGCCCCGGCATGCGGCCGGCGACGGGGTGGATGGCATATTTCACCCGCACGCCCTCCTTCTTCAGCAGATCGCCCATCTCGCGCAGCGCGTGCTGCGCCTGCGCCACCGCCATGCCGTAGCCGGGGACGATGATCACCTGCTCGGCCTGGCTCATCAGGAACGCCGCATCCTCCGCCGAGCCGCGCTTCCACGGCCGGTCGGCCTTGGCCGCAGCCCCGCCAGCGTCGGTCGCCGCGCCGAAGCCGCCGGCGATCACGCTGATGAAGCTGCGGTTCATCGCCCGGCACATGATGTACGACAGGATCGCGCCCGACGAGCCGACCAGCGCGCCGGTGATGATCATCGCGCTATTGTGGAGCGTGAAGCCCATCGCCGCCGCCGCCCAGCCCGAATAGCTGTTCAGCATCGACACGACGACCGGCATGTCCGCGCCGCCGATCGGGATGATCAGCAGGAAGCCGATGACGAAGCTGAGCGCGGTGATCGCGAAGAATATCGCGGGCGCCTCGTCGGTCAGGAAATAGCCGATCAGCCCCAGGATCAGCGCCAGCACGCCCAGGTTGATCACGTGCCGCCCCGGCAGCGTGATCGGCTTGCCGCCCATGTTCCCGTTCAGCTTCAGGAAGGCGATCACCGAGCCCGAGAAGGTGATCGCGCCGATCGCGACGCCCAGCCCCATCTCGATCCGGCTGACCTGCTCGATCAGCCCGGTATCGGGATCGACGATGCCGAACGCGGCCGGGTTCAGGTAGGCGGCGCACGCCACCAGCACCGCGGCCAGGCCCACCAGCGAGTGGAACGCCGCGACCAGCTGCGGCATCGCCGTCATCGCGATCCGCCGCGCGGTGACCAGGCCGATCGCGGCGCCGATCGCGATCGCGACGACGATCTGCCAGATCTCGACATTCAGCTTGATCACCAGTGTCGTGCCGACCGCCAGCACCATGCCGATCATGCCGAAGTGGTTGCCCCGCTGGCTCGACACCGGGCTCGACAGCCCGCGCAGCGCCAGGATGAAGCAGACCCCCGCGATCAGATAGGCGAACGCGGCCCAGGCCGGCGTAGCTGCGGCTTCATGCATTAGTTCGACGCCCCCGCGTTCACTTGGCTTTCTTCTTGTACATGGCCAGCATCCGCGCGGTGACCGCGAAGCCGCCGAAGATGTTCACGCTCGCCAGCACCACCGCCAGCAGCCCCAGCCACTTCGACGTCGCCGACCCCGCCGCCGCGCTCGCGATCAGCGCGCCGACGATGATCACGCTGGAGATCGCGTTGGTCACCGCCATCAGCGGCGTGTGCAGCGCCGGCGTCACCGACCAGACGACGTAATAGCCGACGAAGCAGGCCATCACGAAGATCGACAGGATCGAGATGAAGTCCATCAGAGGCCCTTCGCATGAAGAAGGAGCGCCACTCCCGCACCGACGACGGCGCTGATCGCGGTCGACACGCCTGCGATGATCGTCACGGCCGACCACAAGCGGCCGGTAATCTCTTTCCCATTTTCCGCGATCGCCTGCTTGATTTCGGCAAGCCGCGCATCGAGATATTCCTTGGTGACAAGATCCTCGCGACCGGCGGCCTGCGCCTGTCCAAAGGGGGCTGCAAGCACGCGCGCCTGGTCGTGGCCAAAGCCTGCCCCTTCGAACTTCTCCGCGAAGGCGAGCGTATCGATTGGGACGTTCACGCTGCTTCCTTATACCCGGGTGTACGTCACAGGCGCTGCGCGATCTCGACGGCGTTGCCCTCGGGATCGACGAGATACATCACCTTGATCCCCAGCGGCTTCACCTCGGTGATATCCATTGCCGGGCTCACGCCCTTGGCCGCAAGCGCGGCGCGGACGCCCTCCACGTCGCGCGTCTCCAGCGTCACATGGCTGAAACCGCGGACCCCGGCGTGGCGCGGCGGCGTCGCCCGCGCCGGCCCGGCCTGCGAACCGGCGACCGCGATCAGCTCGATCCGCTCATTGCCGTTGACCAGCCAGCGCGCCGGCGTGCCGCCGCCGATCCTGGTGTCCACCGCGACGGTGAAGCCCAGCTTGTCGACGTACCACGCGCTCTCGGCCTCCAGATCCGCAACCGAGATCGCGACCATGAAATGGTCGAACGCCAGCGGTGCGGCCAACTTGGGTGCGGCACTGACGCTGGACGCGAGCAAACCGACCGCGATCACCACCCCGGACAACAGTCCCCGCATTCCGTCATCCCAGCGAAAGCTGGGATCTCGGCCAACGCACGACCGGCTTGCCCTAGCTGCGGGAGATCCCAGCTTTCGCTGGGATGACGATGTGGCGGTAACCCTCATCACGCCTTGATCCGTTCGTTCACCACCGCACCGCCGCGGGTCAGCCGGATCGCCTCGCCGATCTCGTCGCCATCGGGCAGCAGGGGGCGCCCCGCCTCCTTGTCCCAGAAGGCGCTGAGGAAATTGTAGAGGTTGCGCGCGAACAAGGCACTCGCATCGGTCGCCAGCCGCGACGGCACGTTGCGGTGGCCGACGATCCTCACCCCGTGCCGCTCGACCACCTCGCCCGCGACCGCGCCCTCGACATTGCCGCCCGCCTCGACCGCCAGGTCGACGATCACGCTGCCGGGCTTCATCGTCGCGATCTGCGCGTCGCTGATCAGCCGCGGCGCGGGGCGGCCGGGGATCAAAGCGGTGGTGATCACGATGTCCTGCTTGGCGATGTGGCTGGAGACCAGAGCCGCCTGCGCCGCCTTATACTCATCCGACATCTCGGTCGCATAGCCGCCGGTGCCCTCGCCCTCGATGCCCTTCACCGCTTCGACGAAGATCGCCTTGGCGCCGAGGCTCTCGATCTGCTCCTTGGTCGCCGCACGCACGTCGGTCGCCGAGACCTGCGCGCCCAGCCGCCGCGCGGTGGCGATCGCCTGCAGCCCGGCGACGCCGACCCCCATCACGAACGCGCGCGCCGCGCTGATCGTGCCGGCGGCGGTCATCATCATCGGGAAGGCGCGGCCATATTCGGCCGCCGCATCCAGCACCGCCTTGTAGCCGGCGAGGTTCGACTGCGACGACAGGATGTCCATCGACTGCGCGCGCGTGATGCGCGGCATGAACTCCATCGCCAGCGCCTCGATCCCGAGCGCGGCATACGCATCGACCCGCGCCCGCTCGCCGAACGGGTTGAGCCCGGCCACCAGCCACGCCCCCGGCTTCACCCCGGTCAGGCTTTGCGGGTCGGCGCCCTGCACGCCCAGCAGGATATCGGCGTCCCCGATCGTGGCGGCGCGGTCGCTGATCGTGGCGCCGGCGTCGGCAAATGCCTGGTCGGACACGTTGGCAGCTGCCCCCGCCCCGGCTTCCACCGCCAGCGCCGCGCCCAGCGCGATGAACTTCTTCACCGTTTCCGGCGTCGCGGATACGCGGCGCTCGCCGGCCGCGCCTTCCTTCAGCACCGCGATCTGCACGCCCGCCACGCTCAGCGCGCGATCAGGAAGACGACGAACATCGCGATCAGAAAGCACGCTACCGTGCCCACCTTGGCCATCGAGATGAAGCTCGAATAGGTCTGCTCATGCG
>CAXUMU010000027.1:17812-18153 GCA_964252145.1 uncultured Sphingomonadaceae bacterium
ACTCCATCGCCAGCGCCTCGATTCCGAGCGCGGCGTAACCGTCGACCCGCGCGCGCCCCCCATTTTCTCCGGCGCCGAACGGGTTCAGCCCCGCCACCAGCCACGCCCCGGACTTCGCGCCGGCCAGGCTCTGCGGATCCGGACCTTGCACCCCCAGCAGGATGTCGGAACCGGCGATCACGCCCGCGCGGTCGCCCACCGTCGCGCCGGCATCGGCATAGGCCTGGTCCGACACGGTCGCGCCCGCGCCGGCGCCCGCCTCGACCGCCAGCGTCGCGCCGAGCGCGATGAACTTCTTGACCGTCTCGGGCGTGGCCGAGACCCGGCGCTCGCCGGCGGCG
>CAXUMU010000028.1:0-17981 GCA_964252145.1 uncultured Sphingomonadaceae bacterium
ATCTTGGCCGAGGCTCGGCGCCAGGGCCACCTTGTCACTGCGCTGGTGCGCGCGCCCGACAAGGCGCACGGATTGGACGACGCAGAGATCGTGCAAGGTGATGCGCGGTCTGTCGAGCAGCTGGCGGAGCTGTTCAGGGACAAGGACGCGGTCGTGAGCGCCCTTGGAACGGGAGTGAGTCCCTTTTCGTCGGTCTACGTGCTGTCGCAGGCTACTCAAACCATGGTCGATGCAATGCGGCAAACCAATGTCGGCAGGCTGGTCTGCATCACCGGCATGGGCGCAGGTGACAGCCGCGGCCACGGCGGCTTCTTCTTCGAACGACTGTTCAAGCCATTGCTGCTCCGCCACGTCTACGAAGACAAGGATCGCCAGGAAGCAGTGATCCGGTCGAGCGGCTTGGACTGGATCATCGTGCGGCCGTCCGTCCTCAATAACAACAAGCAGCCCCGCGAGGTGCGCGCGCTTACCGATCTGAATGGTTTCAATGGCGGCACGATCTCACGGGCCGATGTCGCGCGCTTCGTCGTCGAGCAACTCTACAGTGACCAGTGGCTGCGCCAAGCGCCGCTCATAAGCTGGTAAGAGCGTGAATTATGTGACGACGCCTTCGCAGGTCGAAGGCGTCGCACACCGACTGATGCCGCCGCTTATGCCGTGGCCGGCGCGACCTCGGCGACAAAGTCACGGTAGCTCCGCAACGGCCGACCGAGCAAAGCCGTGAGCTTTTCCACATCGCCATCTTTGGGCTTCATGCCGTCCTGCTGGATGCGATTCATCATCCTGCCCATGTCATAGGCCAGCCAACTCGGGCCGAAGCTGCGGAGTTGCTGTTCGAAGCCGGCCAGATCATCGCCCGCGTAAGCGATCGGGCGCCCGAGCGCTTCTGACCAAGCGGCGGCTGCGGTCTCGCCGGTCAGCAGGTCAGGACCGACAATGTCGATCTTTTCGAGCGGAAGGGGCTGACTGGCATTCTCGCGACGGAGGAGATGCAGCGCCGCCACCTCCGCGATGTCCCGCACGTCGACCATTTGCACGCCAGCGTTGCCGACCGGCATTGGGTAGACGCCGTATCCGGTGATGGCGTCACGAACCATAAGGTCGTTCTGGTAGAAGTAGGCCGGTCGCAAAATCGTCGCCGGCAGGCTTGCCTGCTCAATCATTCGCTCGACGGCATATTTGCCTGCGAAATGGGGCACGTCGGCGTAGAGATCGCTGTGGATCACCGACAAGTAGACGAGCCCCCGCACCGCCGTCTCACGCGCGAGATTGAGCGCGATCAGAGCCTGGGTAAGTTCGTCCGGAGTGACGGCGTTGAGCAGAAATAGCGTCGAGATCCCGTCCAGCGCCGCGCGCACGGAGTCGACATCGGTCAAGTCGCCCGTGACCGTCTCGACGCCGTCCGGGAACTTGGCCTTGGCAACGTCGCGAACCAGTGTACGCACCTGCACACCACGTTCGGCGAGTTGCGCCACGACTTGCGATCCGACCGTGCCTGTGCCGCCGATCACCAAGATTGTCATATTCATTCTCCTCATTGGCGGCCGACGGTCGCCGTTGTTCAATCTCGCGATAGAAGAGCCTCGCGCAGGAACTCGCCCATCAGGGCGAGCGCGCTCGCGGCGGCTTCGAGCGATTCCACGTTCGACGGGAAGACATGGGCCATTCCCGCCCAGACATGGAGTTCCGCCCGGCCTCCGGCTGCCGCAACGCCCGCTGCGTAGCGCCTGGCATCATCGAGAAGGACTTCGTCCTCGCCGACATGAAGCTGGACCGGCGTCGTCGCCGCGTACGGACCCAGTGCGGGCGAGGCGCGCGGATCGGTCGGGTCGGCGCCGGCCAGGTAGAGCGCCCCTGTCGTGGCCAGCATGTCGCGGGTCACCATCGGGTCGGCATCCGCCCGTTCGGTCATGCTTTCGCCGGTAAGAGTGAGGTCACCCCAGGGCGACAGGACAACCGCGCCAGAGGGTGACTTTTCCGCCGCGAGCGCCCCCATCAGTGCGAGCGCGAGCCCCCCTCCCGCCGAGTCTCCTACCAGTGCGACACGCTCTTTGCCCATCGCGAGCAAACCGCGATAAGCTGCCAATGCGTCGTCGAGTGCGGCAGGGAAGCGATGCTCGGGCGCTAGGCGATAATCGGCCACGAACGCGTTCGCCCGTGCCCGCGCGGCAATCTGTCCGGCAAAGCGGCGGTACGCCCAGGCGGACCCGAGAATATATGCCCCGCCATGAAGGTGAAGGATTGCGGTCTCGCTTCCGGCATTCTCCGGGCGAGCCCAGACACCGTCGATCCCGCCCACCGTCGCTCGCTCGTAAGTTACCCCCTGCGCCTCCGGCACCTGATCCATGATTGCATCGAATGCGGCACGCGCATCGGGAGACTTGAGTTGACCTTTCATTGGCGCGAGGTATTCGCGAGCCGCGGCCACCACAGGGGCGTCAGCAGCGCTCAATTCATGATACACGACAGATGACGCACTTGAACTCGCGCTCATTAGCCAGTTCCCTTCTGATCGCGATATGCCTTGACGACCCGAACCGTAGAAGACGTTCGGCATGGGACGCGGCGTCTCACTTATGAGACATTTACTTGGAGTGTAGCAGCGTAGTGCAGCGTTACGACAAGGATGTCCCCGGCAACGCTGCCGCCACGAATTCGACGAAGGCTGAGACTTTGGCGCTCACCAGACGACGGGAGCGGTGCAACACCCAGATCTCGACATCCCTGCCTCCGACTTCTCCCCAACGCGTCAACTTGCCCGCAGCGATGTCCTCCGCAGCAATCGACAAAGGCAAGAGAGCCGCGCCCGCGCCTGCACGAACGGCATCCCTGGCGACGAGCAGAGACGGCACGCGCAGGACGGCATGTGGTCGGAACTGAAAGGCGGTTCCAGCGTCGCGCACCGTCCATAACGCCTGGTCCGAGGTTCCGCTGAGCAGCACCGCCGGCAACGTTGGCGGCTCGCCGCCTGACGGTTCCGGGCAAGCTTGCCCTGGTGGTGCCACCAGAAGCAGGCGGTCTCGGAAGATGCACCGGCCGACCAGGTCGTCGCTCATGCGCGGATTGGTGCGAATGACGACGTCATAGCCGTCCTCGACTAAATCGACGAAACGGTCGTCGGCTTCGATCTCGAGACGTACCTTGGGGTATGCCGCCATGAAACTGGCTGCGATCCGACCCAGCGCGATATGGGCGAACAGCAACGGCGCGCTCACCCGCAATCGTCCCGAGGGTTGCTCGTCCGCGCTCGCAGTTTCGACCGAGTTGGACAATTCGTCCAGAAGCCGTGTCGAGCGGGCAAACAGGGCGTCGCCTTTGTCGGTCAGCCTGAGCACGCGCGCGCCGCGCTCGAATAGCCGTACGCCAAGCGCGTCTTCAAGTCGCACGACGCGCCTGGACAGGGTTGCCTTGGACCTACCGGTCGCCCGGCTGGCGCGGCCGAAACCCCCGTGGGAGGCGACCAGCGCGAAGTCAGCGAGCGCATGGAAGTCGATGTCGCTCGCGCGTGACCATGCCGACGGATGGCCCGTTTGATCGGAGGCGCGCTCAGCCATCAAGCGTCACGCTCGCTGCACCGAAACCTGAAACCTCGACGCTGATGGTCGTGCCCGGCGCGAACGGCAACATCGGAGCGAGCGCCCCCGTCAGGACGATATCGCCCGCCTTTAACGGTCGAGACGTCCGCGCACGATGACGCGCCAGCCACGCCAGCGCCCGCAACGGGCTACCCATGGTGTTCGCTCCCGTTCCGCTCGCCTGGACGACGCCATCCACGCTCAGTTGCATGCCGCAGGCCGAGAGATCGATCCCGGTTAGGTCGCGCTTGAGCGGCCCGACGACATAGAGGCCCGCAGAGCCATTATCGGCGATCGTGTCCGCCGCCGTGATCTGCCAATCCGCCACACGGCTGTCGACGACCTCGATTGCCGCGGCCGCGCCCGCCAGCGCCGCCGTCAGGGTCGTTGCGTCCACCTCGCCATCAAGGTCACGCGCCAACACCAATGCGATCTCGCCCTCGACGCGGGGCTGCAGCAGTGTCCGCGACATGATCCGGCCACCGGTTTCTACCCTTCGGTCGGCGAAGAGTACGCCCGCATCGGGTTCGGTAACCTGCAATGCTTCGCGAACCGCGGCGGCGGTGAGGCCGATCTTGAAGCCTGCGACCTCGCGACCGCCGGCGCACCAGAATGCCGTGTTGAGATCCTGGACCTGATAGGCTGCTGCGAGGTCGGATGGCGCCAGCCATTTGCGAAGAGGCGGCAGCGGCTCGCTTTCATAAGCGATGCGCAGCCGCCGTGCAGCGTCGCTCAGCGACTTTCCGTGCGGCTCCGGCGCAAATCGCTTAAGCTGCACAATAGCTGGTCCGGATTTGGGTATAGAACTCAACCGCCGCGAACCCCTGCTCCCGCGAGCCGAAGCTTGACTTTCCCATCCCGCCGAACGGCACATGATAGTCCACACCTGCGGTGGGCAGGTTGATCATAACCATGCCGGCTCGCACCGAGCGCTGAAAATGTCGCGCGTGCGTGAGAGAGGTGGTCACGATGCCGGCCGACAGGCCAAACTCGCCTGCGTTCGCCATTGCGAGCGCCGCGTCATAATCGGTCACGCGAATCACGCTGGCGACGGGACCGAACACCTCGAGGCGGTTGATCTCCATTTCCGGATCGGTGTCCGCTAGGAGCGCAGGCGCCACATAATAGCCCTCCTCTTCGAGCGCGAGCGGTTCTCCCCCGGCGAGCAGCTTTGCACCATTTGCGACGGCGCGCTCGACGAAGCCCTGGTCTTGTTCCTTTTGCTCCTGACTGACGGCCGGGCCAATCTGGGTCCCTGCCTTGAGCGCATGTCCGACCTTCAACGTTCGCGCGCGGTCCGCCAGTGCAGCGACAAAGCGATCATGGATGCCCGCGGTGACGATCAGCCGGCTCGAAGCGGTACACCGTTGTCCGGTGCCAAAGAATGCGCCGTCGGCCGCGATCGCAACCGCGCGATCCAGGTCGGCGTCGTCCAGCACGACCAGCGGGTTCTTCCCTCCCATCTCAAGCTGAAAGCGTGCCTGTCTGGCCGCCGCTGCTGTCGCGACCTGCGCCCCGACGCCCTGCGAGCCGGTAAACGAGATCGCATCCACGCCGGCATGGTTTGCCAATGCGGCGCCGATCGCACCGCCGCCGATCACCAAATTAAATACGCCCGGCGGCACGCCGGCCTCGGCGAGAATGCCCGCGACCGCGGCCGCGGTCGCAGCCGTCAGGCTGGCGGGTTTCATGACCACCGTGTTCCCGAACGCAAGTGCAGGAGCGGCCTTCCATGCCGGGATCGCGATCGGGAAGTTCCATGGTGTGATCAGGCCGACGACACCGATCGGATCCCGAAAAGTCTGGACATCGACACCGGGGCGCACCGAGTCGAGCGTAAAACCATGCCGACGGATCGCCTCTCCTGCGAAGTAGCGGAAAATCCGTCCTGCGCGAGTCACCTCGCCCATCCCCTCCGCGAGGGTCTTGCCTTCTTCCCTGCTCAGGAGCCGACCGAGTTCAGCTGCACGCGCGAGGATGAACTCGCCGGCGCGATGCAGGCAATCCGCGCGAAACTCGGGCGTCGATGCCGCCCAGCCAGGCTGCGCAGTGCGCGCCGCTGCCACCGCGCGATTGAGGTCGTCGAGAGACCCGGCGGGCAGGAGCGCCACCATTTCGCCCAGGTCGGAAGGGTTTCGCCGCTCGGTCGAGCCTGTGTCCCCGGTCCAAGCGCCGTCAATGAAATGCCTGAGTTCGAGCGTATCATCGCTCATCGTAAGTCCTTCCTGTGGCGACGGTGGCGAACGGATTGCGGCTTTTAGGCGGCGTTGGGTGGGCCTTCCGGGTAGCCGCGGCCAACATAGTCAAAGCCGCCGAGTTCGAGGCGGCCTAGCGACGCGTCCTGGGGAGAGGCGTAATAGGCGCGGATTTCCTCGATGCGGCCCGCGGCCGAAAACACGTACCATTCGTCTCCGCGCAGGATCACGCCCTTCTTCTGCTTGAAATGGGTCCATTCGATCACGGCACGGCGCGTTTCCGGTTCGGCGATCACCTGGTCGACCGTCCAGTAAGATCCGATGGTCTCGACGGCTTCATTCCACCGGCGGGCGATCACCTCCGCACCGATGAATGGTCCTTCGTACATGCCCGGCGGAAAATAGTGGACCCCGTCAGGTTCGAAGTAGCTCGCGATCCGCGCCACGTCGCCTGAGTTGCAGGCGTCGAAATAGTCCCGGATCCACTGCTCCATGCCTTCCTTGGTCAGCGTTGGCATAAATTCCCTCCATGTTGGACCAGCGAACGGATGCCCTAGGCCGCGCAAGTCCGGCAGCTATGGAGCAAGACGCCGTTTCACCAATCCTGATTGCCTTCACGATGACGGAATGTTAGCTGTCATTAGAATGGCTGGCAAGGCTGGGCAGTTTCATGGCCCTCCTATACGAGCTGGTTGGAGGGGTACGGATGAGGCTCGCGAGTTTTCGGCATCGGGGCCGCCGCGCTTTCGGGGTCGTCGAGGGTGACAGTATCGTTGACATTGGCGTCGCCGACCCGGCGGAGGCGTTGTCGAGTGGCATCGACTTAGAGCGGGCTCTTGACAGCGGGACACGCGTCGCCCTCGCCGAAATAGACTTCCTGCCACCCGTACCCAAACCGCCGCGCTCCTTCTGCGTCGGCCGTAACTTCAAAAATGCCATGGCCCTGGCAGGGCTGGAGCACCCTGCGCATCCGATCCTGTTCACCAGGTTCCCGGCCTCGGTGGTCGGGCATCGCCAGCCGATCGTCCGTCCGAGCGTATCGGAGCAGCTCGACTATGAGGGCGAGGTCGCGGTGATCATCGGCCGCGCGGGTCGCCACGTCAGCGAGGCGGAGGCACTCGATCACGTCGCCGGTTACACCTGCTACAACGACGGTTCGGTTCGCGATTGGCAGCGCCACACCACCCAGGACACGCCTGGCAAGAACTTCTGGCGAACCGGTTCGGCGGGGCCATGGCTGGTGACTGCGGACGAAATCCCGGATCCGCGTGCGCTCGCCATCACGACACGGGTAAACGGCGAAGTTGTCCAGCAAGACACGCTGGACGACCTGCTGTTCGATGTGCCGAAAGTGATCTCCTATCTTTCGAGGATCTCACCGCTGCAGCCGGGCGATACGATCGCGCTGGGTACGCCGTTCGGCGCCGGCGTCAACCGGCAGCCGCCCCGCTGGCTCGTGCCGGGGGACGAGGTCGCGGTGACCGTCGACGGCATCGGCACGCTCGCCAACCACGTCATCGACGAACGAGACGCCCTTCGCAACCCGGCCGCCGCATGACCGCGGCGGCGCCAGCACCTGAATGGAGAACGATATGAACGACATGGCAGCGGCGGCGCGCCCGGAGATCGGCAAGTCGGTGGTCGCCAAGGGGCTGCGGACGAACTATCTCGAAAAGGGCTCGGGCGACCCGCTTATCCTGATCCACGGATCGGGCCCCGGCGTCAGCGCCTGGGCCAACTGGCGGCTCGTGATCGACAAGGTCGCCACCCATGCGCGGGTAATCGCGGTCGACATGGCGGGCTTCGGGTTCACCGAGCTGGAGCCGGACGCCACCTATGATATGCCTTATTGGCTGGATCACCTGACCAGTTTTCTGGATGTGCTAGGCCTCGACCGCGTGTCGTTCCTGGGCAATTCCTTTGGCGGCACGCTCGCTACCCACTTCGCCCTGCGCAACCCTGACCGCGTGGAGCGTATCGCGATGATGGGAGCGAACCTGCTGTCATTTCCGATCACCCCGGCCCTCGACCGGCTATGGGGTGAGGACGCCGGAACGCACGCGCTCATGGCCGAGCACATGCGCTTCTTCCCCTACGACAAGCGCATCATCACCGACGACCTCGTGGAAAGCCGGCTAGCCGCTTGCGCCCGGCCCGACTATCAGGCGGCGTTCCGGTCGATGTTCCCGGCGCCGCGTCAGAAGATCGTCGACGCCATGGCGCTGACCGAAACCCAATTGGCCACGCTCCAGTGCGAGGCGCTCCTGCTTCACGGCCGGGAGGACATCGTCGTGCCGGTCGATGTGAGCATCCGCGCGCAGTCTGCGATCCCGCGTTCCCAGCTGCATGTCTTCGGGCAATGCGGGCATTGGGTGATGATCGAGCACAATCGCACCTTCGTCGAGCTCGTGCGGGATTTCTTCGCTCGGCGCCAGTGATGGCAGGTTTGGCTTGCGTTGGACGGCGGTTAGCTGACTCCGGGAGTTCGCAATGGATCAGAACGAGAAATTGGCGTCGATCATCTTCAAAGATGAAATCCGGACCACGATCCATCGCTACGGTCGCTCGTTGGACCTGAAGGATTGGGATCTGTTCCGGAGTTGCGTGGCAGAGACGTACCTTCTGGATTTCACCCGGCTGACAGGCATGCCGCCAGTGCTGGTACACGTCGATACCGTCGTGAAATGGGCGAACGCCTTTTTTCGCCCGCTGCGCACGCATCATACCTATTCGAACGACGATATCGAGATTCTGAGTCCACAGCGTGCCCGAGCGCATGTCTACATGACATCGCGGCATTGGCGGAGCACGGATCTCGGTGAAAGCACGAACACGCAATACGGGTGGTACGATTTTCACTTCGCAAGGCTGGATGGGCGATGGATCATCGACAGGATCAAGCACGACTTCGCCTGGATCGACGGAAATGGCGGCCTCATCGACTTCACCGATACTGAAATGAAGGATGCGGCGTCAGAGGTCTTTTCGGCTCGGAACATCGAAGCGGCGGCTCACATGACCTCACCGGACGTCGGCTGAACCGTCATCAAGGGGGCGGATCGTGCGACCTCGCGCGGAGCGATCACGCCGGTAATCATCGCCATTCCGAAAATCGCTCGCCCCAAGGCTTGGAAGCGGATCGTCATCCCGGCAATGGCGGCTTCCAGCGGCGCAGCTCCGTCTTGTCCTCGTAGCGTAGCGGCTCCGGATAGGTGATCAGCTCGAAGATCGCACCGAACGGCGCTCGGACGAATGCGACGCGTCCACCGGGACCGGCCTCATCATTTCTCAAATCCCATGGCTCGTTCAGTATCTCTCCGCCGGCCCTGGCGGCACGTGTCAGGCTTGCCGCCAGGTCATCGACATAGAAAGCCACGTGCTGCCAGCCGAGGTCGCTGGTATGGGCAGGCAGTCGCTGGTCGCTGGCCTCGTATTGGAAGAGCTCGATTCCCGGACCGATCCCGACCTTGTACATGCGGATCGCGACCACGCGCGCGCCCGCCGGAGAGGCGATCGGCTTGGGAGACGGGGGGACCTCCAGGGGCGCGGCCGGCGGTCCGTGAACTTCGAAGATCAGCGCTGCGTCAAAGGCGTCCATCAGGAAACGTTCGGCCGCCGCCATATCGGTCACCGTGAGCCCGACATGATCGATGCCCCGCGTCGGCGGTGCTTCTGCACTCGGCGATGTCAAGCAAGCACGCCCGTGCGGCGCAGCTCGCTCGCGAGCCGCGCAATTTCCTTCTCGCCGGCCTCAAGCGCTTCTGCGCTGCCGTGAACCGAATGATTGCCGATATGCAATGGGTTGAGGGCGCGAGGGGCAGAGCCGAGCACAAAGCCGACGCCGTCCGGCGACCGAAAGGTGACGGCGCCGCCTTCGTCGAAAGCCACGAGTTCGCCGGCGTCCGATGAACCGCCGTCCCATTCGACCGCGCCCCGGTAAGGTGCAATCCACAGGACGACATGCTGTTCTGGCGGATCGAAGATCCATGTCTCCCCACCGCGGAGCCGCACGTCCAAAAACGTCACCTCGGCCGGTGAATTGATCGGACTGCGCACGCCGCCGAAGGTTCCGAGGATGACCCTTGCGGACCCACTTTTCGGTATCTCCGAAGCGTCGAGATACCTACTTTCGGGAGTTTGCAGCTCGCGGTCTGGAGGGAGCGCGATCCATAGCTGGAAGCCTTTGAGGCGGTTCTCGCCCACCGGGGCGGCGGTATGCCAGACGCCGCGTCCCGCTGCCATCCACTCGACGCCACCTGGTCCAAGACGCCCGTGCACTCCCGTAGTTTCGCGATACTCCGCCTCGCCTGCGAGAACGGTCGTAACCGTGGCAATGCCCGAATGCGGGTGCCACCGCAGGGTACCCGCCGGCCCGGGAGTGATGTCGGCAATATCAAGGAAGACGAAAGGTTTTAGCCGTTCGCCCAGGTCATCCGGGCTGACGAGGCGGATCACCGGCCCGGTCGGTCGACCGCGCGTTCGCGCGGCGACGCGACGTATGCCTGGTCCTGCGCGAGTCTCGGCGTCGAGGCTCGAGTAAACGTCGCTCACGACCAACCTCCTTTGATCTTTCGACAGCGTGTACCGGATGTATCAAATCCTACTACGCGTCGCTCTTCTGGGTCGGGCGTTCGAACTTCTTGCTCATGTGTCCCGCACCCTTCTGATCGCCGAGTTCGAACCCCCAGCCATAGCCTCCCTTCGGGTTAGACAGGATCTCCCACGCATTTCCGTCGAGGTCCCAGAAATAGAAACAATAGGTACCGTGAACGACTGTGGGCTTGGTGATTTTCTTGATTGACCACTTATCCGCGTCACGCTGAACGAGCTCATAGGCCTGGTCGACTTCCTGGTCGGTGGCGACGTCGAGCCCGTTATGATTTAGGAAGTTCATGTCGCCAGAAGGTTCGGCGCTCTTGACGACGACGATGACCTGTTCTCCGCCCATGCGAGCCCAGAAGGACGCTGATGACATCAGTACAGTCTCAAAGCCAAGGAATTCGGCGAAGAACGCGCGCGTCGCCGCGATATTCTTACACTCCAGCGTGGCATGCGAATAAAACTTGAGTTTCAAAGTAGAATCGTTCTTCGGCTTCTCTAAAACCTCAGTCATCGTCAATCTCCTTATTTATCTATCGTTATCATTGCTGCGCAGCCGAGGGATCGGTCAGGCGGCGCGCGACAAGGCTCGCCTTATTGGCACCAGTGACAATAGCCGCGCAGCCGCAAGACAGCCCGTGCTCCCATTTATGTGGCGAGTTCGACCGTGTTGGACAGGGTGCCGAGCTTCGTCACGGTAACGTCGACCCGATCGCCCGGCTTCAAGAAAACCGGCGGCTGGCGAGCGATCCCAACACCGCCCGGCGTTCCGGTCGAAATGATATCGCCGGGCTGCAGGTCGTGCCATTGCGCGACATACGAGACATATTCGGCAACGCTGAAGATGAGATCGTCGATCCCGATGTCTTGGACGACGTCGCCGTTGACGCGGGTTGTCAGGCGCAGCGCCGCAGGATCAGGCACTTCGTCACTTGTGACCAGATAGGGACCCATCGGCGAGAAGGTTGGGTGCTGCTTCCCGGCGCAGTTCCGTCCCCAAGCATCGAGCATCTGCGTCGGCACTGTAACAGCCTTCACCTCCGCGACATGGTCACGGGCTGAAACGTCGTTATGCGCCAAATAGCCAGCGACGGCGTCCAGCGCTTGCTCGACCCCGACACCGTAGCACGGCTTCCCGATTACCAGAGCGAGTTCGCCCTCATAGTCGATCATGTCCGGCTGCCTGGCGGGCACGATGATGGGCCGGCGGTGTCCCGAGATCGACCCTGGCGAGCAAAGAAATATGACCGGATGCGCGGGCACCGGCACGCCCCCCATCTCGCGCAGATGCTGGTGGTAGGATGCACCGCAGCCCACAAAGTTGATTGGGTCGGGCACGGGAGCGCAGAAGGTCACGTCGTTCTCGCTCAGGAGCGCTCCCACGGCGCCCAGGCGGTCGCGCGTCTTCTGATCCGCTCCATCAGCCAGGGCCTGGACGCGACCAAGCTGCGCAAGTCCGTCCGGCAATAGAAGGATCTCACGAACGCTGGGGGGGAGTCCGGTCGCGCCGTCAAGATCAGCAGCAAGCGACGGAATGAGAAGCTCGCCGCTTTCAACGGCGACTGCTGCCCTCGCCCCCAACGCGGTCGCTACCGTCGCGATTCTCATCCTCGTTTCTCCACCTCTCCAGGCTGAGCTTTACGATTCCTCCTTGATGAACGCAACCACTATGCGTGAACAGTTACGGGTTTAAGTTTGGAACGGGTTCATTCGGCGTCACGCGCCATCCCGGCTGAGAAGCCCAGTTCATAGGAGATTCGCCGCGCCGCCTCCTCCACCTGGCGGCACAGACGAGCCGCAGCCGACCCGATCAGCGCCTGGTGCGGCGCAAGCAGCGAGATGACCGAGGAGAGGTTCCCCTCAGCATCGAACACTGGTGCCGCGACCGCGTCCACCCCCGCGATCATCGCGGAACTCAGGTGAATGAATGGGCTAGAGCGAATGCGTACGAGTTCAGCCTCGGTCAGGCTTGAGGCATCCCCCTTCAGGCCCGCCAACTGGCGTTGCCGCTTCAGGACCGGCTGTGTCATCGGTTTTGGCAAATGGGCGAGGAAGACGCGACCGATCGCCGACTCGCCGAGCGGTAGGACACTTCCGACGCGGACGCTCATCAGCAGCGGAACGCTGCCGGTCTCCCAACGCACGAGCGTGGGGCCGGCATCTCCCCACACTGTCAGGCTGACCGTGTGCTCTGACGTATCCCGCAGCCAAAACAGTTCCTTGCTCGCAACCGCAAAGGCATCAAGGCGACCCATAGCAGTCAGGCCGAGGCGACGGGCCGACGGACCTAGATCATAAAGGCCGTTTGCACCGAATTGGGTCAGCATGCCGCTTCGCACGAAGCTGACGAGGTAACGGTGGACCTTGCTCGGCGCCATGTTCAGCGTCTGGCAGACCTGCTTCAGTGACATCGCTGATGAGCTGCTTGCAAATACGTCAAGCACACTCATGCCAATCTCGATCGACTGGATGCCTGCGGAGGGTTGCCGCTCGTTGGCTTGCTGTTCCTCGTCCTTTGCTCTTGCCATGCTCGCGCGTTCCGCCCTGCTTGTCCGCATACCATCACGATGAAGCACAGAAGGCACGGAATGTCAGCCGCCAAAGGCTCGTGAGATCCGCGAGCGCAGCTTGGCGGGCAAAGGAGATTGATCTTCATTTTCACCGTGAGCGGTTGTTTTCACGATAGATGAATGATAGCAGATAAGGCTCAAGGACGGGATTGGCCTGCGGATCGGGAGGGGAAATGCCGGACATTCGGTTCGTGGAGCGAAGTGGGGATGAACGTCTAGTTTCGGCCGATGCCGGTCTCAGCTTGATGAAAGCGGCGGTCAACAACGGCATCGAGGGAATCGAGGCAGTCTGCGGCGGCGTGTGCGCCTGCGCCACGTGCCACTGCTACGTGGACCAGGCCTGGTACGACCGCCTTCCTCAACCCGACGAGCTGGAAGATGAGATGCTGAACGAGACTAGCGCGGAGCGTAGGGCCAACAGCCGGTTGAGCTGCCAGATCAAGCTCACCGACGAACTCGACGGCCTGTTGGTCACCATTCCCCCGGCCGCTTGAGCACGCCATTCTACTCAGGAGAAAGCAATGATCTACTCGACAGCGACAGTGCCGGTGAACCCCGACGGCGAGGCGCCGCTCACGCGCGACCAGATCTGGCAAGGCCTGGTTCTCAAGGCCCGGGATGCACGACTGTTCCTGCCGCCCGGCGCTTGCACAAAATGCGACGTTGTGGGCGAAGGCGATGGCTACATCGTGCGCGAAGCAACGATCATGGGTGATGACTTGTCTGAGATCGTCACCTTCGAACCGCAATCAAAGGTGTCCTTCCATCAGTTCCGCAGCCCGCGCGAGGGTGTGATCGTCAATGAGTTGGTGGAGGATGAGGCCGGCGCACTGCAACTTCGGTTCTATTGCCTGATCGGCCTCAAAAATGTCGAGCCGGGCGGTCCGGAGGAGCAGAACGAACAGGCCATGATGGACAGCGAAGACAAAGGCTACCGGCGCGCCCTGCTCGCCACCCTCGCGCGCACCCGGGCCTTGGTGACCGAGGGCAAGATTTAGCGCCAAGCGCCGGCGGCGGCTTGCCGCCTTACGGAGATATGGGATGGCAACGATCATCAAGGGCGTCCACGAACTTTGCGCCGATGCGGAGACGATGATCGAAACGCTGTCGATCGAGGATGCCCGCGAGGTGCTTGGGCGCGACGACGTCGTTTTCGTCGATATTCGCGACGTCCGGGAACTCTGGCGGGACGGGACAATACCTGGATCGTATCACGCGCCGCGCGGCATGCTAGAATTCTGGGTCGATCCCGACAGCCCTTACGCCAAAGCGAAGTTCCAGGAGCCGAAGAAGTTCGTGTTCTTCTGCGCTGGTGGCATGCGCTCGGCACTGGCGACCCGGGCGGTCAGGGAGATGGGCCTCGACCCGGTCGCCCATGTCCGCGGCGGGTTTTCTGCCTGGGTCGAGGCTGGCGGTCCCGTCGAGCGCCGCGAGCCTCCCGATCAGAAAGTTTAGCCAGCTTCTCCCAAATCCATCGCGGCCAACAGGTCGTCGATCACGGACGGCTCTGCCAGCGTCGAGACATCGCCGAACTCCGATCGTCGCCCCTGCGCGATGTAACGTAAAATTCGGCGCATGATCTTGCCGGATCGAGTCTTCGGAAGGCTTGGAACCACGACGATCCGGTCAGGTACAGCAAAGCCGCCGACCTCGCGCCGGACCCGCGCCTTCGATTCCTCGATGAGTGATCTATTCGACGGGGCTCCGGCAACGAGCGTGACGAACGCCCGGATCGACTCGCCCTTCAAATCGTGCGGAATGCTAACGACGGCGGCTTCCGCAACCAGTCTGTGCGCAACGAGGGCTGACTCGACTTCGGCGGTACCGATCCGGTGCCCAGACACGTTCATCACATCGTCGATGCGGCCGGTGATCCAATAATAGCCGTCCGCGTCGCGCCGGCAACCGTCGCCGGTGAAGTAGTAGCCGGGGAATGGCCGGAAATACGTGTCGAAAAACCGCGCGTCGTCTTTCCAGAGCGTGCGTGCCTGCCCCGGCCAGCTGCTGGCGAGAACCAGACTGCCCTCGGCTTCGTCGTCAAGCGGCATGCCGTCGGGCGCCAGCAGCGTGGGACGAACGCCGAACATCGGCAGGGTTGCGGAGCCAGGCTTGAGCGACGTCGCGCCCGGCATCGGCGCGATCATTGCCGCACCGGTCTCGGTCTGCCACCACGTATCGATGATGGGACACCGTTCCTCTCCTACAACGCGGTAATACCAATCCCAGACCTCGGGATTGATCGGCTCGCCGAGGGTCCCGAGCAGCCGGAGCGAGGCCCGCGATGAGGCCCGCACATACTGCTCGTCCTCCCGCATCAACGAGCGCAAGCCCGTCGGCGCCATCAGAAACGTGTTCACGCCGAGCTTGTCGCAGATTTCCCAGACGCGGCCCGGCGTCGGATAGGTGGGGATGCCCTCATACATGACGACGGTGGCGCCGTTGGCGAGCGGCCCATAAAGCACGAAGCTGTGGCCCGCGACCCAGCCGACGTCGGCGGCGAGCCAGTAGACCTCTCCTGGACGGTAGTCGAAGACGTAGCGGTGCGTCATCGACGCCCAGAGCAAATAGCCAGCGGTGGAATGTACCACGCCCTTCGGTTTGCCGGTCGACCCGCTGGTATAAAGCACGAACAAAGGGTGCTCCGCCGCGACCGGCTCGGCGTCGCACTCGCTCGTGACGCCCGCGTCGACCTCATGCCACCAATGATCGCGGCCCGGCGTCATGTCGACCGCTACGCCGCGCGCCGCCACCACGATGACCGTGGTGACCACCGGGCATCGGGCCAGCGCCACGTCGACATTCTCTTTGAGCGGTACAACCTTGCCGCCGCGAATGCCCTGATCGGCGGTGAGGACGACAGCCGAAGCGCAATCCTGAATACGATCGGCCAACGCGTCCGGCGAAAATCCGCCGAAAACGACTGAATGAATTGCGCCGATGCGGGCGCAGGCCAGCATGGCTATGACTGCCTCGGGGATCATCGGCAAGTAGATGGTGACACGGTCACCCACCGAAACGCCTTGGCTTTTTAGCACGTTGGCGAACCGGCAGACCTTCTGGTGTAATTCGCGGTAAGTCAGCGTCCGCCCGGGCCCGGGTTCGTCAGGCTCCCACAGGATAGCCGGCCGGTCGCCTAATGCGTCCAAGTGACGATCAAGGCAATTGGTGCTGGCGTTCAGGCCGCCATCCTCGAACGAGCGGATACGAAAATGCGCTTCTTCAAAAGACACGTTGCTGGTCCGGCTGAACGGTGTGTGCCACTCGAGCCGTGCCGCCTCCTGTCGCCAGAAAGCGTCCGGATCATCAATCGACTGGCGGTATCGTTCGGCATAAGCGTCCGCATCGACGAAGGCACGCGCGCGCCAGGGTTCCGGCACAGGATAGATCGACTTCAAAGCTCGCGCTCCGGGTTAAGAAATCGGTGCGTCGCTCCGGCAGGGCGGGGTACAAGCATCACCCGCAGGCTTCGCACACCCTGAGCTCCGCGGATGAGCACGCCTTCGATGTCGGCGGTGGCCGACGGCCCACTGTGGAGGCAGGCATAGGCGCAATGGCGAAACGCAGGGTGTGGGTATGCTTCATGGAGCGTGGCTACGATCTCGCCGGGATCGAGCAGCACCACGAGATGTTGCGCGAGATATCCGAGGGCATTCACCACGAGATCCCGTTCGGTCAGCAGGACCGATCCGGTTTCGGCGACCGCGAGCGTCGCCCGGACGATCGCCACCTTCACCGATGCGAGCAGCGCTGCCAGAGACGGCTCATCAATGTCGAGCTGATACGGATCGATGTCGCCGCGAAACTCGGCCACGGTCGAGCAGGAGCCTCCGTCCGAGCCGACGAGCTGGGCGAGGGAAGCGCCTGTATCGCCTTGCGTTTCGATAATCTCTCCGCCCATCCTGACGAGAGCCGCCGCGAACCGTTCGACCAGCGGTTCGTCCGTCGCCGTGGCGCGAAACGGCGATATAGGTGCGGCAGACACGACGGGCCTGTTGGCGCGGACGGCGGCAAGGATTTCGGCACGGGCATTCACTGTGTTCGGCCTCGATTCGCCAGATACCATGACCTGAAGGTGCCGGTTGGGCTCTCGGGCAGGTCGCGGTGCCTTCCCCACGCATTGGCGCGCGCATACAGCGCGATCTGCGGCAGGTGGCGCAGCGCGGCATGCCCCGCAGCAACCGCGGCACGGAACGCCGCGGGATGGGCGAGGAGCTTGCCCGCAACCTTCATTGCGGTACGCTTCGCGAGAGGCACTTCCCCCTCTGCGACCATCACGCGGCGCCAAGCCATAATCTGCTCGTGAATGTTGATCTTGACTGGGCAGACCGCCGTGCAGCTGCCGTTGAGCGTCGATGAGAAAGGTAGTGCGCTATAGCGTCGACGATCGATCGCCGGGTCGAGGATCACCCCAATCGGTCCCGAGTATGTGGCGCCGTAGCTCAGGCCGCCGCTGCGCCGAAATACCGGACAGGTATTCATGCAGGCGCCACAGCGAATGCACTTCAGCGAGGTCCAGAACTCTGGCATGCCGAGACGTGCGCTGCGGCCATTGTCAACGAGCACTACGTGCATCTCGCCACCCTGGCGCGGGCCGCTGAAATGCGAAGTATATTGCGTGATCGGAGAGCCCAGTGCGCTTCGCGACAGCAGGCTGACCATCACGGCGAGATCGCTCCAACCGGGCACCAGCTTCTCGATGCCGACCGATACGATGTGGAGCGGCGGGACGCTGGCGCACAGGTCGGCATTGCCCTCGTTGGTGCAGACGACGATGGTTCCCGTTTCCGCGACCGCGAAATTGGCGCCGGTCAAACCGGCTTGCGCGTTCATGATGAGCGGTCGGGTCGACTCACGTTGGCTCGCCGCCAGATAGTGAACGTCGTCGTTATCCGGATCGGTGCCCAAACGGTCGGCGAACACCCGTGCAACGTCCGACCGCAATTTGTGTACGGCGGGAACGACGATGTGACTGGGATCTTCGTCGTCAAGCTGCTGGATGCGCTCGCCTAGGTCAGTCTCGACCACGTGGATGCCGAGCTTTT
>CAXUMU010000029.1:0-17895 GCA_964252145.1 uncultured Sphingomonadaceae bacterium
ACCCAGGATGGTGGTCCCCGTTTAGAAGCCGATCACCGAGTCAGGTGGGCCACAGCGTCGTCGACCAGGAACAGGAAGACGTCTCGGTCCGACGCATAGAGGGTTGTCGTGTCCTTCGTCACCTCGACGAACGGGTTGTGCGTCATGGTCGACCAGTCGAGCAGGCCCGGCACTTTCCAGCGCGTGTCGCCCGTGCCGTTGCCGGCGATGCGCATCACCGCCTCGACCAGCTCGTGATCCCAGATGCGCCCGTAGTCGGGGCCGGTGACGGCGCGCAGCTCGATCCGGCCGTCGTCGCCTTCGAGCGTCTTCACCAGCTCGGCGCGATGCGACAGCAGCCCGTGCTGGAGGTTGATGCCGGCAAGCGGCGCCGGCAGCTGGCGCATGTAGCTCGCGGGTGCGCCGACCAGGCTGCACAGTGGGCCGTAGGACCAGTGGGTGGGCGAGACCGGTGCATCCTGGCCGGGCACGATCAGCGCCAGCCGCTCGGCATCGTCGCGGCTCGCCTCGACGCGGAGTGCCTTGGTCTCGACGGTACGGGCGGTCGCCCGCTCGGCGCGCGCGCGGACGGCCGCGTGCAGCGCACCCAGCGACAGGAAGCGTTCGTCATCGGGTCGCGAGAACCATTCGGACGAGACGCGGCTGATCCGCTTGCCACGTGAAATATCGACCTTGTAGGCGCCGGCGCTAGCAGGGTGCGAAGCGCCGGAGGCGCGAGGGTCGGAAAGGATAGTCGCCATGGGAGATCTCCATGACAGGCGCCGAGAGCCTCTCTCTCAGCCTCAACCCGTCACGGCGAAGCCCACCTTCTCTTCCTCTCCAGGCTTGCGGGGCCTACCGAAGAAGAGGTCCGGCTAGACGCGGCTCGGCGCCAGGGGGAAGGCCTCCCCGTCGTCAATCCCCAAAATTACGCCGAAAACTCTACGACGGAATCTGATTACGCGGATATTACGTTTGGGTAGCGCCGGGCTCGCGTAGTGCCGCGCTCGCGCCCCTTGCGGGGGGAACTTTCTGTACAACCAAAGGGATGCTGGTGCTGCCGGTGAGGATTGAACTCACGACCTCAGCCTTACCAAGGATGCGCTCACAATTTCCCTGAGTATGATGGGATGGGCTACGGCGGCGAGAAACGCCGGAAAACAGGTCTCTCGCCGCCGCACTCACTGGACCTTGCTTCCTCCAGCTTGATCGTCCGTCATTATCCAGTTATTACCCGCGTATGTCGGTGGGCCGGATCACTAAGCGCTCTGTGGATGCAATCCCGCTACCAAGCGGGACCGCGCGCTCCTACCTCTGGGATGACGAGGTTAAAGGCTTCGGCTGCATGGTCACAGCTAGGGGCCTGCGCTCCTACCTGGTGCAATACCAGATGGGCGGCCGTGGCGCGCCTACGCGCCGGGTAAGAATCGGAAAGCACGGATCACCTTGGACGCCTGAGACGGCTCGGGATCGCGCCAGGGATCTGGTGGAGATGGTCCGCAGGGGGATCGACCCTTTCGACGAAGCGCGCCGACTGCTGGCCGCATCCGCAGAGGGCAAGCGCAACGCCGAACGGCTCGCCTTCGATGCCTATGCCGACCTGTTCGGCCGCAAATACATCGACGCCAAGAAGCTGCGCTCGGGCGACGACATCAAATCGGTGTTCCGCCGCGATCTGACGCCCGCGTTCAAGCAGCGCGCGATGTCGTCCATTCGTCGTTCTGAGATCGTGGACGTTCTGGATTCGATTGCCGAGCGCAGCGTCTCGGCGGCGGTCAAGGCCCACAAGTGGCTGCGCAAGCTGTTCCTTTGGGCTGTCGAGCGCGGCGACATCGGCGCATCCCCAATGGAAGGGATGGGGCCGCCGGGGAAAGATGGCGAGCGCACCCGCGTGCTGACGGCGGACGAGTTGCGCGCAGTGTGGGCTGCGGCGGGCAAGATGGCGGAGCCGTACACGTCGTTCGTTCGAGCGCTGTTACTAACGGGACAGCGGCTACGCGAGGTCGCCGGGATGCAGTGGGCCGAAGTCGATCTCGACAAGGCGCAATGGATCATCCCCGCGGCGCGGACCAAGAACGGCCGCGAACACCTCGTGCCACTGGCGCCAGCCATGGTTACGCTGCTGCTCGACCGCTTTCCGAACAAGGCGTCTCGCAAGGGGCCGATCTTCACCACGGATGGGTCCAAGCCAATCAACGGCTTCTCCAAGCCGAAGGCTGCGCTGGACGGCCATTTGGTCGCGGCGCTCGCGGAGATGGACGACGGCAAGCTGCCGATCATGCAGCCGTGGGTGTTCCACGATCTGCGCCGCACTTTCAGCACCGGGTGCCAGTCGCTCGGGTTTCCGATCGAGCATACCGAGGCGGCGATCAATCATATCTCGGGCAAGCGCGGCGGGCTGGTCCGCGTGTACCAGCTCTGGGAATACCAGCCCGAGAAGGTGGCGGTCATGCACGCATGGGCGCGTCATGTCGCGGCGCTGCTGGCGGGGCCTCAGGCTGAGCCTGGGTCGAACGTTCACCAATTGGTTCGGGCATGAGCGACGAGCCGCCACGCCCGCCGCTGATCCGGCGAAAGCCGCAACCACCGCCTGAGAGCGACACTATCCTGCGCGGTAGCGCGCCGTTGGGTTCGGCGGAAAGCCTGCTCCCCTCTGGTTCGATCGGAAGCGACCTTGCAACCGATTGGATTCCGATCGCAGATGCGGTGGACCTGATTGCGGCGGATGTCGGCGGTGTGGCCAATGCGCGAGCGATGATCCTGCAGCGAATCTATACCGGCCTGATTCCCGTGTCCTGCGTGCAACTGAATATCGACCGCTGGCCGGGGCGGCGGTTCCTATTGCAAAAGGTTGCTTGGCCCGGTGCTGAAGCGCGGCTTGGCGAGCAGATGCTGAGGGCCGCCCGTTGGACGCTGAAATTCGATTGGCAGACCGGGGACGCATCGTGGAGCGATCATCTCGCCGCGTTGCCGTTTCACTGCTTGATGCAATCGGTTCACGTCGCTCGGGAGGCGGTCGCTGCGCTGATCGCAAGGCGGGCGCCGACCGCACCGGCGGCTGATGTGAAACCCAGCGCAAAGGCGATCGTAGAATGCCGCGATTGGCTTCTTGAGCAGTTTGCCGATGTGGCGACCGCGACCAAGAAGAAAGCGTATTTTGAGGCAGAGGCCGATATTCTGTTCGCCGACCGCCTCTCGGTTCGTGGCTTTAAATCAGCATGGACCCAGGCCACCGAGAAGTTTCCCGATCGCAGAAAGGCCGGCGCGCCGAAAGCTGGTTAATCGGCACGCCTAATCGGCGCACTGTATCGATACGCAAACTGTCGGGACTGTCCTTCTTTCCGATTTACTGAAGCGCGGATGCTTCCTCCTGCATCCCCCACCGGGGTTGCACTGGATGGAGGAAATATGGACGCCCACCCGCCTACCGTGCCCACTGCGGCTGCTGCGCGGCTTCTCGGCTTCAAGCCGAACACGCTGGAGAAGATGCGCATTGCCGGCACCGGCCCGCGCTATCTCAAGCTCGGCCGCGCGGTTCGTTACCGCGTTGCGGACCTCGAAGAATATATGAACGCACGCAGCGTTCAGTCCACCTCTGAGCAGGTCGCCGCGTGATCTATGGCAGCAACATCGGCGCGGGCGCCTAGCCCAACAACGCGGAAGGGGCACGCTGTGGCGGCGCACCCCTTCCAGATCACTCGCAACAACAGCGACGACGCAGATAGCACCACCCGCTTTCAGCTTCAACAGCTGGCCGCCCGTTATGGCGTGGTCGGCAGCTATGCCGCGCTGATCGCCGCTCTTGCATGGGGAGGTGGTCACCATGGCTAACGGCGCACACCTGATCCACATTCGGCCGCACGCCTTGGGCGTGACAGTCTCGATCGAACCCGACGCGCACGGCGAAGATGTCGGCGGGAACTTCCCCGACGCGCGCAAGGCTCGCGGCTACGCCTCCGGCCTGAAGATGGTCCGCGGCTGGCCGATCGTCGATCACATCGGGGAGGCGTCCAATGGATAACGGTTATCCTTTCGTGCCCTCGCCTGGGCACACTGACACCTCTGCGGACGGCGCTGCGAAGATCGCCCCCGCTGCTGGCGCGATCCGCGATCAGGTCGCCGACTGGATCGCCTATCAGGGTAGGTACGGCTCGACGGTGATCGAGTTCTGCAACCGCTTCGGGGTGGATCGCTTCGGCGCGCAACCGCGGTTCTCGGAACTGCGGAAACAGAGGTTGATCGCCGATTCCGGCCAGCGCCGCAAAAACCCTTCCGGGGTCAATGCGATTGTGTGGGTATCGCGCGAGGTGCTGGACAATGGCTAATCCCGCAACCGGGCACGCAAGCCCGTTCACCGACCACCGCGCCGCCGCCTTGGCGCTCATCACCGCCGCGCCGCTTTCGTCGAAAGAAGGCGGGTTCGTAGGGCAGATGGCCTTCAGCGAGGCGATGTCCGAGAAGCAAGGCCGCTGGTTTCGCATCCTGCTCGATCGACATGGCCTGCCGCCGTTGGCTGGGGGTGGCGCATGAACGCCTTTTCCCAATACGGCGCCGGACGCGGTTTAAATAACCTGGGGAAAACGGCCCCGCCGCGCCTGTCGGATGCCGAGTTCCGCCAACTGATGGACGACGCCAAGGGCCGCTGCAACCTGTCTGACGTGATCGGCCGGCACACCAGCCTGAAGCCGCGCGGCCGGCTCGAACTGGTCGGGCTGTGCCCGTTTCATCCCGAGCGGTCGCCATCGTTCGAGGTGAGCGATTCGAAGGGCTTTTATCACTGCCACGGCTGCGGTGAGAGCGGCGACGCCTTCACCTTCCTCCGCAAGAAGGACGGGCTGTCGTTTCGCCAAGCCTTTAAGGCGCTGACCGGCGACACATTCCCCGAAGTGACCGAGGCCGATCGCGTCAAGCGCAAGGCGGAAGCTGACAGGGTGATGCGCAACCGGATCGCCGCCGGGCGCAAGGTGTGGGATCGTGCGCGGCCGGCCTTTGGTACGCTCGCCGAAACCTATCTGCGCTCGCGCGGCATCGTC
Source organism: uncultured Sphingomonadaceae bacterium (assembly GCA_964252145.1). Taxonomy (GTDB): domain Bacteria; phylum Pseudomonadota; class Alphaproteobacteria; order Sphingomonadales; family Sphingomonadaceae; genus JAQGLK01. Next base: position 5,013 of record CAXUMU010000029.1, read on the forward strand.
TCGACGATCCCCGATACGGTGCGATTCGCCCACCTCGATTATTGGGATCAGGCAACGGGCGAGGTCGTCGCGGAGCATGTGCCGGCGATGGTGTGTGCCCTCCAGGACGCGGGCGGGAAAGTCGTCGGCGTGCAGCGTGTCTACCTGGCCGCCGATGGGCTAGGAAAGCTCCACGTGCCCAAGCCCAAGCTATCGCTGGGCGTCGTCGTCGGATCGGCGTTCCGCGCCTCTGGGACGCGCTTCTACAGCGATGCCTTGGAGAATGGGCCGACAACGAACCTGATCGTCTGCGAGGGGCCGGAAGACGGCCTGACGCTGGCGCAGGAATTACCCGGAAGGGAAGTCTGGGTGGCCTGCGGTACGGCGATGATGTCGCGGCTGCACCTGCCCGCTTCGGTCAAATCGGTGGTGCTAGCGGGCGACAATAACGCCGCCGGACGTGATGCCGTGGTTGCAGCTGCGGCGGTGCTGGGCGTGGGCGGGGTGGACGTGTCGGCGATGTACCCGGCCCCGGAATTTAAAGACTGGAACGACGCGCTGCGGGGGATCGCGATATGAATGCGCAGACCGCATCGGCGTTCGCGACGCGGTTCGCCGCGGCCGAGCCGGTCAACCTCTGGCCCGCGCCGGACATGTCGATCCTCGCCGCAGGTCGATCGAAGCCGCCGGCGATGCCGACCGACCTATTCGGCGATGTGTGGCCGCTGATCTCCGACCTTGCCGAAGGTGCGGGCGCGCCCGTCGATTACGTTGCGATCTCGGTTATCGCCGTGGCCGCGTCGCTGATTGGTGGCAAGCGTCGGGTCGCGCCATTCGAGACGGCGGGGCAGTGGAAAGAGCCGTGCGTCCTCTGGTGCGCGGTGGTGGGCGATCCCTCGTCTAACAAGTCGCCGGCGATCGACGCGGCGACAGAGCCGCTTAGGCGGATGGAAGCGGACCACGCGCTGCACCATTCCAGTGCGCTGATGGCCTTCGAGGCGCGGGCTGAGCGCGCTCGGCAAGAGCATAAGGTTTGGCAGAAGGACGTGGAGACCGCCACGAAAGAGCATCTGGCAACTCCGCCGTTGCCCGATGATGCCAAGATGCCGGAGACGCCGGAGCGGCGGCGGCTCATGGTCCAGGACGCCACCCCTGAGGCTGTCGGGGCCATCCTCGCCGGCAACCCAACGGGGACGCTCCACCAGCGCGACGAGCTGGCGGGCTGGATCACCGGCTTTGAGCGCTATTCCGCTGGCGGGCGTGAGTTCTGGCTTGAAGCCTATGGGGGCCGTCCGATGGTTATTGATCGCAAGGGGGCGAGGGAGCCTCTGCGCATCGGGTTCAACGGCGTCTCGGTGCTGGGCGGCATCCAGCCCGAGAAGCTGGCGGATTGCCTGCTGAGCGGTGCCGACGACGGACTGGTCGCCCGCTTCCTGTGGGCGTGGCCCGATGCCGTACCATACCGCCGACCGCGGCAAGTCGCGGACGTGGCGCTGCTCGATCGCCTCTATCGGTGTCTTGACGCGCTGCCGGTCGAATACATCGAAGACGGATCGGCAATCCCCGTCGTGCTGCCTCTGAGCAATGTCGCTGCTGACATATTCGAGGCGTGGAAGCGCGACAATCAGGCCGCCGAGTCGGACGCGGCGTCCCTCTTTAAGTCCTTCTGCGGCAAGCTGAGCGGGACCGTGCTGCGGCTGGCGCTGGTCGCTGAATACCTGCGGTTCGCCATGATTGGGTTCGGTGGCGAGCCAGCTTCGATCAGTGTCGCCTCGATCACGGCGGCGGCGGACTTCGTGGATAGCTATGCCAAGCCCACCGCTTTGCGGGTTTTCGGCGACGCGGCGCTTCCGCCGGTCGAGCGGAACGCGGCGATCCTAGCGCGGCACCTCCAGCGCACGCGGCCCGCGATGGTCAACGCGCGGGATCTCAAGCGCACCTCGGGCATCCCGGCTCTGAAGACAGTGGAAGCGCTCGACGACGCGCTTGCATGCCTGGTCGAAGCCGACTGGCTAAAGGAAGCGCCGGGGGCGACTTCGGCGGCCGGTGGGCGTCCGCGAAGGGATTATCTCGTTAATCCTGCGATCACGGGAGGGTCCGGTGTCTAGCTGGCGGGACGTAGCGGCTTTGGCGCTGGCAAGGGAAGCCGCGGGAGGCCCGCCAGCGCACGCGACCGTCAATGGCGTTCCGGTGTGGCTCGACAACGACGTGCGCCGCCTGCGCGGGCTTCCGCCGCCCCGTCTGACCGATCCGCGCGCATGGTCTCCGGTTGTCGCCGACGCGCTCCGCCTGCTGAACGACGGGTGGACTGCCAAGGCACTCGCGCTCGGCTGGCATCCGCTGGAGCTGTATGGGATCGGGCGCCGGGACAGTGCCGAGTTCCACGGCGTCGCGATCTGGCTGCGCACGCGTCGGCTGATCATGCTCGACGAGACAATCGCGGTCGTCGCCGACGCCGGTGGGCGGGCCTATTTCACGCGCGGCAAGCATTTCCGGGAGGGCGGCGGGGACGATCCTGCGCTCTGCTACCTGTGGCAGTTCGGCCGGTGACGGGAGGTTTTGGCAGTTATGGCAGTTATGGCAGCGGGTCTCTCGCTCACTCTGCGCCTCTCCAGTCCTCTGGATCTCGACAGGTCCGGCCCCTCCCTCGCGACATAACCAAAAAGGGCTCTATCTATCTATCTATCTATTTAGATCGGGATGGGGAGACCGGCACTGATGGCCCATGTCATAACCGCCAAAACCGCCAAAACCGCCAAAACCTCTGGAACCGAGCGTCCACGCCTGCCGTTCGACCCGGACTTCGGGAAAACCGGCTTCCCCCGGCGACTGCTGCGGCTCCGCTTTCGTCGCCTGAAGCTGACTCAGCGCCAGTTTTGCGATCGGTTCGGGTTTCGGCTCGGGATGCTCAAGGATCTGGAACAGGGGCGGGTAAAGCCCCTCCCCGCCACGCGCCTGCTGATTGCGGTGATCGAGCTTGATCCGGCATTGGTGGACCGGGCGGTGCTTATCGCGGGGGACGATAGCCGTTCGGTGGGCTGAGCGTCCGCATTTTGTGGAGCAGTACGCGCGCGCGCGAAGCGCTGACCGGCAGTAGTTTCTGCGCGCCATAAAGGAAGGCGTCGCAAATCGACAAAGTGCCGACCAGGTGCCGAGCCTGCCCTCTCGCCGTGCGCCGTAAAATACGGGTCGTTTAGGCTGACTTGCGGCGGTTCGGCTGCTAGCAAATGCTAAGATTGCGGAAGCGGTGGCCGACGCCCAATCTGCGAAGCGCCCACGCCGCGCGTGACCAGCCAGCTCGGTAGAGTCCTCAAAAAGGGCGCAAATAGGGGGGGCGGCGCGGGTTGGGCGCTCGGTAAAGTATCGATCATTTACCGAAGCACTCGCCTCCCGAAGGATGACGATCACCTTCGTGCCGAGCTGTGGGAGATCGCGGAGAATCTCCACCGGCACGATCTGACTAAGGAGCAGCGCGACCAGCATATCCGGCGATACGCAGAGGTGCTGGAGGCGATAGAAGCGGAGCGGGAGGTTTCGCCGCAAATTGCGGCACAACCTAAGTCCGGGCCTCGTAAGGGTCGAAGCCGAGCGTCAATCGCGTCAATCTGTCGCGATTGAAAGCAAGCGGGAGGATGGGAAAGGCCATCGTCCAGAAGAAAGCTGCCGAGCGGGCCGGCCTGTCGGATCATCAGCGCATCACCGCGGTCCGCGTCGCCAACGTCCCCGCAGACCTCTTCGAAGCCGCAGTCGATAGCGACGAGCCGCCCACGGTCACGACGCTCGCCGATATGGGGCGCAAGCCGAGCGAGCGGCAGGGGCTGGCGGCCCCCTGCCCTTCATCTATCGGTCACCGCCCCGCGCTATCCTGCGATCATGGCGAGTTCGAGCCTTCCCGCAGAAGACCTGCGCCACTTGCTGGTGACGCTTCTTGCGGGCGCGGCCGGTGGCACCAAGGCGGCGTGGGATGCCCGGCTGGGCGAACTGGTGCGCGTCGACCTGGCGCGATCGCCGCAGTCGAACTGGACGCTGACGAAGGCGCGGGGTTCGGTCGGCTACCGGGAAGAGATTGACCACGCCGTGGCGGTGGTGAGAACAGAGCATCCTTATGTTCGCTGGTGATCCCGTATGACGTTCAACGACACGGAGTTCACGCTGCGCGCCGCCAATAGCCCGATTCCTGTCCGCATCACGGGCGACGCGCTGCACTGCTTCTGGGGCGCCAACACCGGGCCTCAGACCGCTGAAGGACTGATCTTAAAACACCGCGCGATGCTTGAGGACATCGTGGGCGACAAGATCATCGCGGGCGACGTCGGTTCGGACGGCGTTGTGGTCGTGAACGGAATGGATGTTGAGGGTTGATGAGGGGCACTCGCGTTCAGCAAAGTACTGATGATCTAGTGGGCGATCCGTGTCAAAACGCGGGCGATGCGCAGTCCAGCGGCCCTCGCGCCTTCCATGGCGCGGGTGAGATCAGATTGGCGGAACCTGGCTGGACCGGCGCTCATTTGCCGTATTTGTTGCCGAGCGCGACGATGGCGGCGCGGGTCATCTTTACACCACTCGGTCCCGGTCGGACTCCTAGCATTCGCGCCCCTTCAGCCGCTACCGGAGCCGCGGCAACGTACACGGCAAAGCCTCCATCGGCTGCAACCACCACCCGGTCGATGGCGAGGCCCGCCTTCCCCATGCTCAGCAGCACGCAGTCCAGCGTCCCGGGCACCGTAGGGCCGCAAGTGTCGGGATCGACCGCCACAGGCGCTGGGGCGCCCGTGCGACTCTGTTCCAGGGCCTCCAGCGATATGCCCTCATAGTCCGCCAAAGCCTGAGCCTGTATCCGATAGAGCTTGCCCAGCCTGAACGAAGCCAACTCGCCGGAGAGGATCAGGGCGCGCACCTTCGTGCCGCTGCATCCCCATCGCTCGGCCAGCGTGGCGACGCTGAAGGCGCGGGGGTGGTGTGTGGGGGCGAGCATTGGCCGGTGCTTGCCATGCTGCCCTGGGCCGTAGCAAGATCGGTCGGAGCGGCTGGATCGGCGCGTACGATGCCACCGCTTCGGTGGCAAGCAGTCGAAGGAAGCGGCTCAACTCGCTCAGTTTCGATCCTGATAACGTGAGGTCCGCATGGTGAATGATGGCTTGCGGCTGACGAACTAATCCGAGCATACTGGGTAATCCGTACGGGAGGGGTTGTGAGACTCGACAACAATAACGATCGCCTCGTCGTCGATATTGCCACACGCGTGGTCGGTCCTAATGAGGACGTATTCGTCGTTCAGCCCGGCGAAGGCTTTCATCTATTTGATCGATTCGACCGCTCCAGCATTGTATTTTTGGATTTTCCAGATCTTGCGCTGGATGTGACGAAGGCCGCTCCGGACTGGAAAGCTCTGCGGGAGATCGTGGTGCGCTCCCTCGCAATTCGAGATTGGATTAGCGGTGGTAAAGTCGGTCCTGGGCCGAGCCGGAATCTGGCTGACTACGATGGGAAAGCTCATGGACGCCGGCTAGGTCGCTACGCAGGCGCACTGAAAACCATGTATTTCGAGCTTCCAGAAGCAGCCATCATTATGGTGCCGGGGAGGCACTACGATGATGATGTCCTCATCGGCCAGATTACAGGCAAGCCGCGCTTCAAAACGTGGAAGTCGCCATATGCGGACGAGAAGATGCTGGTGCGTTCGGTAAGGTGGCTGCGTCGAAAGCAGCGCGCATCATTCTCTGCTGAGGTCAGGTCGAAGCTTGGGACGCCTAATCCAATTATGCAGCTTGCGCGAGGTCTGCGCGACGAGATCATAAAAGTCGCATTCGACCAGTATGCTTTTCAGGGTGAGTATGCGGCTCGCATTAGCACGTCTGAAGAAGATTTTAGTATCGTCGACGACTACAATATTCAGACGTTTTTAAACTATGCCGGCGGCGCCCTCGCGGCGTTTGAACTCGGTCACGTTGGCAAGGAGCTTTCTCTGGCTGACGCCCTCGGATACCTTGAAGAGAACAGAGAGCTTACGCCGGAGCTTGCGCAAAACATAAATTCGCCGGGCTATCAGCGCCTTTACGACTCGACGCTTGCACCGCTGGTAATCGGCGCATTGCTAACAATGGCAACGAGCGACGATTTGGGGGCTCAGCCCGCTCGCGCCACGATCACAAATTCCGCCGCCGCAAAGGGTGATCCTTGTGCTATTGAGGTGGCGAAGCGCGTTGAGGGCGCGATGAAGCTAATGAAGCTGGACGAGTGGAAGATGGTTTGCGAGCGAGTCCAGAGAGCGAGGGCGCATACCGGGCTTTCAACTTCTATGAAGGTGAAGCGGTGAACGGCCGGCTAGGCAGTTTTGCGATGAGCGGTGAACCGCGCGCATCGAACCGGGTGCTGGTGGCCGGGTTCATCTTGTCTACGATTTTCACGACTGGGCTCACGCTCGGCGGAGGCTACTTTTTCCAATCGGCGGCAGCTCAACACTCGGATCGAAAATCTGAGGCTGACCAGTACCAAGGCATTGCCGACGCGATGGATCCGCTCGTTCGGGCGTTCATGAGCAATTATCTCGCAGGACGACAAACTGAAAAGGAGCGCCTACGCCTGCAGGACAACATTCAGAGGCAGTATGTCGCGCTCGAACACGCGGAGCGCATTCTTCCGCCAGAGGACGCCGCCCGTTCGAGAGCGTATCGTGATCAAATTGTGGCGGTATCTGGCATGTTGGATCATCTGCCGGCACCGGCAGCCGCTCAGGCCTTAGTTCAGGCGATTGCGACCGCCCGTGACAATCGAATCGACGTGGCAAATTCGCTACGTAGCGCGGGCGACCGCTGGCTTTTGTGGCCAACCTAACAGCAAGCGCCCCAGCCGTTCGACCGGGGCGCTGCATGGGTGGGCCGTTCGTCATGGTCAGAGCAAGTGTCAGCCTCTCTTTCTGTGCTTCGGCATTGGCACCACTGCCGCATCATGCCGACGCATAGCAACGATCCTCGCTGTTTCACCGAGCGCGGTGAGGGTGTGGAACGACATCGCATATTCGAGGTCGCCGAAGCTGATCACGAACATGCCGTCGCGTTCCTGGATCTCGGGCGCTTGCGCGACGAAATACGGGAGGGCGCTCATGCCGCACCTGTCAGGCGCGCGACATCGCGCAGGAACGCGTCCCGTGACGCGCCATGTTCGAACAAGTCTTCGCCCTGCATGATGGCGATCTTCTCGGCCAGCTCGCGAGCGTCACGCACGGGTTCGGCGATGGCTGCCTGAAGCGCGTCCCACACCCGCTCGTAGAACTCGTCACCTTCGTCCGGCTTGGGCGGCAGGGGATGCGCAAGCTTGATGCGCGCGATCTCGGCTTCGCGATCGTCCGCTGCCCCCGCCACCTCGCGCAGCGTCGCGAGATAGTCCTCGTCATCCTGAGAAGTCGCCGGCTTCGCGTCCGCCAGCACGCGCCGCGCCAGCGACACGTTCCAATCGCACTCGGTCGTCATGGTCGAGCGCCCGCCGCCCATGTTGGCATAGCTGCTGGTGGTCCGGACGTGCGGCACCGCCGCGATCAGTTCGTCCTGCGCGTCCTTGGCGGCCCGCCAAACCTCGTAAGCGGGGCCGAACACGGCGCGACGGTAATGCTCGGCTGCGGCTGTCTCGGCGCGCCAGTGGGCGACCGCCCGAGCGAACGGACTGGTCGTCGCGGCCGAAGCGGGTACGGCGGCAGCGAGCGGGGCGGCGGCGAACACCATAAGCACGCCGCGGCGGGTTGCGAGGGCGCTCATGACGCATTCGCCACAAACAGGGTGGCGGTAGCCAGCGGCTCGGGCATTGGCGGCATGGTCTGATCGACGCCGTAGCTCGGCACTACGGCGCCGTATGCGTCATCGCCCTCCCGATCGCCGTAGCCCGTGCTGCCGAAGATAGCCGGGCTTAGCGGATCGTGCGGGCCGTCCTCGATACCGCTGTCGTCATCGTCATGTTCGGCATCTTCGGGCGTGCCGATCGCCTCCCCGGTCAGCTCGTTGACGTACACATGCCGGAACTGCGGGGCCGTCTGGTTGATGTTCTCGCGCCACGCAACGTCGGTTTCGCTCTCGCCGATCTCGTCGTCCTCGGTGCGATATTCGCACGCCTCGGGCCGGCCGGCGACGATACGGTTAAGGAAGTCGATCCCCTCATCGCCGTTCGGCTCGACGTCGGAATCACCGTCGATTCGATCAAACGCCTCGATCAGCATGTCCACCGCCAGTTCGATGTCGTTGCGCTCGAAAGCGCTCAGCATCTTGGCAAGGCGGACGAAGCCGCGCGGATTGCGAGCGACGGCCGCTTTATCGCGGCAAGCCTCGGTCCAAATCTCAGCGGCGGTTGGCGTGCCCGGAAGGTGGGCAAGCGCGGGGGGATTGGCCGGGCGGTCGCCCGGCTCCATAAGGTTGGTAGCCATGATCGTTCCAATCCAACGGTTGTGGTCAGGCCGAGTGAAGGAGTTCGTACCTCCCGCACTCGGCCGCCACTACTTACGTAAGGTTGACGGCCAGTGTCAACGGCTGTTACGTACGTGTCATGCCGACTGATCAGCTTCTCTCAAACCGTTTCGAGATGCGCGCGACGGAATCATGGTTGCATCGCGTAGATGAGTGGCGGCGCAGGCAGTCTGACATTCCCTCACGCGCCGAAGCAATCCGGCGGTTGGTGGAGCAGGGGCTTAAGGTGGAGCGGTGACAACACCCGAACAACCGGCCCAACATCATCGGCGGCGGAATCGATCATCGCCAAACCCTCGGTACGCTGCCATCCGGGTTGACGCACACTTCTTTGACGACTCGATCGATGCGAAAGAGCGAGCCGCAGCCGATGTCCTAATTAGCCTAGCTGAAGAGAATGTGCTGTCGATCGCGGTGCCGTATTCGGTCCGAAAGGAACTTGACCACCCAAACACCCCCTTAAACACGCGCCAATGCGCCAGCCGCCTGCCTTTCACTTACGACACCGGCTTGGGCCGTGCAGACAGGCTCGCGCTGGCCAAGCAAATTATGCGGGGCAACGCGTTATCGGGGAGGCACGACGCTGACGCGTCGCATGTCTATGACGCCGTGGTATGGCAGGCGGGCTATTTTGTTACATGCGATACTCGTGTGCACAAGAAGGCGGCGGAGTTGGCTGCCGCCTTTGAAGATGTGTGGATCGTCAGCCCCTCGCGGCTTCTTGAGATTTTGAGGGAATGGGAAGACTCCGATGCGACACATCCTCTGTGGACGCTCGCGGATGGTCACCCTATCGATGGCGCGGCTAGCGGCGAGTGATCCCCTTCGCCTGTGCCGTCGTCGCGATCCACGACGCTGACGGTCCCCTGCTCTGCTCCAGTGGCGTCAAGGTGCGGCTGGCGGGCATCGCTGCACGCGAGCTGGATGGATCGTGTCGGCCGCATCAGCCATGTCCGCCGGGCGATCCGATCGCCGCGCGTCGGGCGGTGGCCTTTGCGATCGGCGGGCGGGTCGATCGGCTGCGCTCCGACTATGAGCATCTGCGTCTAGCCCACCCCGTCCAACTTCACTGTTGGGCAACCGGCCGAAGCTATAGCCGGATTGTCGCTTGTGCTTTACTGTCGCGCCCGCCAATGTGTCTTGTCTGGCGATCCGTTCACGCGCCGCGGTGCGGTGGCCGCGGTACGATCCAGATAGGAAACTGCGGGGCTGTTGACCGCCTATAGTGTTGCACTTGCCTACCGGATCATATAAAGTCCTTCTTATCGGTTGTAAGCGCCTGCACCGGGGCATCCTCTCCTAACTGGAGACGTGATGATCCGCCGCGAGCCGCTCAATACCTTCTTCGACCGTGCTTCGGTAAGCGAGGGCTTCCGCCAGTTCGTCGCCGACTTCGGCGCCATAGGCTCTCCGCTCGACTGCGACGCGCCGGGGCTGGTGATCCTCTCTAACGGAGACGATGCGGCCGGCGCATTCAAGCTGATCGGCGCGGGCGGTTGGCAGATGTGGCTGGAGTTCGATCCATCCTGCGCAGATACGGCGATGATCCGCGCGACGCGGGATATGTTCGACTGGATGTTTGCACAGGCCAGCGCTCGCTTCCTCCTCGGCGTGAGCCGCCTGGGGGATGAGCGCGCAGCGGACTTCAATCGCTCGATCGGCGCGCATTCGGTCTGGCGAGGCGACGGACAGGAAGTCTTCGAAATTGCTCGGAGCGTGCATTGATGATCACGCGCGCGACCGACGCCACACTGCTCAACCGGATCGCCAATGATCCTGCTGTCCGCCCGTTTGTGGATTACCGAAACACCACGTCGCCGGTGGACCTGTCGGTGTGCTTCCCTGCGCGCCAGACTGGCATAGTTGTACTCACGAATGATGAGGACGCGGCTGGCCTGTTCGTCCTCACTGCCGACCGTGACTGGCAGGCGCACCTCATGTTCTTGGCGTCGTGTCGGGGCGCGAGGGCAATCGCCGCCTGGCGAGGGATGGTTGCGTGGCTGAAGCCCTATGCCGACCTAATTTGGTGCGCCGTGCCGCTACACAACCGTGCGGCGCGATGGTTTGCACGCCACGTTGGCGGCCAGCATGTCGGTTTCGATGATTACGAGGCGGAAGGCCGCGTCGAACTGCTCCGGGTGGCACTTTAATGGCCGCCGCACCTGTCATCGCGGCGGGCGCGTCGATCCTTGGGGGCGCGCTCGGGGGCAAGGGCGCGGCTAAGGCGGCCAAGACACAGGCCGCTGCCTACCAGAAGGGCTTGGAACAGCAGCAAGCGCAGTACAACACTACGCGCTCTGATCTCTCCCCTTTCCGCGAAGCCGGCAGCCAGGCGCTTGGTAGCGTCGGCGACCTTCTCGGGCTGAACGGCGGCGGCATCCAGGACTCCGCGATCTCCGCGCTGAAGGCTTCGCCGCTCTTCACCTCTCAATACGATACCGGGGTCGATACGATCCTTCAGAACCAAGCGGCCACCGGCGGCTTGCGCGGCGGCAATACCCAGAACAGCTTGGCGCAGTTCGGCTCCGGCTTGCTCTCCGACGTGATCCAGCGACAGCTCGGCAATCTCGGCGGTCTGGTGACGACCGGCGCCGGGGCCGCGGGACAGCTCGGGCAGCTCGGGCAGCAAAACGCCAACGCCACCTCTTCGCTACTCGCGCAGCAGGGCGGGGCGAACGCCTTGGGGGCAGCCGCGCCGTACGGCGCGGCCCAGGGAACGATCAATCAGCTCGGTGCCCTGTTCGGACGCGGCGGTGGCCTCAGCGGCCTGTTCAGCGGTGGCGCGCCTCCGCTCGGCGTATCGAGCTCGATCGTTGGCGCGCAGCCGATTGGCTCAACGTCCGATCTTGGTGCTCTGCTCGCTCGCATCACGACGGCAAACGGCGGGATTAAATTCTGATGGCTACCGATGCCGGCGCGCTGATCATGGGCCTACTTCAAGGGGCAGGCCTCGGGCGCACTGTCGGCGACAACCAGTCGCAGCAGGCACAGGTCGCCAACACGCAAGTAAACAACGAGCTTGGTCAGCAGAAGCTGATCGATGCGCATCGCGCGCAGGCGGAGGATGAAGCGTTCCAAGCTGACGCCGCCGCATACTCCCAGAATCCGACGATCGACGCGCTGGGACAGTTGGCCGCGAAGCACCCCGCACATGCCGAGGCTTTGAAACATGCCTATTCGCTGATGAGCGAGCCAGCGCGTACGTCTCGCTTAGGGCAGCTAGGAGAACTGTATGCAGCAGCGGGCAACAACCGGCCCGAATTGGTGGCGAAGAAGATTAACCAGCTGAAGGCGGCCGAATCCAGGGCCGGGATCGATACGACGGGCTATGATGATTTGTCCGCATCGATAGCTTCGCGTGATCCCGACGCCATGAACTTGGTGAGGGGCTACGCACAGGCGCATATGGCGGCAGCGGACCCTGCCAAATTTCCCACCGTGTGGAGCGCGATCGGCGCGGACGATCGCCAGACGCAATTGCAGCCCGCAAGGCTGGCTAGGGCGGAGTCGGATGCAGAGACGGCGGCCGCGGAGGCCGCTGCCGCGCCTGGCTATTACGCTGATCGGGCACGGAAAGAGGACGCGCAGGCCGACATTTCCGAGACGGATTCGGCCTGGCGGGTCGCCAAGAACTCGGCGGCGGTGGCGAGCAGCCGCGCTCAGGCAGCGCACCTCTACAGCCTGATCAAATCCGAGGCGACGCGCCAGAGCACTTCTCCGGGCAAAGTCTCGGTAGGGTCGATCATGGCACCGATCTACGCCAAGGTAGCGCAGGGAACTCCGCTGTCTCCAGGCGAGAATGCCGCCTGGACCGCTTACACGCACGCGCCGAAGGGCACGCGCGCCGCGCCTGCCGTGGCTGGTGGAGGAAGCGCCGGCGTTGCTGCTGCGCCCGCCGCCCAGCATGTCGCGGTGAACCCGAAAACCGGCCAACGACTCGTCTGGGATTCCAAGCGAGGCTGGGTGGCGGCTCGATGAGCGACGTTGGGCGGAGCCGGTGGGACGGGCTGGCGCTGGCGCTCTCGGGCGGGGAGTTGCCTGAGCCTTATGAGCCGCTTCCGCTTGGCCTTCCCGATCCGTTATATCGCTCTTCGCCCGGCGACAGCATCTTCAAGAATCTTCTCATGCCGCTCGCAATGCGGCGGTCGCGCCTGGCCTCCCGCGAATGGCTGCGCGGGCTGATGGTGTCTCAGCGCGGCATCTCCCCCGACATCGCCATCCGCGCGCTCGATCTCGCCATTCTGGGGATGGGTGAAAAGTTACTCGACGATCTGCACGGGCAATTCGTCATCGCCTGCATCGCGTCGGGCTACTGCGTCGTCACCGTTCCCAATTTCTTCGCCGCCGACCAGCACTGATGGCGACGCGCCCAACACCGCCGCCGGGCTTCGTCTTGGACGAGGCCCCGCCGCCACCTCCCCCCGGCTTCGTCCTCCACGCTGCCGGACCTGCAC
>CAXUMU010000030.1:0-17806 GCA_964252145.1 uncultured Sphingomonadaceae bacterium
GGCCCCCACCACGGCGCCGTCGACCTTCGCCATCTCGGCGATCGCCTCCAGCGCCACGTCGAAGCGGAACATGCTGGCGCCGTCCTCGCGCGCGGATGCCTTCACGTGGCCGGCGGCATCCAGCACCACCACGCAGAGCGGCTTCATCCTCGCCGCGCGGGCGTGGGCCAATGCGCCAGCGATGATGGCGTTGGCGGCATCGAGCGTCAGGTCGGGCATGCGGCATACTCCTGGTGGCGATATTTCTGCTGCATCGGATCGGCCGAGCCTCTAGCGGAGGGACCGGGACGAAGGGAAGGCATGGAGATGACGGTCGCGCCGGTCAGCGGGGATCAGACAGCCGCCTGGATCGCTTCCGCGCTCGGCCGTGCGCCCGCCGACCCGGCATTGTTCCGCCGCGCGCTCACCCACTCCAGCCAGGGCGATCCGAATTACGAGCGGCTCGAATTCCTGGGTGACCGGGTGCTGGGGCTGGTCGCCGCGGCGTGGCTGTACCGGCTGCTACCCGACGAGCCCGAGGGCAAGCTCTCGCGCCGGATCAACGGCATCGTCAACCGCGAGACCTGCGCCGAGGTGGCGCGCGAGATCGGCGTCGCCCGCCACGTCCGCCTGGGCAAGCAGGCGCGCGACGACGGCGCGGCCGACAGCGACAATGTGCTGGGCGACGTGATCGAGGCGCTGATCGGCGCGCTGTACCTGGAGGGCGGGCTGGATGCGGCCGAACGCTTCATCCACCGCGCCTGGGCGTCGCGCGTCGACGGCGAGGCGCGCGCGCCGCAGCATCCCAAGTCCGGCCTGCAGGAATGGGCCGCGGCCAACAATCGCCGCCCGCCGACCTACCAGATGACCGGCCGCGCCGGCCCGCACCACAGCCCGCGCTTCACCGTGGTGGTCACGATCCCCGGGGCGGGCGAGGCGGTGGCCGAAGGCTCGTCCAAGCAGGAAGCCGAGACCGCCGCCGCCGCCAAACTCCTGGAGAAATTGCGATGAGCGACGAAGCCCCCGCGCGCTGCGGCCTGGTCGCGGTGGTCGGCGCGCCGAACGCGGGCAAGTCGACGCTGGTCAACGCGCTAGTCGGCCAGAAGGTCGCGATCGTCAGTCCCAAGGCGCAGACGACGCGCGCGCGGCTGCTGGGCCTGGCGATCGAGGGCTCGGCCCAGCTGCTGCTGGTCGACACGCCGGGCATCTTCGAGGCGCGCCGCCGGCTGGACCGGGCGATGGTGGCGGCGGCGTGGAGCGGGGCGACCGACGCCGACGTGATCGCGTTCGTGGTGGATGCCAAGATGGGCGTCGGCCACCGGCTGCAGCCGCTGATCGAGGCGCTGAAGGTGCGCTCCGAACCGAAGCTGGTGATCCTGAACAAGGTGGATATCGCCGACAAGGGCAAGCTGCTGGAGACCGCGCAGAGACTCCAGACCGCGCTCGACCCGGAGGAGATCTTCATGGTCAGCGCGGCGACCGGCGACGGCGTCGCCGGGCTGAAGGCGGCGCTCGCGGCGCGCGTGCCGGAAGGGCCGTGGCACTATCCCGAGGACCAGGTGTCCGACGCGACCGACCGGATGCTGGCGGCGGAGGTGACGCGCGAGCAGCTGTATCTCCAGCTCCACGCCGAACTGCCTTATGCGAGCGCGGTCGACACCGAGAAATATGAGGAGCGCCGGGACGGATCGGTCGCGATCCACCAGCAGATCCTGGTAGCCCGCGACACGCAGCGCGCGATCGTGCTGGGCAAGGGCGGCACGCGCCTGAAGGAGATCGGCAGCTGCGCGCGGACGGAGCTGGAGACGCTGCTGGGGCGCAAGGTCCACCTGTTCCTGCACGTCAAGGTGCGGCCCGAGTGGGAGGAGGACCGGACGCTTTACAAGGATATCGGGCTGGACTGGGTGGAGTAGCGTCCGGCGGCCTACGCCCCGTTCAGAGTTGCAGGCCGAAGCGCGGGCCGAGCCACGTCATCGATTGACTCCCTCTCCCCAGCGGGGAGAGGGTTGGGGTGAGGGGGAGCGAGGCGCAGCCGAGCGTACCACCTGAGAGTTCGGAAACCCTCACCCAACCCTCTCCCACATGGGAGAGGGCTTGATTTGCCCCTTCGCCAATCGTTTCAGCAACCCCCGCCGTCACCGCCCCAGCACCTCCTCCACCCACTCCGGCACCAGAGTCGCCGCCGGCCCGAGCCGTGTCTCGGCGAAAAATATGCTGCCGGCCGACGGCTCCAGGTTGAGCTCGATCGTGTCCGCGCCGTGATAGGCGGCGGTGCGCACGAAGCCGGCGGCGGGGTAGACCGCGCCCGAGGTGCCGATCGAGGCGAACAGGTCGGCGCGGGCCAGCGCGGCGTCGATGCGCTCCATCTCGTACGGGATCTCGCCGAAGAACACGATGTCGGGCCGCAACGATCCGCGCGCGCCGCAGGCGGGGCAGGGCGGCGCATCGCCCAAGCCGCCGTCCCAAGGGCTGCGCGCATCGCACGCCTGGCAGAGCGCCGACTTGAGTTCGCCGTGCATGTGCAGCAGCCGCTTCGCCCCGGCGCGCTCGTGCAGGTCGTCGACATTCTGGGTGACGATCAGCAATTCGCCCGGCCATTCGGCGTCCAGCCGGGCGAGCGCACCGTGCGCCGCGTTCGGCTCGACCGTCGCCAGCGCCGCGCGCCTGGCATCGTAGAACGCCTGCACCAGCGCCGGATCGCGCGCCAGCGCCTCGGGCGTGCAGACGTCCTCGACGCGGTGGCCTTCCCACAGCCCGTCCGGACCGCGGAAGGTGGCGAGGCCGCTTTCCGCCGAGATGCCCGCGCCGGTGAGGATCACGATGTTGCGGATACCGTCCATCGCCGCTCCCTAGCGGCGGCGGGGGCGCGCCGCCAGCGTGTCAGCCGCCGCGCGAACTGGAGCGCTTCTTGATCGGCGATACGTCCGCGATCGGCCCGGTCCAGGTCCGCGCGATGCCCTTGCCGGCGCGCTTCGCTTCGTAAAGCGCAAGGTCGGCGCGGTGGAGCAGTTCGCTGCGGTCGATCCCGTCCGCAAGCCATGCGATCCCAATCGTCCCCGATATCGCCACGCTGCCGTCGCGGATCGCGATATCCTGTCGCAGCGCGACCAGCAGGCGGCCGACGATCTCCGCCAGCGCGCCGCAGTCGGCGGGATCGGTCACGACGACCACGAACTCGTCGCCGCCCAGCCGTGCGGGCATGCAGCCGGCTAGATAGGAGGCCTGCAGCCGCTGCGCGACTTCCTGAAGGATGATGTCGCCGGCCAGATGGCCGTGCGTGTCGTTGACCTGCTTGAACCCGTCCAGATCGATCAGCAGCAGCGCGAGCGGTCGGCCGATCGCCTGCGCGCTTTCGATCGCGGCATCCACCGCAACGGTGAACCCGCTGCGATTGGCGATCCCGGTCAGCGCGTCCTGGCTGGCCGAGCGGCGCAGCGCCTGTTCGAGATGATGGCGGACGGTGATGTCCTGGATCACCCCGAGCAGCGCCACCGGCCGATCGTCGGCAAGCTCCAGCTCGCCCATGCTCCGGATGCGCTTTTCCCGCCCGCTTGCGGAGACGAAATCGGCCTCCAGGTCGAACGGCGTTCCGGTCTCGATGGTGGCGGCGATCGCGCCCCCGATCATCGCGCGCGCGGCCGGCGGGTAGAATTGCAGCGCGGAATGCAGCGGCGGGACCTGCCCGCGCGGAAGATCGTGGATCGCGAACACCTGATCGGACCATTCGAGATGCTCGTCGGCCAGCGTCATCCGCCACGATCCGATCTGCGCGATGCGCTCGGCCTGGGTCAGCTGGCGGTGCTGGCGCTCCAGCCGGATCGCGGCGGCGCTGCGCTCGTCGGCATAGCGCACCGCGTCGCCCACCAGCACCCGCCGCCGGATCAGCTCTTCCGCCAGCCGGCCGACCTGGCGCAGCATCTCGGCCTTGTCCTCAGACAGCTTGCGGGGGCGGGTGTCGATCACGCACACCGTGCCCAGTGCCGCCAGCGGCTCGCCCTCGCGCAGGCTCACGCGGATCGGCACGCCCGCATAGAAGCGGATATTCGTCGGCCCGGTCACCAGCGGGTTGCCGGCGAAGCGCGGATCCTTCGTCGCGTCCGGCACCACCATGATCGAGTTCGACTGGATCGCATAGGCGCAGAAGGCGATGTCGCGCGTGGTCTCCGCCGCATCCAGCCCGCAGCGTGCCTTGAACCATTGGCGATGATCGTCCACCAGCGAGATCAGCGCGATCGGGCAATCCTCGATATGCCGCGCGATCTGCACCAGCGCATCGAACTCGGCCTCCGCCGGCGTATCGAGCAAATCGAGCGATCCCAGCACATGCAGCCGGTAGCGTTCGGCTTCCTGGTCGAGCGGGTCGGGATGCGCAGCAGTCATCCACTTGCGCTAGCCGACATAAGTTAATGCCCGGTTTGGCCCCCGCGGTTCGCGGCGTTACGGCCAGCCGGCGGTCTGCGCCAGCAGCCACAGCCCGATCACCAGGAACAGCAGCGCCGCGACCGCGCGCACCACCGCCAGCGGCACGCGCTTGATCAGCTCCGCCCCCAGGAACACCGCGGGCACGTTCGCGAGCATCATGCCCAGCGTCGTGCCGCAGGTGACCGCGACGACGTCGTGGAAGCGCGCGCCCAGCGCGATCGTCGCGACCTGCGTCTTGTCGCCCATCTCCACCAGGAAGAACGAGACGACCGTCGTCACGAACGCGCCGAACCGCGCCGGCTTGTCTTTCAGATCGTCGATCTTGTCGGGGATCAGCGTCCACACCGCCATCGCGATGAACGAGACGGCAATCAGATAGCGGAACCACCTGCCGTCCAGGAATGCCGCCACTTCCGAGCCGAGCAGCGCGGCGAGGAAATGGTTGCCGATCGTCGCGACGAAGATGCCGGCGACGATCGCCCACGGACGCTTGAATCGCGTCGCCAGCAGGATCGCGAGCAATTGGGTCTTGTCGCCGATCTCGGCGAGCGCGACGATCGCAGCGGAGGTGAGCAGGGCTTCCATCGGCAGTTCCCGGGCCAGGCAGGCGAAAGACGGACGGCACCGCGCCCCCCGCCCGGCCGAGCGGGGGCACGATGCCATCGGTCTCGCCCAGGCGGTGTTCCCGCCTCCCGCGCGCCACGGCGTCTCCGCCGAGCATGTTGACGCGCAGGCCCGTCCGCGGACGGCCGGCTACTCCCCAACGACAGATCCGCCCCTAATCGCGGCGATCCGCCGATGCAAGGCGCGGTTGCGCGGGGCGGCGGCATTGCCCATGACGCGGCCGACACGGAGAAGGCGTACGGCATGGGCAGGATCGGCATCCTCGGGGCGAGCGGGCGGATGGGGCGCGCGATCGCGGCGGTCTGCCGCGCGCAGGGCACCGCGGTCGCCGGCGGGGTCGACCGGCGGGAGGTGAGCGGCGAGGTCGCGCCGGGCCACAGCTTCGAATCGGACGCGACCGCGCTGGCGAAGATCAGCGACGTGCTGGTCGATTTCTCCGCGCCCGCCGCTCTCGCCGGGCATCTCGACGCGGCGCGCGCCGCCGGCGTCGCGGTGGTGGTGGGCACGACGGGACTGCAGGGCGAGCATCATACGCTGATCGATGCCGCCGCGCGGGAGATCCCGATCCTGCAGGCGGCGAACACCTCGCTCGGCGTCAACCTGCTCGCGCACCTCGTCCGCCAGGCCGCGGCCGCGCTGGGGCCGGACTGGGATATCGAGCTGCTGGAGATGCACCACCGCCACAAGGTGGATGCGCCCTCCGGCACCGCCTTGCTGCTGGCCGGGGCGGCGGCCGAGGGGCGGGGAAGCGCGCTCGAGGCGCTCGGCCGGACCGATCGTACCGGCGCGCGCGAGGAAGGCACGATCGGCTTTGCGTCGCTGCGCGGCGGATCGGTCGCGGGCGATCATGTCGCGATCTTCGCCACCGAGGGCGAGCGGATCGAGCTGGGCCACCGCGCCGAGAGCCGCGAGATCTTCGCGCGCGGCGCGGTGCGGGCGGCGTTGTGGCTCGCGGGCAGGCCTGCCGGCCGCTATGCGATGCGCGACGTGCTGGGCCTGCCGTGAAGAAGGCCGACGTCTTCGAATTCTACCGCCGGCTGACCGAGGGCGATCCCGCGCCCGAGACCGAGCTGGAATATGTCAACCCGTACACCCTGCTCGTCGCGGTCGCGCTGTCGGCGCAGGCGACCGACGTCGGCGTCAACAAGGCGACGCGCGCGCTGTTCGCGCAGGTGCGCGATCCCGCCGCCATGGTCGCGCTGGGCGAGGAGGGGCTGAAGCGGCACATCCGCACGATCGGCCTGTTCAACACCAAGGCGAAGAACGTGATCGCGCTGAGCGAGATGCTGCTGGCCGCGCATGGCGGTGCGGTGCCGGCCGACCGCGATGCGCTGGAGCGACTGCCCGGCGTCGGCCGCAAGACCGCCAACGTGGTGATGAACGTGGCGTTCGGCGCCGAGACGATCGCGGTGGACACGCATATCTTCCGCGTCGCCAACCGCACTGGCCTCGCGCGCGGCAAGACACCGCTGGCGGTGGAGCTGGGGCTGGAAAGGGTAACGCCGGTGCCATTCCGCGCGCACGCTCATCACTGGTTAATCCTGCATGGCCGCTACATCTGCAAGGCGCGCCGGCCCGAATGCTGGCGCTGCCCGGTGGCGGATCTCTGCGCGTTCAAGCCGAAGACGCCGCCTCCGGGCGAAACGCCGTCACCGGTGAAGCCGAAGCCGGCGCCGCGCGTTGATGGACGCAAGCCCGCGGTACGCCGCCGGAAGCCAGAGGGAGAGTGAAATGCGTAAAGCTGCCGTCGCCGCCGCGCTCATCGCGGCCTGTCTCGCCGCCGCGGCCGATGCCCGCAGCCATGCGGTGCCGCCGGTTACCCCGGCGGGCGAGCCCAAGAGCTGCGTCCAGCTGAGCAACATCCGCGAAACGCGCGTGCGCGACGACCGGACGATCGATTTCTACATGCGCGACGGCAAGGTCTATCGGAATGTGCTGCCCAATTCCTGCCCCCAGCTGGGTTTCGAGGAGCGCTTCTCCTATGCGACGTCGCTGTCGCAGCTCTGCTCGGTCGACATCATCACCGTCCTCTACTCGTCCCCGCCCTATCGCGGCACGAGCTGCGGCCTGGGCCAGTTCCAGCCGGTCACCGGCGCACCGCGCTGACGCGTCGGGCTTTTGGGGTAGCGGCAGCGCGATCGCTTTGCTAACGCCTGCGCCCGGGCACCCGTAGCTCAGCTGGATAGAGCGCTGCCCTCCGAAGGCAGAGGCCAGGGGTTCGAATCCCTTCGGGTGCGCCATCACCTCTTCACCCCCCTCTAAGGCCGATAAAAGCCTGAAAGGTGAAGAGGTTAGCGGCGTTCTAAAGCCCTCCCCGCAGGTACTGAAGGCGGTCCGCAAAGGCGAGTTTGAGCACCGCCCGCTTGTCCTCCAGACGGGGCGAATTCCAAAGATTACAAGGGTTTGCGAGGAACTCGATCGCCGTTCTAAATGTCGTGTCGTAGTCGGCAAGCGGCTTCCCGCAGGCGACGATGGATTCGCGGAGCTGGACCCGCTTTTCTTCCAGCGCGTGAATCTTGCGCTCATAAGCCGTGATCAGCGTGTCGCTTTCGGCGGCGACGATGCGGTCCATGAGATGATCGATGTCGGAGTCGATCTTGCGCAGATCGGTCTCGACCGATTTTACTCCTGTCTTTGCAGCGGCGGCTTGCTCGTTCCACAGATCGCGAAAGCGGGCATCGGCAAGGCGAAGCAGGCTCTCGGCCGGGCGCATCGCGGAGAGGAGCGAGGCGAACTCGCTTTCCACCACATCGCGGCGGGTCGATTTGCCGTACACAGCACAGCCCTTCTTGGGGCACAGGTAGTAGGCATAATGTGCATGCGATCCTGAGGACCAGCAGCCGGTCAGCGTGGTGCCGCAATGACCGCAGACCATCGCGCCGCGCAGCGGAAAATCCCGATTGAGGTCTTTGCGCGCTGGCACCTTCGCCTTGGCGTGAAGCCGCTCCTGAATCCTTTGGTAGGTCGCATAGTCGATCAACGCTTCGTGCTTCGCGGGCACGAGCCGCACCTGCCAGTCGGGCAGGTCGATATAGCCGGCGTAGACGATACGGGTCAGGATCTCGTTGACGCGTTCGTTACACAGGGACGTTCGGTGCGTTTTCGGGAAGCCGGGCTGCGCGTCGAGGAACCGCATGACTTCGGCCTGGGTCTGGAAGCGGCCACAGGCGTAGCCTTCAAGCGCCTCCTGAACGATCGTCGCTACCGGTTCGTGTCGGACCAAGAGCTTGCCATGACCTGTGACCTTCTCGTAGCGATAGCCGACCGGTGATGGCTTTGGTTGGCTTGGTCTGGGTCATGGAATCCACTTTCCCGCCGCGTCTCCATCGGCGGCGTCGTTGAAGGTTGATGTAAGGGTTGGCTCTGAGTCTAGCGCATCCGTGCCGCGCGCGATGATGCGATTGCGGGTTGTCCCCAGCAAAATTTGCTCGGGTGACCGGCCCCAGGCACGATCGACGGAGCTTTGCAGGATCAGCGAGACCTGCTCCATGATCGCGACCTTGCGGTCGTGAGGCAGCACGATATCGTCGAGCAGGTGGATATAGGCATCGGCATCGAAGGCCATGACGCGGGCACACTTTCTCGACGCGGACATGGGATTTCCGCACGCGGGTCGCCTAAACGGTTGATTGGGATTGTCCCGATAGCTTCCATCGTCACCCCCATCGGGGGGATAAATATGCAACAGCCCCGCCGGTAAGGGCGAGGCTTGACAAGCGGAACTATCAGGAATTCAATCATATTGAGACATGATTTTAGGAATATAGTCAACTGAAAAGTTGCTGAACGAACGTGTTGTCTACGGCAGGCATGGGACTGCCACTCATAGCTATTGGACTCTAGAATACATCTCGGCGGCAGCTAAAAACAATGTAGGTGTGTTAACGCCTTTAGGCTTCCAATCTCTAAGTCAACGTATGCATCGCTTGAGGTGGCGTCAGCCCTTGTGGGCAGCGCGATACGGAACTCGCTTTGCCGGAAGTATTCCGGTGGCTTAATCAGGGCCACTCTTTCCGGAAACGCCCAGTCGATACCGGGTATTTTGTTTAAGGATCTATATTCAACATCGCCGTGGATTATGTTGGCGTAGTCAAGCCTAGATGTTCGGCATTCACGCCGTTTCAACCGAGTTACAATCGCGGCAGGCTCGGTGATCCCGACACAGAATCTACCGAACTCTGCCGCCAGCTCAGCAGATATTTGGGTACTGGCGCAAAAGACAAACATTCCCTGCGCGGCTGTGGAAAAGCTGGTCCCGTGCAGCTTTCTTCCATCCTCGACCATTGTGATCTCGATCCCTTGATCGGGAGCATAGTGCAGCGTTCCATCCTTCGCATCACCTCGGACGCCACCGCCTTCCAGACCGCGATAATGAGACAGCGAACCAAACCTCATCGCGCCGTTGCGTATCAAAGCAATGACGAATCGTTCTTCAGAGAAGTATTTGAAGAGAGACATCCCTCGCCCCTTTGTGATTTCAGACGATGATGGGATCACAACTGGGTCCGGCACGCCATGAGATATCTGACAACGACTGCCCAATGCGCTTCGTCTGTCGTCTTGGTCTCTCCATATAGCCAGCCTCGAACGACGCGCTGATTCAGGCCGACCGGAAGGTCGGGAACGCCGCGCAGGATCGCTGCGCTTGTGATCCCGGTGCGCGACAGTTCAGCGCGCAGATGCGCGGACATCGCCGGCGTCACCTCGATCCACGTTTCGTCTGCTGCCGGGTGGCGTGCGCCGCGTCGTGATAACCGTCTTCCGTCTGTCGTGACGCGGCCCGGATCGTCGGGGAGTTCCGCCCAACGTTTCGCCGCGAATTCGAGGTCAGATCGTCGCGCTATCTTGCGGACTCCTGTCAGCCAGCGATTGACGGCCCGCGCATCGAGACCGGTCGGCAGATCGCGCCGTCCCTTGATTAATCCGATCGCGGTGACGCCGGTGCGGCGGATCTCCGCGCGAAGGGCGGCACGGATCGCATCGGTGATCGCGATATCGTCAGATGCTTCGTCGCTTTGCCCGTTTCGGTTCGCTTCGCTCATTCCGTACTTACCACGCCCATCTCACAGGCTGTCTCTGAGCAGGTTGAGCGAAATCATCAGCGTCATCTCGTTTGTCGGTGACGGCAGGAAGCCGCGCTTAAGATAATAAAGGCGTGCCTCTTCGTTGATCGCGTGAACGATCAGCCCGCGTATACCGATCTGGTCAGCCGCAACGGCAACGCGACGTGCCGCGTCCCTGATCAGCCCGCGACCGTACCCGCGCGATTGATATCGCCTGTCGACCGCGAGCCGCCCGAGCGTGACGACGGGAACGGGGTCGGGCATGTTGCGACGAAAGCCGCCGATAGCGTCGGCATGGGCCACCGAGCTTGAGGCAAGCGCATAATACGCGATCACCGATCTCTCGGCCGCGACGAAGAAGGTGCGACTCGCGCCGCTCGCCTGATTGGTGCGTGCCCGCCGTTTCAGCCAGTCGTCGAGCGAGATGATGCCGGAGTCGAAGTTGTCGAGAATATGGTGATCGCCGAGAGGCTCGGGCGCAGACGGCGTCACGGCTTCTCCCAGGGAGCGGGCGTCCTCAGCGTCCGGCGCAACGCCTCGTGTGGCTGCGGCGGCGCGTCTAGCATGGCGAGGAAGGCATCGTACTTCTCGCGGCTGACCGAAATCACGGTCTGGTCGAGGATCGCATCCTCGGCCGCACGGCGCGCGGCTTCGATCATGAAGTCCGAGCGCGAGCGCCCTAGCGCCTTGGCGGCGCGGTCAATCAGCGAACGGGTCTCGCCGCGAACGCGCAGGTTCACGGCGTGCAGGGTAGATGGGTTGGCGGTGGCTTTGGGCATGGCAAATCTCCTGCATCCATCATACCATGCTCGATACACAATGTGTATCACATTCGCGACGGGGGTGAGGAGTCCCGCCGGCATCGGGGGATTTTGATGCTGGCGTGACGACCAAATAAAGCATGGACGCCGCCTAACAGGCAATCACTTTCCCTCGCCGAAATGATCAGTTGCGCCAATAGATACAATTTTATTCAGCTTTTATCGTTTCCATAAACAGTATTAACCAGTATCCGGTATCGTGTGACGGATATCATATGAGAGAGAGCCAGCTACAGGAAATAAAGAGTCTCGCGAGATTGTCAGCAAGACTTCATTCTCCGTTTCTGCATCCAACAGGGATTTAGCGGCTGGCAAAGATCTGCCGATAGCGGATCTTCTAGACGAAAACCTCGACGAAGCGACGCCGGACGAGGCGATCCTGGCACGCCCCGAGTGGGGCAGCGTCGCCATGGCGGCGATGGCGGGTTCCTTCGATATGGTCGTGCCGGGTTCTCGCCGTTCGCGATGGTTTCGGTCACGGGGGCGAGGCCTTACACCTCGTGCACCTTGCCTTTCATCTCGTCTTCGAGCCGAGCTTACTGAACAACTCGCGCGAGATATATTGCTCGCTCGCGCTGATCGAATAGCCTACCGACGAGGCGGACAGTGACATGTCGGGGCGCGCGGGGACAGGAGGTTGATCGGTAGCGCCTCAATCTTGTACTCGGGGGGCAGCCGGACGAAGCGCCCGTCGCGCATGGGTCCCTCAGCAGCGACCGGCAGCGTAGGAGGACGCCCGAGCCCGCCAGCGCGGCGTTGACCAACGCGCTCTCGTCGCTGATCTGCAGGTGCCCGCTGTTCAGAACCTTATGCTTCACGCCGTCGCGCTCGGGATGCTAGTCTAGCATAGTGGCTCTTTAGCAATATTTACACCGGGATCGCAAGCCCAGTCTTGATGTGGGTTAGCACTACACTGGTTGTAAACTTTCGTATATTCGCGTTTTCAGTCATCATGCGTGCGGCGAATGCGTCAAACCTCTCGATGGACTCTGTAACTACGACCAAGGTATAGTCACCTCGTCCGGTTAAACGCCATGCTTGTTGAACCTCGGTCATTTTTCCTATCCATTGATGAAGCGAGGGTAGAAGCTCGGGCCGTTCTCGTTCCAGTTCCAATTCCACTAGCAGGCTGACCCCTCCACCGACCCGTTTCGGATCAACCAGAGCAACATCTCTGAGAATGATCTTTGCTTCCCGAAGCCGCTGCAAACGGCGTTGTGCGGCTGACGGCGATAGATTCACCTGCGCAGCCAACTCCGTGACGGTGATCCCAGCATCCTCTTGAACGGCGCGCAGGATCGCACGGTCGGCGTCAGTCAGGAGCATTTGGCATTCATTCGAAATCTGCCTACTTTAACAGATTGCAGGAATCAGTCGCTCCGCAACGGTGACGACCTACTTACCAGACCGTTGTGTGCTTTGCACCCACTCTGGCGCTCCCTCCTGGGTGAACTAACCGCACGGTTACGCGCCTTTGGGTAAATAACCCGTTTTGGTGCGCTATTGTCTCCGCATGGCAACTCAATCCCTTCCCACATCCGCAGGTGTCATCAAGGCCTGCGCCCATATCGACCCCACCTTCCTAGCTTCACCGCTCGTGGAGCAAGCGACCGCTAATGAGAAGCTTGGTCTTCGACTATTTGCCAAAGTCGAGACGTTGAATCCCATTCGTTCCTTCAAGGGCCGTGGCGCTGATTGGTGGATGTCGGGCTTGCCGGAAACGGATAAACCGATCGTCTCGGCGTCTGCGGGAAATTTTGGTCAAGGCCTCGCCTACGCAGGTGCGAAACGAGGACGCAAGGTCATTATCTTCGCCGCCTCGACGGCCAACCCGTTAAAAGTTGACGCGATGAGGCGGCTTGGCGCCGAGGTGAAACTCGAGGGTCCCGACTTCGACGCCGCCAAGTTCGCAGCCCGTGCCTATGCCGAAACTGAAGGCCTTGCCTTCGTCGAGGATGGCGGCGACCAAGCCATCGCTGAAGGTGCGGGAACGATCGCCAAGGAGATCACGGACGCGCTGGCGGGTCGCCGTGTAGCGCTTGATGCTATTGTCATCCGTTGGGCAACGGTGCCTTGCTGACCGGGATGGGCGCGTGGATAAAAGCGAATGCCCCTTCCTGCCAGGTCATCGGCGTCGTGGCTGCTGGCGCGCCGGCGATGAAGCTCTCCTGGGAACAGAACAGGCTCGAAGCCACCGCCGATACCAAGACGATAGCTGATGGAATCGCAATCCGCGAACCAGTTCCATATGCGCTAGAGTGCATGAAGTCGCTCGTCGACGAGGTGCTCGCCATCGACGATGACGTGATCGCTTCGGCGATGTCCTTTTGTCGGCAGTATTATGGTTTGGTGGTGGAGCCGGCCGGCGCAGCCGGAGTTGCCGCGCTCCTAGGCAATCCAAACGCGTTCAAAGATAGAACAGTCGCAACGGTGTTTTGCGGGGGAAATACGACAATCACATAGTCGTATTTAGGCAGAGGGATTTTAGGAATTACAGCAGAACAACACAGCCTTAGGGCCGAAAAGGTCCAAGGTGGTGTAGTAGATCGAGGCTCGATTGCAGGAGGGCGTCTCACGACTTTCTAAAGGGGATTAACATGCGCCGACTTACCGTTGTATCAAGTGCTACGCTTGTCGCCTTCCTTTCCGCAAGCTCGGTAGCCTTTGCGCAAACCGGACCTGCAACATCCGCCGTCGCCGGGCCCCCGGCGAACGCCGACACTTCGCCTAACTCTGACATCATCGTCACCGGAACGCGCAAAACCGGCGTGACGGCAGCGGAGAGTCCCGCGCCGATCAAACTCGTCGGTCAGGACGCGATCAGTCATGTCGGGCAGCCCAACCTCAACCAGGTGCTGACCCAGCTCGTTCCGTCATTCACTGCTCAATCGGTTGGCGTGGATGCCGCGAACAACAATCTGACGGCAGCGCTGCGCGGGCTTAATCCAAACGAGACGCTCGTCCTCGTAAATGGTAAGCGCCGCCATGGCACAGCGAGCCTCAATGTGGTGGCCAGTCCGTTTCAGGGAGGCGCATCCCCCGATCTCGATTACATCACACCAGCCTCGATCGATCATGTCGAGGTGCTGGAAGACGGTGCATCGGCACAATATGGGTCCGATGCAATCGCCGGCGTTATCAATATCATTCTTAAGAGCAAGGCCGGTGGGACCTTCTCGGCAACCGGTGGCCAATACTATGCTGGCGACGGTGAGACATATTCCACTAGCCTGAACTATGGCCTGGTTGGGTCCCGCGGGTTCATCAACGTCACCGGGTTTTATCGCTTTCACGATTATAGTCAGCGAGGCAAATACGACGTCCGTGCTCTTGATCCAGAGACCGGTGCCTTGCCGGCGGGAATCGCGCAATATCGTACGTTGGCCCAAGATTATCTCGCAATGCCCGGATACCCTAATGTCGACCGGGGCCTCGGCGACTCGCGATCGAGGTTCGGGGTTGGCTCATACAATGCGGGTTATCACCTGACCGACGAGATACAGGTTTACAGCTTTGGCTCGGTCGGGTTCCGCCATGCCAAATCCTTCGAGTTTACGAGATTTCCCGATCGCATCCTCGCGACGGGCACTCCTGGGGTAGCTGGCACCGTCGATCAATATGACGACGATGTCGTCAACCACCCGAATTACATTTTCTCACGATCGGGAGTCAATCCTCAGGAAGGGGTACGCGCCCTCGACTACTCCGCGGCTGGCGGCGTAAAAGGTTCTATAGGGTCATGGAAGTGGGATCTAAGCACGACGTATGGTAAGGACCGCGAGCGGGTTTCTACTCTGGACTCGGCCAACGCCGATCTTTTCATCGACACCTTGACCTCGCGAACCAACTTTTACGACGGCGAGTTTAGCGCAAGCGAATGGACAACCGACCTGGACATAACACGCACTATCGGAACCATAGCGACGCTTGCTGTCGGTGCCGAATATCGCCGTAATACCTATGATATCGCTGCGGGTGACCCTAGCTCTTACTATAAGACCGGAGCACAATCCTTCCCGGGCTACAGCCCCTCCTCGGCCGGAAAACACAGTCGCCACAACAGCGCTGTCTATGTCGATCTGGCGTTGACGCCGTTCGCCAAGCTCAAGCTTGATGGCGCTGTTCGCCACGAGCATTACTCGGACTTTGGCAGCAAGGTGACGTGGAAGGGGACAGGCCGTTATGATTTCACACCGGAGGTGGCCATCCGTGGCACAGCCGCCACCGGCTTTCGCGCACCGACGCTGGCGGAGGAGTATTATACACAGGTCAATGTGTCGACCAACTCGGCTTTCGTGCAACTTGCCGCTAATTCGGATGCGGCTAAGGTCCTCGGGATCCAGAATCTTAGGCCAGAGAAGTCGACCAACTATTCACTAGGCATCGTGCTCCGACCGACACCGCGTTTTATCGTGACGTTCGACGCATATCAGATCAGAATCCAGGATCGGATCGTTGGTAGTGCCGCGATCAATACGAGTAGCGACACGTTCGATTTAGCCGACCCCGTCTTTCGCGCCATTAGTCGTAGTGGATACTCTCTGGAAGCGCTTGACTCGATAGGTATCGAGTCGTTTGTGAACGGCCCGACCACCCGCACCCGTGGGGTCGATGTCGTCGCCAGTTACGATGCTGATCTAAGCAAGCTCGGACGCGCTACCTTCACCGTCTCCGGCGCTTACAACACGACCAAGATCACGCGACCTGGCGTAAACCCGTCGATCATAGGTTCGGCGCCGGTGAATCAGAGCCTATTCGATCAACAGTTGACGAGCTTTCTGACAACAGCGTCGCCCAGGCTGAAAATCATCAGCGGCGTGAACTGGACGATCGGAGATATCTCGATCGTTGGTCGGGAGACCTTCTACAGCAGCTCCCATGCCTATCTGAACGACGGTAGCGGGATTTACACATATACTAGAGCGAGTAGCGCGGGTCTCACGGATCTGGAGGCGGACTATCACCTAACAAAATCGATCACACTTGCGCTTGGAGCGAACAACCTGTTCGACAATCGACAGAATGTGGAGCCGTATATTGGCGGTGAAACCGCAAGTGGTGCTCTGATCTACAAGCCTCCACTTATGTATTCCCCTTATGGGATAATGGTGGATATTATTTATGGCCGGGTGGACGTCAGATTCTAGAAATCCCATAATGTTTGGAGTGCCGATCAAGAGCGATCGGCATCCTCACTGCGTCGGAGATTATAGCGTTCTCGCCGTCGAGTAGGATAGCAAAACGCATGATGTTTGCGCAGAGCAGTCCCGGGTAGCGGGTAGCGGCAGCTGGCGAAAACGAACCGATTTGTGGAAAAGATGGTGGGGGATCGGCTGCCGCAACCATCGTCAAGGGCAATCATGCGGATAGATGACAGCGCGCATACCGTCTTACCGCCGCGAGGAGCGGAAGTACCAGCCGCGTTGGCAGATCGCTTTCCCCGCGCTGAGGTAGCCTCGGATAACCCCGCAGTTGTTGATGCATGCGAGGTCGTATTGTTCCGTCTCCGGCCACATGATGCTGATACAGAGCCAGCCAGCCTGCGTGTTCGAGAGGCGTGGACAGCGATCAGCGCAATGGTCGGCATGCGCTCCGTAATTCTGAGAGCTTTGGTGACCGCCGCAACAGCGTGCGCCGCAATTCGATTGCCGGATCAGGTCGGTATCACTGCCGCTGCCTACACTTGCTTCCTCCTTTTCGAAGAAGCGTGTTCCTGTACGTGGCCCTTCGCGTGTATACCGCCGCGGGCCGTTGACGGCTCGCGAGCGACGCCAGGCTGATCGAAGATGGAACTCCGACATCTTCGACACTTTATAGCAGTGGCGGAAGAGCTTCATTTCGCTCGCGCGGCGGAACGGCTCGGCATGGAGCAGTCCCCACTCAGCCACTCGATTCGCAACCTGGAAATGGAGCTCGGGACCAAGCTCTTCCAACGCACGACGCGGTGAACCTGGCTGGCGCGGGCGGGTACGCGTTTCCTCGCGGACGCCCGGCGTATCCTTGCCGATGTCGAGGCCGCGGCTTTGTCGCTGCGCGCGGAAAAATGATGACAGTCCGGAGCGCGTTCGGCTGGTATTGGAAGAGGACCTGGCGGGCGAGCCATTCACGCGCCTGCTGTTCGAGTTGGAGCATCACCGACCGCCAGTGGCGGTCGACGTGCGCGAACTCACCCATGGGGAGGCTGCGGGGCTGGTCCGCGACGGCGGCGCGGACCTCGCACTGACTCTCGACGGGCGAAAACCTGGAGGCTTGGTGCAGGTGCGAGGCTGGGCGGAACCGTTGGTGTTGGTGACCTCGCTCGGCCACCCGCTCGCGGAGCGCGACAAGGTCGCCGTGGCCGAGGTCGCGACGGAAAGCCTCGCGTTACCGCGTTCGACTATATGTCCCGGCTACCTCGCCCAGGTCGAGGCGCTGCTCGATCGTCACGGTGTGCGTGTCCCCGAGCGGGTGAGCATACGGCACTGGAACACCGCCGTGAGCTTCGCCTCGACCGGCCGCGCTCTTGCGCTGGTGCCCGCGTCCTTCGTCAACGGCGCGACCTCGGTTGCGGTCATTCCAGTCGCCGAGCCTGACGCCGAGCTCGTGACGTGGTTGCTTCACCCCGAGGAGTTGTCGCCGGCGGCCTCGCTCGTGCTCGAAATTGCAGCACTGATCGACGCTGGCGAGGATGTCGTCGAACCGGGCCTTGCTTCGCCGGGCTGACGCGCCTTCCGGAAGCCGCGGTCGCGGTCCATGAACGCGGCGAGCATGTGAGGCACGAGCGCGGCCGCATCGACCGCCTCGCCGTAAGCCGCGCCGAACAGCTCGGCATAGCGGTCGAGATCGACCTTAACCTTGGCCGGCTGTCAATCGGTTTGGAAGCGGGGACCGGGATCGGCGCGCAATGGGGGACCACCT
>CAXUMU010000031.1:0-17483 GCA_964252145.1 uncultured Sphingomonadaceae bacterium
ATCACGCCGGCCGAGCGGACGCCGCCATCGGGCCGGTTCAAGGCCGCCTTGGGGCGCGATTTCGAGCAGGATATCCTGTGGATCGCCTATGCCGCCGCGCTGTCGCTACACCGTGTAATCGTCGGCAACCGCAAGGACCGCCGGGCCGAACGCCTGGCCTCGGCGTCGCCGCTCGACAATCGCATTTCCTACGGCTGCATCAACGTGCCGCCCGCCTTCTATGACGACGTCGTCGTCCCGGCGTTCACCGGCACGGTGGGCATCGTCTATATCCTGCCGGAGACCAGACCGCTCCGCACGATGTTCCCCGTGCCCGCGCGCTAAGCGTCAGGCTAGCGGCACCACGGCCGCTCGCGATACCATTTCGTCAGCACATATTTGACGCCGCGCTCTACCGGCATCCCCTGATGCAGGGTGGCGGCGTTGGGCGAGCCGAGCTCGTCCAAGTTGTTCCAGACGAGCAGGTTGCCCGCCCGCGGCGCCACCATCAGCCCGGCGGTGGGGAAGTTCGTGCGCCCGCCGGCGTCCGGCTCGTTGAGGAACGCCATCGCCGTCCAGGTTCGTTGCCCGCCCATCGCCGCCTGCTCGCGCCAGTAGAGCTGATCGGTGTGGAAGAAGTCATGGTGCGGCTTGAACTCCTGGCCGACGGCGTAGCGCTGCCCTTGCAGCAACTCGCCGTGCACGGCACCGATTCCGGTCAGTTGATCGAGCCTCGTCCCCACCGCCGCTACCAATGGATCGTTAGGGTAGAGATAGCAGGTCTCGCTTGTCCGATAGGCCGGCACCGGATCGTCCGAGACCACCGGCGAAGGAATGCGGGTGGCGTCGATGAGCGCGATCAGTCGGGCGCAGTCGGCGGGCGTGAGGAAGTTGCGGACCACGTACAGCTCGAGATCCTGCACCGGCATGCGTAGCGTATCGGGATCGCCGGCGATCAGGTCGCGCACCGGGATCGCCGCATCAGCGCGTTCCCACGCCTCCGCTGGACCATCTCGCAACGCGGGATCGCTTGCGCCGCCGATCGGCGCGGCATGCCCTGCGAGGTTCGACATCGGGCTGTTGTCCCCACGGCGAAGGCCGAGAGGCTTATTGCGCGCCCAGTTCGGAAGACAAGGTTAACGTCCCGGGGCCACCGTCACTTGGATCGTGGGCGCACGCACGTGGGCGATCGCCGCCGACAGCAGGGCCAGCCGCCGGGCAGGCGCGGGGTGGGTGAAGTCCGGACGATCCACGTCAGCAGCCGTGAGCAGGCCGCCCATGAACGCGGCGGCATGATCCAGCCCGAACCCCGCCGCCGCCACCAGCCGGACGGCGAGCGCGTCCGCTTCCTCCTCGGTCGCCCGCATCTCTGCCGATCCGGGTCCGTCGGCGCGCAGCAGCCCGTTCTTTACGACACCGGCGCGCGCGAGCCTGGCGCTGTGATGCAGCAGATTGTGGGACAGTTCGTGGGCGATCACCAAGGCGAGGTCTTCATCGGTCGCGCATCGTGCCAGCAGGCCGCCGCCGATCACGACCACATCGCCGTCCGCCCAGGCATTGACGCTGGTGCCGGGTGAAAGCTCGACGGTCGCCGGGCAGCCCGCTTCGGCGGCGAAGCTCACGTCGCGCGTGCCCGCTGGTCCGACCACGCGAACGACGACTGCGCCCTTTTCCATCTCCGAGAGCAGAATCTGCCGAGCCTCCCTGACCGACGCGTCGGTCGGCAGGGCAGCGGGAGCGGCTTGGCCCAGCAGGAGCGTGTTAACGGACACCAGCCGATCGCCCGCCCGCAGTCCTGCCACCGCGGCAGGGCTGTTCGGGACGATGGCCATCACCCCGACACCCGCGCCGAGCCCGAAAACTTGCGCGGCTTCGCTCCGTTCGGCCGGATCATATTGATCCAGAGCGTGCAACACGAAGCCGAGCTGAGGCGCGGTCGTGGCCCGACAGAAGGGCGCGTTGGCGCGGGACAATCGATATGCCACGATCGCGATCCGCAGATCGCCCCGGCGAAGTTGCTCCCACCGAGCCGGCGCCGCTGCCGCCGTTGCCGGCGGCGCAACGAGGCCGGAGGTCAGTACAAGCAACCCAGCCAGGCCAAAGGCGGAACGTTGAACGAAAGAACCAACACGGCAGAGGGCGCGACACAGGGGTAAATGCATCGTTAACCGCTAGAACATTCTGTCGGTGGAACAACAGATGAAGATAGTTTACAGATAAGAGTGCCCAAACGGCACAATGAAAAGGCAGGTTGTTAACGGTTGCACCGTTGCTGCTGAACCGCTCGCGGGTGCAGGTCGCGACGGACGGCGCGTAAACACCGACTACATCGACCGCCGTTGCGTGCGATTTTGGTCGATCGGCGCGAGACCGGCCAGTACGTATCACCGCAGCCGGAGCTATGCCGATACCGACCTCTATTCCGCCATGGATGAGGAACACGGAGCGTGCCGCCCGAACGCTCGGCGCATCCACAGCAGGCCACGCCGGTGGACGCTGTGCGTCGGCGCCGCCGGCCGGAATGCCGCGCACGCGGACGCGATCCTGGCGGTGGCGCAGGGCTGGGGGGACGGCGGGCAGGCGTCCGTGCTGGGCCGGCCGAGGCTGCGCCTGCCGGCCGCTTCGGCCGCGTTCGTCAACGCCTTCCAGATCCACGGGCAGGAATATGACTGCGTCCACGAGCCGGCCGTCCTCCACCCGATGGCGACCGTTCTCGCCGCGCTGCTGGCGGAAATCGAGCGGGGTGCGCCGGTGGATGGCAAGCGGCTGCTGGTTGCGATCGTGGCGGGCGTCGACGTCGCGGTCACGCTGGGCATCGCCGCCGGGCCGCTCAGTTTCTTCCGCCCGGCCACGGCCGGCATCTTCGGCTGCGTCGCCGCCATCGCCAGCCTGCGTGGCATGGCGCGAACCGAGGCGCTCGATGCCTTCGGCCACGCGCTCGCCTTCGCCTCCGGCACGATGCAGGCGCATGTCGAGGGGAAGCCGGCGCTGCCGGTGCAGGTGGCCAATGCGGCGCGGGGCGCGCTCGTCGCGATCGATCTGGCGC
This sequence comes from uncultured Sphingomonadaceae bacterium, assembly GCA_964252145.1. Lineage (GTDB taxonomy): Bacteria > Pseudomonadota > Alphaproteobacteria > Sphingomonadales > Sphingomonadaceae > JAQGLK01. The sequence continues at coordinate 3,026 of CAXUMU010000031.1, forward strand.
GCGCGGGCATGCCCGGCGTCGCCGCGCCGATCGAAGGGCGCTTCGGATATTTCGCCCTGTTGGAAGCCGAGGGCAACATCGCCGGCGCGCTGGACCGGCTGGATGAGGGACATCACATCACCGGCGTCAGCTGGAAGCCGTTCCCCACCGGCCGCGCTGGACACGGCGGCATCGTCGCGGTGCAGCGGCTGCGCGCCGACCACGGCGTGACGGCCGATGCGGTCGGCCGGCTCGATTATCACGCGCCTCCGCTCATCCAGCGGCTCGTCGGCCGGCCCGCTTTAGCCGGGATGGAACCGGGCTACGCGCGGCTGTGCATGCAGTGGCTCGCCGCCGTCGCGCTGACGAACGGCACCGTCACGCTGCAGGATTTCAGTGCCGGGCGGCTTTCCGATCCCGCGCTGCTGGCCCTGGCCGGGCGGGTGACGGTGATCGCCGACGACAATCCCGATCCCGCCGCCTTCGTGCCGGCTCATGCTGTTGCCCACCTGCGCGACGGCCGGACGGTGCAGGTCGATGTGACGGCGCAGCTCGGCTCGCCCGACCTGCCGCCGACGCCTGAGCAGCGCCGCGCCAAGGCACGCGGATGCCTTGCCTTCGCCGGTCTGACGGAATGCGACGAGCGCCTGTTCGAAGCGGTCGGTCGGCTGGAGGAGGCGCAGGACGCGGTCGCCAGCATCCGGGCCAGCCGGATAATGGGCTAGGCGCCCGGCGCCGCCAGAAATGCGATGGCCTCGGCTTCGACGGCTCGGCGACGGCACATGTGGCGGACGATGATCTGGCCGAACGATTTCTTCTGAGTATCGGGATGGCTTGATCGGCGGATCGCGTCGCCGCACGTCATCGGACCGGAGCGACCGCCGTGATTGCCGCATAATGCTCGACCCGCCGATGCTCGGCGAAGTTGAAGATATGGTCCCGGATGTGCCGCGTCAGCGCAAGGTCGCAATCGTGGACGATCAGCTCGTCGCCGGTCGTAAGCGCGCGCGCGGCGATCTCGCCGGTCGGGGCAACGATGCACGAGCCGCCCATCAGCCGGAATCCGTCCTCCTCTCCGCATTTCGCGGCGGCCAGCACCCACAGGCCGTTCTGATAGGCGCCCGCCTGCACCGAGAGCAGGTGATGGAACATGTTGAGGTGTTCGGGCTCGTCGTAATCGGTGTTCGGAACGGGAGTGTTGTACCCGAGCGCGACGATCTCGGCGCCACCCAGCGCCAGCACGCGATACGTCTCCGGCCAGCGGCGATCGTTGCAGATGCACAGGCCGAAGCTTGCGCCTTGGCTCCGCCAGGTGCGGAACCCGGAATCGCCGACCTCGAAGTAGCGCTTCTCCAGATGCTGGAACGGCAGTTGCGGGCGGTGATCGGCATGGCCCGGGAGATGGACCTTGCGATAGATGCCGAGGATCGATCCGTCCGGCCCGGCGAGCACCGCGCTGTTGAAGCGGCGACCCTGCGGATCGCGCTCCGCAAAGCCGAACGTGAAGCCGATATTCAGGCGGCGCGCGGCGTCGAACAGCGGTGCCGTCTCCGACGACGGCATCGCCGGCTCGAAATAGCGGTCGGTCTCGCCGATGTCGCCAAACCAGTAGCGCGGGAAGAAGGTGGTGAGCGCCAATTCCGGATAGGCGACGAAGCACGCGCCCTGCCGATGCGCTTGCTCCATCATCGCGATCATCCGCGCAACGACCGCGCGGCGCGGCTCGTCGCGTGCCACGCCGCGCATCTGGGCCACCGCACAGCGCAGCACGCGCTCGCTCATCCTGCCTCCTGTCCGCCGTATCGACGCTACACCGCCGCGCGGATGCGGTCGCGCGCGATCTCCTCGCCGATCTCGGCGGCCGGCCGGCGTTCGGCGCGCGCGCGCGCCAGCACGTGTCGGGCGGTGTCGTACAGCCGGTCGATCAGGGGCGCCGGGGCGGTGCGCATCACCGATCGGGCAATACCGTCGATCACCGCCCCGGACGACGCGAGGAAATCGGGGACATAGGCGATCCCCCGTTCGGCCAGCGCCGTCCCCGCGGCAGCGGACGCCAGCTGATTGTTGGCGCCGCCGCAGATCGCCCAGGCGCGGATCGCCGGTACGATCTGCGCGGTCAGGATGCCACCGATCGCGCACGGCGAGAGGATATCCGCCTCGACGGTCAGGATGGCGTCCGCACCGACCGCCCGCCCGCCGAGCGCCGCCGCCACCGCATCGGCCCGGGCGGCGTCGACGTCCGCCACGACCAGCCGCGCCCCTTCCGCGGCGAGCGCAGTTGCGACCCCCGCGCCGATCAGCCCGCAACCCTGGACCGCGACGGTAAGGCCCGCCAGGCGGTCGATGCTGCGCTCCGCCGCCGCCGCGCGGATGCAGTTGACGATGCCGGTCCCGGTCGCCTCGCCGAGCTGCGCGCCGCTGGTATCGACATAATCGCTTGCCTCGGCGGCGTGACGCAGGTCCTCGATCGTGGTGCCTAGGTCGCCTGCGGCACGGTAGAGACCGCCCAGATCCGCGATGGTTCGCCCAAGGCTGCGGAAGGCGGCGGCACGATCCATCCGCGGGGAATCGATCACGACCGTCTTGCCGCCGCCGGCGGGCAGGCCCGCGATCGCGCATTTGAGCGTCATCGCGGCGGCCAGCTTGTGCGCGTCGTTCAGCGCGTCGCGGATGGCGGGATAGGCGCGGGTGCGGATCCCGCCGCAGGCGGGCCCCAGCGTGACGTCGTCGAGGGCGATGATCGCGCGCAGCCCGGATGCCGGATCCCGCAGCATCAGCACGCGGTGGGCTCCGCTCGCCGCCATGTCCTCAAAGATGTCGGTCATCCCGGCCGCAAATCCCCGCCGATCGGCAACGCCAGACACGCTGCACTGGCAATTATAATATCCATATCGGCGATCTTGTCGAGCCGGGTCGTGCCGCCGATCCGGCACATGCCGCGCCCGCAGTAGCGGTCCAGCTGAACCACAACATTCGCATTTCGATTGACGGATGATAAATTGGCCAGCATCGTCCTGGTCAACGGATGCTTTGGCTAGAAAACTGAACGAACGGGGGTTTGTCATCATGCGGTATCCGCGCCGGGAACGTCTGATCGCCGCCAACCTGCTGATCGCCGCGGCCTGGCCGGCCGCGGCGCTGGCGCAGGATGCCTCTGCCGCCGCCGAATCGACGGCGGGGCGCGAGCAGGCGCCCGGGGACATCATCGTCACCGCGAACAAGCGCGAGGAGCGGATCACCGATGTGCCGTACGCGATCACCGCGATCGGCCAGCAGGAAATCCTCGATCGGGGGGCGGTGACGCTGAAGGACCTGCAATATTCGGTGCCGGGCCTGAACATTCAGCAGCTCAGCCCGGGCGCCGAGCGGATCGAGTTGCGCGGCATCAATCCCGGCAGCGGCACCGGGCTGCCGATCGTCTCGATCTATGTCGACGAGGTCGGCATCAGCATCGATCAGCAACAGCGCGACGGCGATTTCCCGCTGGTCGATCTGGCGCGGATCGAGGTGCTGCGCGGGCCGCAGGGCACGCTCTACGGACAGGGCGCGGAGGCGGGTACGATCCGCTTCATAACCCGCGATCCCAGCCTGAGCGATGTCGGCGGCTACGCGCAGGGCAATGTCTACGATCAGAGCCACGGCGGCGTCGGCTACCGCTTCGAAGGGGCGTTCGGTACGCCGATCGTCGCCGACGCGGTCGGCTTGCGCGTGGCCGGCGGCTACGATCGGCTGGCCGGCTGGATCGATTATCCCAATGCCGGCACCGGGGTGGACAACGCCAATGTGACGCGCCGCGTCTATGTCCGCCCCAAGCTGTTGATCCACCCGAGCGGCAGCCCGCTGACCGTGTCGCTGCTCTACCAGTTTTACCGGCAGAAGAGCCGGGCCGACGATGTGAGCAGCGTGACCGATATCTATACGCGGGTCGATCCGCTGCTCACGCCGGCGGTGGATCGGATGCATCTGCTGAACGGTATCGTCAGCTATGACTTCGGGCCGGCCACGATCGTCTCGTCGAGCGGCTATCAGAACCGGCGGCTTAGCTTCACGGGTGCCAGCCCGTTTTACGGAACTTTGTTCGGCGCAGGCTCGTATCTCGACAGCCGGGATCATTACAGGCAGTTCAACCAGGAGGTGCGGCTGAGCTCGAACTCGGACGGGCCGTTCCGATATACGGTTGGCGGCTGGTATCGGCGCTTCCTGTCCGACGGCGGGATCGCGCTGCAAAGCCCCAGGCTCGGCACGCTCGTGCTGTCGCAAGGCGACGATCCGGTGGACGCGCGCTCCTACGCGGTCTTTGGCGAAGGGACCTATTCGGCCACGCCGTCGCTGGACGTGACACTGGGCGGCCGCTATTATTGGGACAAGCGCACATCGGGCAGCGCGGTATCGCCGCTGCGCGAGGCGAAGTTCCACAGCTTCAGTCCCAAGCTGAACATCAAGTACCGGATCGACGAGGATGCGTCGGTCTACGCGACGCTATCGAAGGGCTTCCGCAGCGGCGGCTTCAACAGTCCGGCGGTTCCGATCGGATTCTTCGGCCCGGAAAAGCTGTGGAACTACGAAGCCGGGGTGAAGGGCAAGCTGTTCGACGGCAAGGTCTTCGTGGATCTCGCCGTGTTCTACCTCGATTATCGCGATCGTCAGGCGCAGGGCATCGTGGCGGTGCCGCGCGGGCCCGGTGTCGTCTTCACGACGCAGACCACGAACGTCGGCAAGGCATCGGGCCCCGGCGTCGAATTCTCCGGCAACGCCAAACTCGGCGCCGGCCTGCAACTGGACGTCACGGCTGCCTATAATCACGTCACGGCGGACAGCAGCAACGCCGACGTGCTGAAGGGCGAGCGGTTCTCTCTGGTGCCCGCGTTCACCGGCTCGGCCTCGCTCAGCCAGCACGTGCCGATCTCCAGCGCACTCGGTGGGATGTGGCGGATCGATTATCAGCACGCCGCGTCGCAACAGGCGATCACGCGGATGCCCAACGCCGCCGGCGTGAGCGCCGTCGCGGAGGATTTCCCGGTCGAGCCGCAGGACCTGCTGAACGCGCGCATCGGCGTCGAGCACGGGGCGTGGGGCCTGTATGCCGATGTCACCAACATCCTGTCCGAAAAGGCGCATCTCTTTCCCAGCTCGCCGGTAGCGCTAAGCAACGAGGCGGTGTCGGTTCGCCCGCGCAGCTATGGTCTGACGCTGCGCTGGAACTTCGACGAGTAGCGGTATGGGGCAGGGAGCGGAATGACCGAGCTTGCCACAGCATCGTCGCTCGTCGCCGCCGCCGCCGAGACACTGCGCGAGATGGCGCGGACGTTCGGCGTGCCGGGGCTGTGCGTCGCGCTGGTCGCCCCCGGCAGGACCGCCACGCTGCTGCACGGCGAGGACTGGGGCGGATCCGGCCGCGCGGTGGGCCGGGACAGCTGGTTCCAGGCGGCTTCGGCGGGCAAGCACGTCACCGCCTGCGCGATCCTCGAACTTGCCGCGCAGGGGCGCATCGATCTCGCCGCGCCGATCGGGCATTATCTCACCGAGCTTCCGCGATCGTGGGCGAAGCGCAGCGTCGGATCGCTGCTGCACCACAGCAGCGGGCTGCCCGACTACCTTGCCGACGGCGGAGACGAGCCGGTCCCCGTCACCCGGGCGGGGTTCGTCCAACGCTATGCGTCGCTGGAGCCCATCGCGGACGAGCGGGCGGCGTGGAGCTATTCGAACACCAACTACATCCTGCTGGGCTTCCTCGCCGCAGAGGTCGCCGGCCGGCCGTGTGGCGTGGTGATCCAGGACATGCTGGCACGGCTCGGCGTCTCCGGCGCCACCGTCGCCAGCCCGGACTGGGTCCGGCACGCCAATGCGACGCAGGCCGGGTGTGACGCGCGCGATGAGGACAGTCTGGCGCGGGAAGTCATCGGCGACGGCGATCTGGCGTTCACCGGCGAGGGCGCCGCCGCCTGGCTCCGCGTGCTGATCGAGGATGGGATGCTCAGCGCATCGGCGCGCGTCGAGCTGTTCCGGCCGGGCTCGCTCGCCGCCGGTTCGGCGCCCTATGGCTGCGGGCTGTTCCTCGAACCGTTGCACGGTGCGACCCTGGCCCATCACGGCGGCCATTTCGACGGGTGGACCGCGATGCTGCTGGTCGATCGCGACGCGCGGAGCGGCGTGTTCGCGCTGTGCAACCTCGCCCCGGGCAACACCCGCGCGATCCGCGCGATCGCCCAGCGGGCGCTGGAGGAGTTCGCGCCCGGCTCCACCCCGCTCTCGCTGGAGCCGGTGCCGGATCGTGCGCCCGCCTTCACCGCGACGGTGCGCCGGCAGCTGCTGCGCGCGGCGTGGCCGCCCGATCGCGACTGCTTCGCGCCCGCGCTGCAGACCGCGATCGACCGCGCAGGCGCGCGCGGCCTCCCCAACCTGTGGGCGGGCGAGGAGCCGCTCGGCTTCGCGCTGGTGGGCGAGCAGGAGGGGCAGGGCCGCGTCTGGCGCCGCTACCGCCTCACCTACGCCGCGCGGACCGAGCATCTGTCGATCGGCATGACGGCCGATGGACGCATCGATTGGGCCTGGCCGCTGTGACGGCCTTCAGGGAGGAACCATGATGTCGCGGCAGTCCGGATCCGGATCGACCGAGATGGCGCTGAATGCGCGGCGGGTCGATTTCACCTCGTCGGTGAACGGCAAAGGCTATCGGCTGCTGATCTCCGAGCCGGCGGGCGATCCGCCCGAGGGCGGCTGGCCGGTGCTCTATCTGATCGACGGCAGCCTGCATTTCGGCATCACCGTGGATACCGCCCGCATCCAGGCGCGCTGGCCGGACACGGTGGATGCGGTGATTGTCGGCATCGCCTACCAGACCGACAGCGTGGTGAAAGCGCTCACCGTCCGCAACCACGACCTCACCCCGCCCACCTCGCGCGAGGTGACTGACAGCGGCTGGCAGAAGCATATGGGCGCCACTCCGGACGACTATGGCGGCATGGATGCGTTCCTCCGGATGATCGAGGAGGAGGCCAAGCCGCGCGTGCAGGAACTCGTGCGGGTGAATGCCGCGGATGAGACGCTGATGGGCCACTCGTTGGGCGGGCTGACCACGCTCGCCACGCTGCTGCGGACGCCGAACGCGTTCCGGCAATATGTCGCGATCAGTCCTTCGATCTGGGTGAACGACCGCTGGGTGCTCGGCTTCCTCGACGCCTTCGTTGCCATGGTGCAGGCCGGCGCGGTGAATGCACGGCTGCTGCTGTCGGCCGGCGAGTTCGAGGGTGCCGATCCGCCTTTCCCGCCCTTGCCCCGGCACGATCCGCCGATGACGGAGGAGGTATATGCCGAGATGTCGCGATCGTGCCGTATGACGGGCAATCTGCTCGAGGTGATGGAGCGGCTGGAGCCGCTGCGCGGACCGCGGTTCGAGGTTCAGTCCGTCGTCCATGCGCAGGAGGATCATCGCTCGGTGGTGCCGGCGGGCATCGCGCGCGGCATCTATTTCAGCATGTATCGGCCGTGACGCAGGGATCCGCCTATGCCGCGCTGAAGGCGTATCGCACGCGCATCCACAATCTGGAGCATCTCCAGGCGATCGCGAGCTGGGACCGCCTGACGCACATGCCGGCGGGCGGCGCGCCGGCGCGGGCCGCCGCGCAGGGCGAGCTCGCCGCGCTGCTGCAGCGGATGCAGGCCGATCCGGAGGTCGGCGAGCTGCTCGTGCAGGCGGGCCACGAGGCGCTTGGGCCGAACGATGCCACCAACCTTGCCCTTATGCGGCGCGAGCGGGTGATCGCGCAGGCGCTCCCGGAACAGCTCGTCCAGCGCCGTGCCGAGTGCGTGCGTGCCGCCTCGCAGGCGTGGCAGGCGGCCAGGAGTTCGAACGACTGGGGCTTGTTCGCAGCTGCGCTCGCGCCGCTCCTGGATTGCGTGCAGGAACAGGCGGCGCGGATCGGCGACGGTCTGGGCATATCGCCCTACGACGCGCTGCTCGATGGTTACGATCGGGGCTTACGCGCCGATCGCGTTACGGCGCTTTTCTCCGGTGTGGCGACGTGGCTGCCGGGCATCATAGCGGCGAGCATCGAGTGCCAGACGCAAAGCGATGTGCTCACACCGGTCGGCCCGTTCGATCCGGCCCGGCAGCGCGACGTGGGTATCGCGGTGATGACGCTGCTCGGATTCGATTTCAGCGCCGGCCGGCTGGACGTCAGCGCACACCCGTTCACCGGCGGCGTGCCCGAGGATGTGCGCCTGACGACGCGCTACCGTGAGGATGATTGCCTGTCCGCTCTGCTGGGCATCATCCATGAGACGGGGCACGGGCGATACCAGTCCGGCCTGCCGCGCGCCTGGCTGGGGCAGCCGCTGGGCGAGCCATGCTCGGCGGCGATGCACGAGGCGCAGGCGCTCGCGTTCGAGCGGCAGCTGGCGCCCACGCCGGCATTCGCCGCACGGCTGTCGCCGCTGCTGACCGACGCGTTCGGCGCGCAGCCGGCCTTCGCCCCGGATAACCTGCTGCGCCTGATGACCCGCGTCAGGCCCGGCCCGATCCGGGTCGAGGCGGATGAACTGACCTATCCGGCACACGTCATCCTGCGGGTCGAAATCGAGGCGGCGCTGATCGACGGCACGATTGCCGTCGACGACGTTCCGGCCTGGTGGGACGAGCGGATGGCGCGCCTGCTCGGGATCGACACGCGCGGCGATTTCACGCGCGGGCCGCTGCAGGATATCCACTGGTCCCAGGGCATGTTCGGCTATTTCCCCGCTTATCTGTTCGGCGCGATGATCGCCGCCCAGTTGGTGGAGCGCTTCAGGCAGGACGTGCCGGACTTCGGCGGCGACGCCGCCCGGACCGACTTCGCGCAGTTCGGCGACTGGCTGGAGGCGCAGGTGTGGAGCCGGGGCGCGGCGCTCACGACCGATGCGCTGGTCGAGGCAGTGACCGGGCGCCCGCTCTCCGACGACGCGCTGCGCGCGCACTTCGAGCGGCGCTACCTCTCATGACCGGTGGTGACGGGACCGCGCCGCGCCGGGCCACACGCCGCGAAAGTCCGTTCGCGGGCGCCGCCGCCGCTTCCTGGTTCGCGCTCGTGATGCTGATCTTCATCGGCCTGTACATGTACAGCGACCGCCAGGTGATGGTGCTGCAGACCGAGCAGCTGAAGGCGTCGCTCGGGCTGAGCGACTTTCAGATCGGCCTTATCCAGGGCCTCGGCGTAGCCATGTTCGCAGCGGTGATCGGCTATCCGATCGCGTGGCTGGCGGACCGGTTCGAAAGCCGGCGGGTATTGGCGCTGTGCGTCCTGCTATGGGCTGCGGCGGTCGCGGTGTCCGGCTCGGCGAGCAGCTTCACGATGCTGTTCCTGGCGAGCGCGGTGGTGGGCGCGGGCGAGGCGGGGTTGCTCCCGATCACCTATGCGATGATCCCGGAACTGTTCAAGGATCGCAGTCGCCTGCTCGCCAACTCGATGGTCACCGTCGTGGGCCGGATCGGATCGGGCATCGTGATCGCGCTGGGCGGCCTGCTGGTGCAGCATGTCGGGTCGGTCCGCCCCTGGCTGCCGGCGGGCTGGCAGGAGGTGGAGACGTGGCGCCTCGCGCTGTTCGCGATAGCGCTGCCGGGCCCGCTGTTCGCGCTCGTCACGCTCTGCCTCAAGCTGAAGGCCGATCCGGCGCACCGCGCGGCAACGCCTGTCGCCGACGATGCGCCACGCTCGGGTTCGGTGGGGCCGTTCCTGTCCCGTCACCGCGCGCTGTTCTTCTGCTTCTATCTCGGCATCGGCCTGTTCGTGTTCGGCACGTCGGCGTTCGGCGCCTTCCTGCCGGTCGTCGCGATGCGCCAGATGGGCGCGACGCCTGCGTCGGTCGGCGCCGGCATCGGGTTGGCGACGCTGATCTCCACGATCCTCGCGATGCTGGCGATCGTCGCCGGCGGCGGCGCGTTGCAGCGGCTGCTGGGCAAGCGCTACCCGCTCTGGCTGCTCACCCTGTCCTCGCTCGCTCCGGCGGCGATCGCCCCGCTGTTCCTGCTGGCCCGGACGCCGCTGCACATCTACCTGCTGCTCGGGTTGACCTTCCTCTTCCTCAGCGGCGGCTCGATGGCGTTTCCGACCGCGCTGCAGGACCTGACCCCGCGCGTGTCGCGCGCGCGGCTGATCTCGATCACGATCATGATCAACATCGTCCTGTCGGCGATCGCCCCCGCGGTCGTCGGCGCGATTTCGGATCGGCTGGCGGTCTTGCCGAACGGCCTGATGATCGCGACCGTCGCGACGGCGATGACGGCCTTGCTGCTTTCCGCCGGCCTGATGCTGCTGTGCCTGCCCCGCTACATTCCCACCACGCAAGCGGCCCGCGCCGAAGAGGCGCTGGCGGAGCCGAACGTATGAACCCTGCGGCGAGCGAAATACTGGACGGCATCCGCGCCTGGATCGAGATCGAGAGCCCCACCGACGACCTCACCGCCATGACCCGTATGGCCGACAGGATGGAGGCGGATTATGCGGCGATTGGCGCCCGCGTCGAGCGGATCGCCGGCCGCGACGGCTGCGGCGACCACCTGCTCGCGCTCGAGGATCGGCTCTGTCCCCCGGATGCGGCCGACGGGCCGGGGGTACTGGTGCTGAGTCACATGGACACGGTGCACCCGATCGGCACGCTTGCCGGGCCGCTGCCGTTCCGGATCGAGGGGGACCGCGCCTACGGACCGGGCGCGGAGGATATGAAGGGCGGCACCTACCTTGCGCTGGCGGCGGTGCGGCAGCTGGCGCGTGAGCGGCGCCGCACGCACCTGCCGATCCGTCACCTGATCGTCAGCGACGAGGAGATGGGCAGCGACACGTCGCGCGAGCATATCGTGCGCGAGGCGCATCGCGCGCGTTTCGTGCTGGTCACCGAGCCGGCGCGTTCGGGCGGCAAGATCGTGACCGCGCGCAAGGGCGTGGCCACCTTTACGATCACCGCGCACGGACTCGCCGCGCACGCCGGCGTCGAGCACCATCTGGGCCATAATGCGATCCGCGAGATCGCGCATCAGGTCGAGGCGCTCGAGGCTATGACCGATTATGCCCGCGAGCTGACCGTCAATGTCGGGCGAATCGAAGGCGGCAGCCGCAGCAATGTCGTTCCCGATCTCGCGCGCATCGAGGTCGATATCCGCCTGCCGAATCCGGCGATCGGCGCGGAGATCGAGCGCCGCGTGCGCGCGCTGCGACCGCGCGATCCGGCCGTCCGGTTGGAGATCGCCGGCGGGATCAACCGTCCGGGCTATGAGAAGACGCCGGCGATCGCCGCCCTGTTCGATCACGCCCGCATGCTCGCGGCGGAAATCGGCTTCGTGCTGGAGGACCTCAAGACCGGCGGCGGCAGCGACGGCAATTACACAGCGGCGCTCGCGCCGACGCTGGACGGATTGGGCGTCGATGGCGACGGCGGCCACACGCTGGAGGAACGGCTGTACATCTCCAGCATCGAGCCGCGGATGCGCCTGTTGATGCGGTTGATGGAGACGCTGGAGTGAGCCCTCCCGGCTACCGCCAGTCCCTTATTTCCACACCTGCCGCGCTATTCGCAGCAGGTTGCCGCCCAGCACGCCCGCGACCTCCTCCTCGCTCCATCCGCGCCGCAGCAGCCCGGCGGTGAGCGGGCCGACCACGCTCGCGCCCAGCATGAGCGGAAACGGCTCGTCGAGCGACAATCCCGGAAACCATTCCGGATAGCGCGTCAGCAGCTCGTCGCCCTCGCTCGGATCAAACACGTAGTCGAGCCCCAGGCCGATATGGCTCGGACCGACCAGCGCGGCGATATGCTCGGCATGGGCGATCAGCGCCTCGACGTCGATCCGGTCCGGCGGCGCCACGAACGGCCCGAACCCGGTCAGCCCGATCACTCCGCCCTTGGCGGCGCAGGCGCGGATCAGCGCATCGCCGACGTTGCGCCGGTGGGGATGCACCGCGGCCGCATTGGAGTGTGAGAAGATCACCGGATTGCGCGCATGGTCGATCGCCTCGGCGGCGGTCCGCTCGCCGGTGTGCGAGCAGCACAGGACGATGCCCGCGCGCTCCATCGCGTCGATCACCCGTCGGCCGAACGCGGTCAGCCCCTCATCCTCGACCTGGCAACCGGCGCCGAGACGGTTGCGGCGATTATAGGCGATCAGCATCCAGCGCACGCCGAGCGCGTGATAGACGTCGACCAGCTCGGGAAGGTTGTCGACCGCGCCGCCGCCCTCGATGTCGAACAGCACCGCGAGCCTGCGCTCGGCCCGCGCGCGCTCCAGCGCCGCGACGCTGTCGCCGAGCAGATAATCGTCCGGATGCGCCTTCACCCAGGCGCGGAAGGTGGCCAGCATCTTGATGCCGTGCTCCCACGGGAGCATGTCCATCGCGACGTTGAGCGTGATCGCGTCGAACCCGGCGGCGCGGTGCTCCGCGAGACGGTGGAGGAAGCCGGTGTCGCCCGGGCGGAGCGGCATGCAGGCATGATTGTCCCAGACGAACGACCGCGCGATCAGCGCTGTGGCGCGTGCCTCGATCGAGCCGGCGGAGGGAGCGGCATCGGCTAGCCCCACAGTGCCGGCTCCGGCGGGTGAACCACGGCGCCGGCATAACGCATTGCCGCGTCCCGATCCCGGTCCAGCAACAGCGGCCCGTCGAGATCGACATAGTCGCACGACTGGCCGACGAGGAAAGCGGGCGCCATGCCGAGCGAGGTGCCGAGCATCGAGCCGACGAACAGCCCGAACCCGCCCGCGCGCGCTTGGCGGGCGAGCGCGAGCCCGGCGGTAAGCCCGCCGCACTTGTCCAGCTTGATGTTCAGGAAGCGATATGGCGCCAGCGAGGCGAGCTGCCGCGCCTCGTCGAAGCTTTCGTCGGCACAGAGCGGGACGGGGCCGCGATATCCGGCAAGCGCCGCGTCCCCGCCGGCGGGCAGCGGCTGCTCGATCAGCTCCACCCCGAGAGCGCCGAGCGGACCCGCCAGCGCCTCCAGTTCGGCAAAATTCCATCCCTCGTTGACGTCGACCACCAGCCGCGCGGCGGGCGCGACGGCGCGAACCGCGGCGACGCGCTCCAGGTCGCGCCCGTCCCGTCCGCCCAGCTTCAGCTTCAGTACCGCGCCGGCCGGTGCGGCGAGGGCGCCGGTTGCCATCTCATCCGGCATGTCCAGGCTCAATGTGTAGCAACTGGTCAGCGGCCGCGGTTCGCCAAGCCCGGCCAGCCGCCATGCGGGCGTGCCGGCGCGCTTCGCCCGCCAGTCCCACAGCGCACAGTCGATCGCGTTGCGCGCGCCGCCGGCCGGAAGATCGGCCAATACCTGATCGGGCGATGGCGGCGTCCGCCGTCCCGCACCCCACTGCCCGATCACGCGGGCCATCGTCTCCGGCGTCTCGCCGCGGTAATCGATGCCCGCGGCCTCGCCGTGGCCGGTCACCCCGTCGGCGGTGATCGCGACGTGGATCAGCGGCAGATGGTCGATCGTCTCGCGGGCGATCGCGAACGGTCTGGCAAGCGGCCAGCGCTCGATCCGCGTCGCCACCTCGATCATGGCGGCGTCAGCGCGTCCAGGATCGGATCGACCCCCCAGCGCAGCGGATCGACGCACGGCAGGCCATGCGCATCGGCCAAGCGGGCGAGCATGGCGCGCGCCTCCGGCTCGGCACGGCGCGAGGTGTTGAGCGCGATCCCGACCAGACGCACCGCCGGGTTCGTGAGCCGCGCCGCCTCGATATTGCGCTCGATCGCAGCCGCGACGGAGGGGATCGGAAAGCCGGCGCAGCCATCGATCTCGCGCCGCTCCGGATCGTAGCAGAGCACCAGCGCATCCGGTTGGGAGCCGTGCAGCAGGCCGAGCGCGACGCCCGCATAGCTCGGGTGAAACAGCGAGCCCTGGCCCTCGATCACATCCCAATGCCCGTCCGGCGCGTCCGGCGACAGATGCTCGGCCGCGCCCGACAGGAAATCGGCGACGACCGCGTCGATCGGTATGCCGCCGCCGGCAATCAGGATGCCAGTCTGGCCGGTCGCGCGGAAGTCGGCGCTCCAGCCGCGCGACACCATTCCGCGCGCGATCGCGAGCGCCGCATATTTCTTGCCGATCGCGCAATCGGCGCCGACCGTCAGCAGCCGCTTGCCGCTCCGTCTGCGTCCGCTGCCGATGGGCAGGTCGGCCGGTGGCGTGCGCAGGTCGTGCAGCCGTGCGCCCGACGAGGCCGCCGCGCGGGTCAGCTCGGCGATCCCGTCCAGCCGGGTGTGGAGGCCGCTGACGATGTCGAGCCCCAGCCGGGCCGCGTCGGCGAGCGCGCTCACCCACGCCGCCGGCAGGCTTCCGCCGCTGGGCGCCGCGCCGATCACGACCGATCCGGCCCCCGCCGCCAGCGCCGCCGCGGGATCGAGCTCGGGCAGCCCCAGATCCACCGCGCCGGGCGTGAGCCGCCACTGCCCGACGACATCGTCCGCCGCCCAGTCGCGCAACCCGAAAGCGGTTTTGGCGGTGAGCCGGTCTTCGATGT
>CAXUMU010000032.1:0-2971 GCA_964252145.1 uncultured Sphingomonadaceae bacterium
ATCTCGTTCGGCGTCTTCTGCCGCTCGGCGCCTTCCACCAGCGCGATCATCCGGTCGAGGAAGCCCTGGCCCGGGCCGGCGGTGACGCGCACCTTCAGCCAGTCGGACACGACGCGCGTGCCGGCGGTGACCGCCGAGCGATCGCCGCCGCCCTCGCGGATCACCGGCGCGCTCTCGCCGGTGATCGCGGCCTCGTTGACCGAGGCGACGCCCTCGATCACCTCGCCGTCGGCAGGAATGAGGTCGCCATTCTCGACCAGCACGATGTCGCCGACCCGCAGCGCGGAGGCGGGGACGTTCTCGGTGCCCGAGCCGGTGACGCGCTTGCCGGTCAGCTCGCCTTTCGTGGCGCGCAGCGCGGCGGCCTGGGCCTTGCCGCGTCCTTCGGCCAGCGCCTCGGCGAAATTGCCGAACAGCACCGTCAGCCACAGCCAGAAGACGAGCTGGAGCTTGAACCCGATCGACCCGCCGCCGATCCCGGTGGCCAGCATCACGCTGACCAGCAGCGCGACGACGGCGGTCACGAACATGACCGGGTTGCGGGCGAGCGTGCGCGGATCGAGCTTGCGGAACGAGTCGGCGATCGCCGGAGCCAGCAGCTCGGGCGTGAACATCGAGGCGGAAGCGGCGCGAGCCATGGTGATCGCTCCTAAAAGGTCTGGCCGTGGATCATCGCGATGTGATCGGCGATGGGTCCAAGCGCGAGCGACGGCAGGAAGGTCAGGCCGCCGAGGATGAGGATCACGCCGATCAGCAGCGCGACCCAGAGCGGTCCGGTGGTCGGGAACGATCCCGCCGATTCCGGCACGACGCGCTTCGCGGCGAGGCTGCCGGCGATCGCCAGCATCGGCACGATGACGAAATAGCGCCCCAGCCACATCGCGACGCCCAACAGTCCGTCGTAGAACGGCGTGCTCGCGGTCAGCCCGGCGAAGGCGCTGCCGTTGTTGCCGACGGCCGAGGTGAACGCATAGAGCATCTCGGAAAAACCGTGCGGGCCCTGGTTGGCCAGCCCCGCCAGCCCGACCTTCGAGACCGCGGCAAGGCCGGTGAAGCCCAGGATGATCAGCGGCAGCACGGCGATGGCGAGCACGGCCAGCTTCACCTCGCGCCCGTCGATCTTCTTGCCGACATATTCGGGCGTTCGCCCCACCATCAGCCCGGCGACGAACACGGCGAGGATCACGAACAGCAGCATGCCGTACAGCCCCGATCCGACGCCGCCGAAGATGATCTCGCCCAGCTGGATGTCGAACAGCGGGATCATGCCGCCGAGCGCGGTGAAGCTGTCGTGCATCGCATTGACCGCGCCGCACGATGCATCGGTGGTGACGACCGCGAACAGGCTGGAGGCGGCGATGCCGAAGCGCACCTCCTTGCCCTCCATGTTGCCGCCGGCGATGCCCAGCGCATGGTGGATCGGATTGCCCGCGCTCTCGGCGGCGTAGGTGATCGCGGTGCCGGCCAGGAACAGAGCGAGCATCGCGCCGAAGATCGCCCAGCCCTGACGGGTGTTGCCCACCGCCTTGCCGAAGCACCAGGTAAGGCCCGCGCCGATCGAGAAGATCGACAGCATCTGCAGCAGGTTGATCAGCGCGCTGGGATTTTCGAACGGGTGCGCCGAATTGGCGTTGAAGATGCCGCCGCCGTTGGTGCCGACCATCTTGATCGCTTCCTGGCTGGCCACCGGCCCCAGCACGATCGTCTGCTTCGCCCCCTCCAGCGTGGTCGCGACGACCGACCCGTCGAACGTCTGCGGCACGCCCGCGGCGAGCAGGACGACGGCATAGACCAGACATGCCGGCAGGAGCAGGTACAGCGTGACGCGCGTCACGTCGGCCATGAAGTTGCCGAGGCCCGCAGCCTCCCTGCGCGCGAAGCCGCGGATGAAGGCGAAGGCCAGCGCGATGCCGGTCGCCGCCGAGGTGAAGTTGTGGATCGTCAGCCCCACCATCTGGCTGAACTGCGACATGGTCGTCTCGCCGCCGTAGCTCTGCCAATTGGTGTTGGTGGCGAAGCTGACCGCGGTGTTCCAGGCGAGGTGCGGCGCCAGCCCGGAGAAGCCGAGCGGGTTGAGCGGCAGATAGAATTGCAGCCGCAGGATGGCGTAGGTCAGGAACATGCCCGCCGCGTTGAACAACAGCATGTGAATGCCGAACCGGCGCCAATCCTGATCGGCGCCGGGATCGATCCCCGACAAAGCGTAGAAGCCGCGCTCGACCGGGCCGAGCACGGGATGGAGCCACGTGCGGCGCCCCTCCATGATCGCGAACAGGCCCATCCCGAACGGCTTGGTGATCGCCACCACGAGCGCGGTGAAGACCAGGATGAGGAGCCAGCCTTGCAGCGTCATCGGACTTCTCCGCTCAGAACCGCTCGGGGTGGACGAGCACGGCGACGAGGTAGGCGAGCAGGCCGCCAGCGGTGAGGCCGCCGAGCCACAGATCGATCGTCATCGAAAATTCCTCACGCTTTCTCGCAGAGGCGGAAATAGGCCAGCGTCAGCGCGACGAGGCCGACGGTGACGACGATCCAGACAAGGTCCTGCATCGGTCAAATTCCTTGCGGGGGACGGGCTGGACAGGCGCGGCAGAGCGGAGCCGGCGCGGCGGTCGCCGCAGGACGCGCGACGATACGTGGCGGAGAAGCCGTCAAGAACGCCATCGCAGATCCCCATCTTGCCGATCGCAGGACGTTGCGAGCGAGCCGAGGCTGCATATTAGGCTGCGGCCGCATAGAGTATCGAGATCGCCAGGTGCGATTCTGCGTATGTTTTCCGTAGTCTTTCAGATCGTATGTCGAACCGTGAGCTCAAGGTCCGCTCATAATTCCGAAATCAATGACAAAATCACTATCCCGCCGGAAGCGATTAGAGCCTGACGCTTTTGGATTGATCTGATCCGTTCGTGGGGGGCGCCGGAAAGACAAAAAAAACCCCCCCCCACCAGATGGGGGGAGGCGCCGGCCACAA
>CAXUMU010000032.1:2981-17452 GCA_964252145.1 uncultured Sphingomonadaceae bacterium
GTTGGCAAGAGAGTCAAGCTAACGTCATCCAGAGTGCGATGACATTTCGTTGAACCATCCCCCGCCCCGTTTGTGTCGAGCGTAGTCGAGACACGATCGAAGCGGGTGCAGGTGTCGACTTCGCTCGACACAAACGGGGTAGGTCAGTCTGAAGTCATCTCGCTCTAGAACGGCCGGTCGGCCAGCGACGTAGCAAGAGCCGCAACAAAGGCTTGTTGAACATGCTTGGCAGGCGGCGGTTCGACCCCGTCATTCCGGATCGAGCGCGGGCCCCGGAACCGAGATGCCGTGGAACCCCTCATGCACCCGGCATGGGAATCGGATCGTCGCGACCGGACCGGCGCCGATGTCGCGTGCATCCAGGATGACGAAATCGGTGCGGTTCTCGCGGCGCCGGCCGACCACCGTCATCAGCCAGCCGTCGCCCTCCTCGGCATCCGGGCTGCGCGGCACGAAGACCGGTTCCTCGGGCGAGGAATCCGGACCGGCGTAGAAATAGTCGACCTTGCCCGTCGCCCGATCGAAATGGCCGAGGCAGGTGAACGGCGGCCCCTTGGGCCCCCGCGGCAGCATCGGCCCGAGCGTCGGGTTGGACGTGCCGAACCAGTAATGCCGCGTCTCCCGCGTCAGATAGCGCAGGTCGACCATCGGCATCTCGCCGACATGATCGAACAGGCGCTCGATTTCGATCCCGTCGTCGTTCGATGCGATATCGTCGTCCACTGCTGCGCGAACGGCGGCTTCTCGAGCATGTTCGGATCGTTGAGATCGGGGAATTGCGAAAGCCACCCGGTCTCGGTGATGAAATGGACGAGGCGGAGCTTGCTGCCCTCCTCCCACGCGTTGAACGTGTGCGTCTCCAGCACCGGCCGCGGCGCGCGGAACCAGTTTATTTTTTAGGATACGCCGTGAAGGCTGTGGAAGACTCTCAACATCGTCGGCAGCGAATCGTTCCAGTGGAAGATCGCCCAGCCCTTCTTCACCAGCTCCCAGTCGGTCGTCATCGGGCAGATCGTGAAGACCGCATAATGCTCGGTCAGCAGGAAATCGTGGATCATCGATGGGTACGGCGCCTCGAACCGCTCGGTCCGGGTGAGTTCGCCGTCCGGGGCGACATAGTACATCTCGACGATATTGTCGGGCACGCCGCTGGTATAATAGCCGTACGAGACCAGCTCGCCCGTCCGCGGATCGATCTTCGGATGCGCGGTGAAGCTTTCGCTGCGGAGCGCGCCGGCGTAATCGTAGACGCCGATCGTCTCCAGCGTCCGCGGATCGACCCGATACGGCTTTGACGCCTCCTTCAACGCGAGCAGCTTGCCGCCGTGGTACAGCACCGACGTGTTCGCGGTGGATCGATCGATCCCGGCCGTCGCTGGATCGTCGCTGAACGGATTGCGGTAGGCGCCGAACAGCGCCTTGCGCGCCTTGCGCTCGGCCAGATATTTCGGCGTCTGCACGTAGCGCGTCGACAGATCGGCGTGGCCAGCGCGGATGCGCACCTTGTGCAGCATGCCGTCGCCGTTCAGGAACAGATCGCGCTGATACATCGGCGGGAACTGGTGATCCGCGCTGTTGCGGATATAGGCGCCGTCCAGCTCGGGCGGGATCGTGCCGATCACCTCCAGCTCGTAGGTGTCGCCTTCGATCCGCACCGGCGCGGCATAGCCTTGGAACACCGGCGTGTCGGGCCAGCTGCGCTCGTCCGAGCGCGGCCGTGGACGGGCAGCCGATCGGCCAGACGCCCCGCATCGATCGGTTCGATGTTCATGATGTAGTCGAGCGCCATCGTAACCCGTTCCTTCGGTATCCTGCCCGCTCTCCATCCCGCCGATCGGACGACAGAAAAGCGGACGTGATCGGAATTAGCCTGCGCCGGCAGCCTGGTCAATCGCTCCCGCGCCGGCGGAGCGACCCGTCGGCGAGGGCGGGGAGCACCACGAAGCGGGCCATCACCGCGCCCACCAGCCCGCCATAGCACAGGTTGAACAGGAGGAAGCCGACCCGGCTCAGCGGCAGGATGCCGAGCAGCCACACGACCGCGAGGCCCGGAGGCACCAGCAGCACGATCGCCAGCAGCCCCAGCGCGACCGCGCGGAGCGGCAGGCGTGCCGGGATCAGCCGCAGCGCGCCCCGCTCGGCCGCCGGCCCGTCGAGCGCGGGCAGCGCACCTGCACGAACGCGCGCGCGGATGATCGGGGTCAGGATCAGCGTCATGAACAGCGTCGCGACACCCGCGGCCGGCAGCAGCGATCCGACGATGCCGCCCGAGCCGAACAGCCGGGTGGGCGGCGCGACCCCGGCGAACCAGATGATCGTGGCCGGAACCAGCGCGTTGATCGCGATGCTGACGAAGGTCTCGTTGCGGACCGCCCGGCGATGTTCGGTGCCGATGCTCATCTCGCGTCCCGCTCCCACCCTACCCATCTGGTTCTCGTGCCGCAAAGTCGATCACGATCGTAATCCCGCTCGATCGCTTGTCAACGTCGGCGCCGCCGTGCTCGGTTGTCAGTCGCCGGGCGCGGACCTATTCGGGGGCGATGACGACGCACAGCGACATGCCGGCCGTGGCCAGACGCGCGGGCCGCCGCGAGGCGAACAAGGCCGACAAGCTCGCCCGCATCACGACCGCGACGCGCGAGCTGTTCCGCGTCAAAGGTTTCGACGGCACCACGATGCGCGACATCGCGACGCGTGCCGGCGTCGGCTTCGGCACCCTGTTCGACTATGCGGCGAACAAGCGCGACCTGCTGTTCCTGATCTTAAATCCAGAGCTGGAGGCGATGCTGGAGGCAAGCTCCGCCGCTGCCGACCGCGAGACGCTGCTGATCGATCAGCTGATGGCGCTGTTCAGCGGCTGTTACGCGCTCTATGCGCGCGACAAATCGATGGCCCGCGCGGCGCTGCGCGAACTCACCTTCTTCAGCGAAGGCGCCGAGGCGCGGAAGTTCCTGTCGCACCGCCAGACCTTCCTGGAGAACGTCACCGCGCGGGTCGCGGCGGCGGCTGCCTCGGGCGACCTGCCGGTGCCGGATCCGGCGCCGATCGGCCGCATCATCTTCGCGCTGTTCGCCTGGGAGGTGCGCCGCTGGTTGGCGGAGGAAGCCCCCTCGGTCGCGCGGGGGCTTAACGAACTGCGCGACCTGCTCGTGCTGCAACTCTCCGGCTTCCGCGACGCGCGCGCACGCTGATCCGTCCGCCCCCTACCCGGCGGCCCGCACGCCACCGATCAGCCGCAGCGTCTCCGCCTCGTCGATCACCTCGGCATATTTGGCCTGGAGATCGAACAGGTTGGCCTCGTGCGGGCCGGGATGGCGATCGGCGCAGGCATCGGCGACGACGAACGGGATGAAGCCGTGCTGCAGCGCGTCGAGCGCGCTCGCGCGGACGCAGCCCGAGGTGGAGAAGCCGGTGATGAAAAGCGTATCGACATCCATCGCGCGCAGCGTCGCGGCAAGCGAGGTGCCGAAGAAGGCGGAGGCATATTGCTTCACCACCACCACGTCGTCCGCCGACGGCTGCAGCGTCGGCGGAAAGGCGCCGAGCGGCGAGCCCTTCAGGAACGCCTTCAGCGCGGGGACCTTGCGGTAGAAGTAGCCGCCGTCGGCCCCGCCCGCCTGATATTCCACGCTGGTGAACAAGACCGGCACGCCAGCCGCCCGCGCCGCGGCGAGCAGCCGCTCGTTCGACGCCAGCGCCGGCTCGGCCTTCGCATAGAGATTGCTCGTCGGGTCGAGATAGGCGACGACCACATCGACGATCAGCAGCGCGGCCTTGCGTCCGGGCCGGAGATGCCCATCGAACGCGCCCGCATAATTGACCTGGAGGTCCTCACGCATCCGTCACCGGTTCCTGCACTGCGGCGCGGAAGTCCAGCGATTTTACACGCATATTCGCATAGCGGTGACGGGTTCGCAGCAGGTCGCTTCCCATCGATGCCGGCGCCGCCCCGGCTAGTGCGTGTCGCCGGCCAGTTCGGCGAGCGGGCCGGTCATCCCGAAGCGCGCGTCCGCCAGCGTGGTGCGGTCGAGGATGTCGGACACCTCGCGGCGGACCTGCGCCATCACCTGGCGGAGCGCGCAGGCGGATTCGTCGGGGCAATCCTGGCAGCGCCGGTAGAATTGGCGGCTGACGCACGGCAGCAGGGCGAGCGGCCCGTCGGTCAGGCGCATGATGTCGCCGAAGGTGATCAGCTCGGCCGGGCGCATCAGCCGGTAGCCGCCGAGCTTGCCGCGCGCGCTTTCCACCAAGCCCGCCTGGCGCAGCTCGGCCATGATCGCTTCCAGGAACTTGCGCGGGATCTGCTCCTCGGTGCTGATCGCGCCGACCTGGCGGGTGCGCCCGTCGGTGACGCGCGCGAGGTTCAGCATCGCCTTCAGCGCGTAGCGGCCCTTCTGCGATAGCATGCCGGCGTTCCTGAACAGGAACGCCGGCAGAGGCAAGTAAATCCAGTTGTGGTTCAGGCGGCGGCGGACGCCTTGGCCTCGTCGCGGCGGGCGACCAGTTCGCGCACCGCCGGGATCAGCTCGCGCCCATAGTCGATCGAATCCGCCAGCGGATCGAAGCCGCGGATCAGGAAGTGATCGACGCCGATATCGTAATAATCCAGCATCGCCTCGGCCACCTGCTCGGGCGTGCCGACCAGCCCGGTCGAATTGCCCGCAGCACCGGTGATCTGCGCAACGCCGGTCCATAGCCTCTTGTCCTGCCGCAGCTGCGATGCGGTCGCCAGCAGGCGCTTGGCGCCGTCGTTCGGCGGCGCGTGGCCGGTGACCGGCAGGCCGGCCGCCTCGCGGTTGGCGCGGACCTGCTGGGTGATGTCGGCCGCCTTCTTCCACGCCGCCTCTTCGGTATCGGCGATCACCGGCCGGAGCGACAGCGAGAAGCCGGGATCGCGCCCGTGGCGCGCGGCGGAGGCGCGGACGCGCGAGATCACCTCGCGGGTCGCGTCCAGCGTCTCGCCCCAGGTGGCGTAGACCTCGGCGTGGCGGCCGGCGACCTCGATCGCCTCGGGCGAGGTGCCGCCGAAGAAGATCGGCAGGTTCGCCGGCTTGATCGCGCTGAAGCCCTGGCGGACCTGGTAGAAGCGCCCCGAATGATCGAACGGCTGCGCGGCATACAATTCCTGCTTCAGCACGGTCAGATATTCGTCGGTGCGGGCGTAGCGCTCCGCCTTGACCGAGCCGACGTCGCCGTCGCGCGCCATCTCGTCGTCCGCGCCGCCGGTGATGATGTGGACGGCGACGCGACCGCCGGACAATTGGTCCAGCGTGGCCAGCTGGCGCGCGGCGAGCGTCGGCTGGGTGAAGCCCGGCCGGTGCGCCACGAGAAAGCCCAGTTTCGTGGTCAGCGCCGCGGCGTGCGCGGCGACGATCTGGCTTTCCGGCGTATTCGATCCGAACGGGATCAGCACCCGATCGAACCCGCCCTCCTCCTGCGCCCTGGCCGCCGCCTCGACATAGTCGCGGTCCAGCACGCGCTGGCGGACGCCCGCGCTCAGCTCGGACGAATTGTTGAAGCCGATATAGCCGATGAAACGAACGGGCATGACAGGTCCTCCTTGAACGGATCAGATGACGAAGAAGCCGTGGGCGCCGTCGCGCTCCAGCTGCGCGACCAGGCCATATTCCCAGTCGAGATAGGCCTGCATCGCGGCGGCCTGGTTGTCGGTGCCCTCGTAGGGCCGCTTGTAGCGCCCCTCGGGGCCGCGCGGCGGCGGCTCGGCGCCGGGCCCCTGCTCCAGCGGCACATCGAAGCCGCCGTCGAGCACATAGACCTCCCACCCCAGCTGGGCGAGCCACGAGGCGGTCATGTCGGCGCGCGGCCCCAGATCGTCCGCCAGCACGATGCGGCCGCCCCGCACCGGCGCGAAATGGTCGGTCTCCTGCACCAGCTGCCCGCCGGGCGCGTTGCGGAAGCCGGGGATGTGGCCGGCGGCATGATCCTCCGGCTGGCGCACGTCGAAGCGGTAGAGCGTGCGGGTGGTATCCGCTGCGAGCCGGTCGAGGCTGTCCCGATCGATCCGCTTCACGCCGGCCCGGTAGGCGACCTCGCGCGCCTTGAGCCGGGCTTCGCTCACCGCATCGGCCGCGATCGGCGCGCGGCGTTGCTGGCCATGCTCCAGCGGCTGCCCGGCGAGCGTCCAGCCGATCGTGCCGTTGCGCAGCGCGCGCACCTTGTTGGGCAGGCCGGCATTGATCAGCGACTGCGCGCCGATGATGCTGCGCGTGCGGCCGGCGCAGTTGACGATGATCGTGGTGTCGGGATCGGGTGCGACCGCGCGCGCGCGCAGCACCAGCTCGGCGCCGGGCACGCTGGTGCCGCCGGGCACGCTCATCGTGGCATATTCGTCGAAGCGGCGGGCATCGAGGATCGCGATGTCGGCCTTCTCGTCGATCAGCGCCCGCACGTCCTCGGCGGCGAACGAGGGGGTATGGCGGCGATGCTCGACCAGTTCGCCGAACGCCTTGGAGTAGCTGTTGACGTCCCGGAACAGCTCGTAGCCGGCACCCTGCCAGCCCTGCAGCCCGCCGGCGAGGGCGCGGACGTCGCTATAGCCCAGCGCGGCGAAGGCGGCGCGGCCTGCGTCCACCAGCCCCTCGCCGTCATCGTACAGCACGATCGTCACGTCCCTGCGCGGCAACCGGACGGGCGCTTCCACTTCGATGCGATCGGGCGGCAGCTGCGCCGCGAACAGCGGATGGCCCCCGGCGAAGGCGTGCTCGCTGCGCAGGTCGAGTATCGCGATCTCCGCGCGCGTCAGCAGCGCGTGGCGGACGTCCTGCGGGGTCACGCGCCATGCCCCCACAAGTCGGGCAGCACCGCATTGGCATAGCCCGAGACGAAGCGTTTCGGCTGGCCGGCGGCATCGTAGGTCGCGCGCTCCACCTTCCCGATATCCGCGCCGTAGACGTGGATGCTGATCGAGACGCGGTCGTCATGGGCGTTGGCCACGCGGTGGACGTCGCCGATCGCCGGCCCGAACGCATCGACCGCACCCGCCTCCAGCCGCTCCGGTCCGCCGGTGGAGACCAGCTCGCCCTCCGCATCGCGCGCGAAAGTCTCGACCAGCTCGGCGCCGCGCAGCACGCCGACCAGTCCCCACACGCGGTGATCATGGACCGGCGTCGCCTGCCCCGGCCCCCAAACGAAACTGACGACGGAGAAGCGCTCCCGGGTGTCGCCGTGGAGCAGATATTGGCGGTAGCGCAGCGGATCGGCCTCGGCGAACGCATCGGGCAGCCAATCGTCCCGCGCCACCAGCGCGCGCAGCAGGCCGGCGCCGCGATCCAGGATCAGCGCCTCGTCTGCCGTATCGACCAGCTCCGCGAAATCGGTAACGAAGCCGCGCAGGCGATCGAGGTTGCCGGCCGCGACCGGCGCGAACGCGTTCATGCCGGCTGCTCCGCCGCGTTGGCGATGGCGTCGGCGTAGGTACCCTCAGGTGCATCCACGCCGAGATGGCCCAGCAGGCGCGAGCGCAGCGGCCGGACGCTGGCGGTACGCTCGCCGCGCGGGGCCGGTATCGGCTCCTCGGCGATGATCCGGCCCTTGTCGAGCACCAGCACCCGATCGGACAGCGCGATCGCCTCGTCCACGTCGTGCGTGACGAGCATCACCGCCGGCCGGTGCGCGCGCCATAGCGACAGCACCAGCTCGTGCATCTTCATCCGGGTCAGCGCGTCCACCGCGGCGAACGGTTCGTCCAGCAGCAGCAGTTCGGGCTCGCGCACCAGCGCTCGGGCGAGCGCGCCGCGCTGCGCCTCACCGCCGGACAGCGTCAGCGGCCAGGCGTCGAGCCGGTGGCCGAGACCCACTTCGCCGAGCGCCCGCTCCGCCCGCTCGCGGACGTCGGGGCCGCGCAGGCCCAGGGCGACGTTGCGCCACACGCGCTTCCACGGCAGCAGCCGCGCATCCTGGAACACCACCGCGCGGCTGCCCGGCACGGTCACGTCCTGCCCCGCTGCCGCGTCCAGCCCCGCCAGCGTGCGCAGCAAGGTGGTCTTGCCGCTGCCCCAGCGGCCGAGCAGCGAGACGAATTCGCCGGGGGCGATATCAAGGTCGAGCTTGTCGATGATCGTGTTCGCGCCGAACGAGCGGGTGAAGCCGCGCAGGCGGACCACCGGATCGGGCGCGGGCGGCGGCGTGGCGCGAACGGGAAACGGAGTCACGTTGGCGGCGCGGCTGCGCATGCTCAGGCCTCCACCAGGCTCGGCCGCCAGGCGAGCGCCCGCGCCTCGACCAGCCGGACGAGGAAGTCGGCGCTCAGCCCCAGGATCGCATAGACCATCAGGCAGACGACGATGATGTCGGTCCGCATGAAATCGCGTGCATCGTTGACGAGGTAGCCCAGCCCCGACGAGGCGTTGATCTGCTCGGCGATCACCAGCATGATCACCGCGATCGACAGCGCATAGCGCAGCCCCAGCAGCAGCGAGGGCATCGCGCCGGGCAGGATCACGTGGAGGATCTGCTCGCGCCGATCCAGCCCGAAGCTGCGCGCCGCATCCAGCAGCCGCACGTCCACGCCGCGGATGCCGTTGTAGAGGTTGAGATAGACCGGAAAGAGCGTGGCGAACGCGATCAGCGCGATCTTGGGCGTCTCGCCGATGCCGAACCAGACGATGAACAAGGGCGACAGCGCCACCACCGGGATGGTCCGCTTGATCTGCAGCAGCGGATCGACCATCGCCTCGCCCTGCCGCGACAGGCCGGCGATCAACGCCAGCACGATCCCGCTGGACACGCCGATCGCCAGACCCGCGGCGACCCGGCCGAACGACACCAGCAGGTTGGCCGGCAGCTCGCCGGAGCGGATCATGCCGAACAGCGTGGCGAGCACGGTCGACGGCGCGGCCAGCGTGCGTTCCGGGATCAGCCCGGCGCGCGATCCCGCCTCCCACAGCAGCAGCAGCACGACCGGCGAGATCCACCGCGCGCGTTTCAGCCTGTGCCAGAGGGTCGTGCCGGATGCCGCTGCCATGATCGCTCCAAGGGGCCTGTCGTGTTGTCGATGCCTCGCATTTACCCCTTTCGTCCAATAGAGTTAAGCCGGGCCATCTATCAGCGGTGCTCATACCCGGCCGATCCGGACGCCTAACCTACTGTTATTCTTGTGATCTACAACGCTCTTGAGAAGGCTGACAAGAAAGCCTTTGCCCCGCCCAAGAGAAAGCGGCTGCATCGATATCCCATCGATTGGATATGCGATCGACCATGCCGGTGAACCTGCCCACCACGCTGCTGCGCAGCTTCGTCGCGATCGTCGATTCCGGATCGATGCTGAGCGCCGCCGAGCAGGTGTTCGTCACCCAGTCGGCGCTCAGCCTGCAGATCAAGCGGCTGGAGGAGCTGCTCCAGCAGACGCTGTTCAGCCGCGAGGGGCGGCGCCTCGCGCTGACCCCGCCCGGCGACATGCTGCTGGATTATGCCAGGCGGGTGCTGGCGCTGCACGACGAGGCGGTGGCGGCGGTGAGCGCGGGGAATTTCGCCGGGCCGGTGCGGATCGGCATGGTCCAGGATTTTGCCGAGACGCTGCTGACCGGGCTGCTCGCGCGCTTCACCGAACTGCACCCGGAATCGCAAATCTATGCCCGTGTCGCCGGCACCGCCGAATTGCAGGCGCTGCTGGAGCGCGGGCAGCTCGACCTGATCCTGGGCTATGCCGCGGGCGACGATCCGTCGGCGATCCGCGTGTCGCCGATGGTGTGGCACGGCGCCAGCGACCTGACCGACCTGGACGTGCTGCCGCTCGCCGTTCTGGAAAAGCCGTGCCGCTTCCGCGAAGCCGCGATCGCCAGCCTGGAGCAGGCGGGGCGGCGCTACCGGCTGACGGTCGAAACGCCGAACCTTTCCACGCTGCGCGCAGCGGTGGAAGCGGGGCTGGGTATCACCTGCCGCACGCACCTGTTCCGCCAGGGCAGCGAGACTTCGTTCGATGGCGCGCTCCCCGCGCTGCCCGACGTCGCCTGCATCCTTGCCACCGCGCCGGCACTGGAGCCCGCCACCGGCCGGCTGGCCGAACTCGCGACGGAAGTGATCCGCGCGCTCTGACCCGGCGTATAGGCGCGGGTCATCGACGCCATCCGAAACTCTCGATAGCCGCCGCGCGCGCCGCGCGGCACCGGTCCGCCTCCACGATCATGAGGAGACGGATGTGACGACGCCAGAAAGCCTGACCGTGCAGTTCGAGGCGCTGCGTGCCGAGCGCGAGCGCAGCTGGGATCCCGAGAAGCTGCGCCGCAACGTGGAGCAGCGTCGCGCGCTGGTCGCCGCGTTTGATCCGGAGGGGGTGGTGCGGCCCGGCGACCGCGTCGGCCCGTTCACGCTGGAGCCCTCCACCGGCGGCACGCTCCCGCTGGCCGAGCTGGTCGCGGAGGGGCCGGCGGTGCTGCTGTTCTTCCGCTTTGCCGGCTGCCCGGCGTGCAACCTCGCGCTGCCCTATTACGACCGGCAGCTGCGCCCCGCGCTTGACGCCGCCGGCATCCGGCTGGTCGCGGTCAGCCCGCATCTGCCGGAGACCGGGCTCGACGAGATCCGCGCCCGCCACCACCTGGGCTTCGCCGTCGCCGCAGACCGCGACAACCGCCTCGCCCGCCGCTTCGGCCTGACCTTCCGGCCCGACGACGATCCCCCGGTAGCGCCGGACGACACGGGCTGGATCGGCGCGCTCACCGGCACCGGCACATGGGAACTGCCGCAGCCGGCGGTGATCGCGATCGATTGCGAGCGGATGGTACGGTTCGTGGACGTCAGCCCGGACTGGCTGGTGCGCACCGAGGCGGCGGAGGTGCTGAGCGCGGTGGCCGAGCTGGACCGGGCGGTGGCGGCCTGACGTGCGCCGGGGTACTTCATCGCCCTGCCAATCGCGTGGACGCGGAAACTTGGCCGCCGCCTACAGCTTATAGCTCAGCGTCACCAGCGCGGTGCGCGGATCGCCGGTCACGAAATACCAGATGCCGCTGGAGGGCGTGTAGGTTACCGCCTGCGGCGTCTTGGTCTCGAAGATGTTCTTGACCGACAGCGAGGCGCCCCAATGCGCGCCCGGCGCCTCCCAGCTGAGCAGCGCGTTGACGAAGGTCGATCCCCGGATGCGGTCCTGCGGCCGGTTGAGCGCGTTGCTGTAGATCGCGGAGGAATATTGCGCGTCGACGCCCAGCTTGGTCGTGCCCGGCGTCGGCAGCGGCAGCGTCCAGTTGGCCGCGCCCGACAATGTCCAGCGCGGCGCGTTGACCAGGCGGTTGCCCGACGCGTCCGTCCCGGCGCCAGCGACGCCGACAAAATCCTTGTACTTCGCGACCAGCCAGCCGGCCGACGCCTGCAGGTTGAGCCGGCTGGTCGGGCTGGCGGACAGCTCCGCCTCCGCGCCGTAGGTCTCCGCGCTCGCCGCGTTGGTGCGCACGGTGCGGGCGAGCGCGGGCACGTAGGAACTCACCTGCAAATTGCGGTAATCGTTGTAGAAGCCGGCGAAGTTGGCGCGCAGCTGGTGATCGAACCATTCGGTCTTCAGCCCGCCCTCGTAGCTGCGCACCTTTTCCGGATCGAACGCGCGCTGCGCATCCTCCAGCCGCGCGGCGCGATTGTCGAACCCGCCCGCCTTGAACCCCTGCGTGTAGCTGACATAGGCCAGCACCGCGGGCGCGAACTGATAGTCCAGCGCCACCTTCGGCGTCAGCGCGTTCCATTTCTTGTTGGCATCGCCGGCGAAGCGGACCGCCACGACCTGGCGCGCATCGTCGATCGTGTTGCTGGTGAAGTCGAACCGCTTCTTCTCCCATGTCCCGCGCAGGCCGGCGGTGAGTTTGAGCAAATCGGTGATCGCATAGGTGCCCTGGCCATAGACCGCGTAGCTGTCGGTCGTCGCGGTGTTGACGTCGCCGATCTTGCTGACCGGCGAGGCGACGAGCGGCCCGGTACGGGTGAAGCCGTCGCGGCGGACGCCGAACGTCTCGTGGAAATAGAAGGCGCCCAGCGTGAAATCGAACCGGTCGAAGCTGCCGTTCAGCTGCAGCTCCTGCGTGAAGTAGCGGTCGCGGTAGTGGATCAGGTTTTTCTGCGCGAGATCGGCGGTGCCGTCATTCTCGTAATCCACCGGCTGGCCGAAGCCGCGATAGGCGGTGATCGTCTTCAGCTCGATGTACTCGGCGAGATCCTGCTTGATCCGCAGCGACGCGCCCGCCTGATCCAGCTGGTTGCGCGGCTCGACCTCGGAATAGCTGACGAACGCGTCATAGCCGCCGCCGGGCTGCACCTTGGGCGTGTACGACCGGGTGTCGCTGCGATCGCGCAGACCATCCAGCGTCAGCTGTACGTCGGTGGTCTCGGTGGGCGTCCAGCGCAGCTTGGCGCGGAGCGCGTTGACGTCGATGCCGTTGACGCGGTGGCCCAGCGTCGGATCGCGGTGCGTGCCGTCGCGGGTGTAGTGCGTGTAGGCGATGCTGGCGTACAGCTTGTCCGGCACCAGCGCGCCGCTCACCAGCGCGCGCGTTTTTAGCGCATCGTAGCTGCCATAGCCGATGTCGGCGGCGATCGCGGTATCGTTGCCCGGATCCCTGGTGATCACGCGCAGCGCGCCGGCCGAGGTGTTGCGGCCGTACAGCGTCCCCTGCGGCCCGCGCAGGATCTCGATCCGCTGGACGTCGTTGAAATCCAGCATCGAGCCGATCTGGCGCGGAAAATAGACGTCGTCGACATACACCGAGAGCGTCGGCTCCTGGATCGGATCGGTCTCGCCCACGCCGCGCAGCGAGAAGAGCTGGGTGGTGTAGCCGATCGTCGCGCGCGGAATGCGCAGGTTGGGGATCTGCCCGGCCAGGTCGCGGATCGAATCGATCTTGCGATCCGCCAGTGTATCCGCGCCGAACGCGCTGATCGCGATCGGGGTGCGCTGCAGGCTGGTCTCGCGCCGCTCGGCGGTGACGACGATATCGTCCAGCCCCTGCGCATCCAGCGAAGCCAGCTGGACCGGCGGATCGGCGGGCGCGGCCTGCGCATGAACCTGGGACGCGAGCGTGGTCAGGCTGACGGCCGCAAGCAGCCGCCACGCCCGGTGGGGAACCGGCATGTCGAAATCTCCGATGCAATGGGTCGGCGCGCCGCCGTGCGGCGCGTCTCAGAGGTTCTGGTCTATTCCAGGAAGTCGGGCTGCTCGCGCAGGATACGCTCGTACAGCGGGCGGAAGCCGAAGGCGCCGGGATCGCTGCCAAGCATCTGGCTGGCGGTGTAGCGCGCCACCTCGTGCGCGATCGGCTTCACCGTGCCGGCGGCCTCGGCCAGCAATTGCGTCTGGCAGGCATTCTCCATTGAGACGTAGCTGGCGACCGCGCTCTCCACGCTGCCGCCGACGGTCAGGATGCCGTGATTCTGCAGGATCGCGGCGCGCTTGTCGCCCAGCGCCGCGGCGATCCGCTCGCCCTCCGACTTGTCGAGCACGATGCCGCAGAACGTCTCGAACAGCACGTGGTTCTCGTAGAAGAAGCAGGCGTCCTGGCTGATCGGATCGAGCAGGCGGCCCAGCGCCGACCACGCCTTGCCGTAGATAGAATGCGAATGCGCCGCCGCGATCACGTCGGGCCGCGCCTTGTGGATCTCGGAATGGATCATGAAGCCCGCCTGGTTGATCGGCCCCCGCCCGGCCAGGATGTTGCCGTCATGACCGACCAGCACCAGATCGGACACGCGGATATGGCCGAACCACGGGCCGATCGGCGCCACCCAGAAGCGGTCCTCATATTCGGGATCGCGCGCCGTGATGTGGCCGGCCAGGCTGAGATCGTAGCCCTTCTGCGCGAAGATGCGGTACGCGGCGGCGAGCCGGCGCTTGCGGTGCAGCCGCTCCTCCTCGATCGACGCGCGCGGCGCATCGCCGCGCAGGCGGAAGGCGTCCGATCGGACGATCTGGTTCATGGTTCAGCCCCTTCTTGGATCAATAGCCGGCGGCGGCATCGACGATGTCGGACGGCGCCTCGCCGCGCACGAAGCGGTCGAGATTGGCGGCGACGCGGTCGAACAGCGCGTCGCGAACGACGGTGTAGTTGGACGAGACGTGCGGCGTCAGCCGCACCAACGGGTGCGTCCACAGCGCGTGGCCGGGTGGAAGCGGCTCGGGCTCGGTCACGTCCAGCGTCGCGAAGCCCAGGCGGCCGGCATCGAGCGCGGCGATCAATGCCTCCTGATCCAGCACCGATCCGCGCGCGACGTTGATCAGGTGCGCGGTAGGCTTGGCGCGGGCAAGCATGGCGGCATCGATCAGCTTGCGCGTGGCATCCGTCGCCGGCAGCGCGAGCAGCAGATGGTCCGCCGACGCGACCACCTCGCCCAGATCGCCCAGCAGATCGATACCCGCCACCGGGCTGGGCAGATGCTGCCGCCGCCGCACCGCGGTGACGCGCGCGCCCAGCGCCAGCGCGCGCCGCGCCACCGCCGCGCCGATCCCGCCCAGCCCGACGATGCCGACGGTGCTGCCGACGACG